>NZ_CEEDEA010000037.1:0-30437 GCF_979253755.1 Methylobacterium sp. AC315
TTCCCGATCCCTCCATTTCTCCAAGGCAGCAGCATGCCACCAACGGTTCGGTGAGGGGCGGGCCATCCCATAAGCATGAGCGGGGCTGGGGGCGACGAGGCATGAGGTACCCGGCCCCCGAGAAGCTGGAGATCATCCGGCTGGTCGAGCAATCCCACCTGCCGGTGCGTGCCACCCTGGACAAGCTCGGCATCACCCGCTCGACGTTCTACCGCTGGTACGACGCCTACCAGCGCGGCGGCCCCGAGGCGTTGAATGACCATCCTTCGCAGCCGAGCCGGGTCTGGAACCGCCTACCTGCGGAGATCCGCGAGCAGATCGTTGCTCTGGCCTTGGAGCAGCCTGAACTCAGTCCGCGTGAGCTGGCAGTGCGCTTCACCGACGAGCGCCGCTACTTCGTCTCGGAAGCGACGGTCTACCGGTTGCTCAAGTCTCAGGACCTGATCACCAGCCCGGCCTATATCGTCATCAAGGCCGCCGACGAGTTCCGCGATAAGACCACCGCGCCCAACCAGCTTTGGCAGACGGACTTCACCTACCTGAAGGTCGTTGGCTGGGGCTGGTACGACCTGTCGACGGTCCTGGACGACTTCTCACGCTACATCGTCGCCTGGAAGCTGTGCACGACGATGCAGGCCAGCGACGTCACCGCCACGCTCGACCTGGCGCTGGGGGCCGCTGGGCTCGATCAGGCGCGGGTGATGCCGCGGCCACGCCTGCTCTCCGACAACGGGCCGAGCTACGTCGCCAGCGACCTGGCTGACTGGCTCGGCATTCGGGGCATGACCCACATCCGCGGCGCGCCATGCCATCCTCAAACGCAGGGTAAGATCGAGCGTTGGCATCAGACGCTCAAAAACCGCATCCTGCTCGAACACGCCTACTTGCCCGGCGAGCTGGAGGCGCAGGTTGCCGACTTCGTCGAACACTACAACCATGCCCGAGCCCATGAGAGCCTGAGCAACCTCACGCCCGCTGACGTCTACTTCGGACGCGGCGAAGGGATCCTGGCCGAGCGGGAACGCATCAAGCGCCAGACCCTGATGGATCGCCGCTTGCGCCATCACGCGCAGGCCGCCTAACCTCCTACCCCAGATGGACCAGAGCCTCTGTCCCTGAACACCGCTGAATGTCCCAAATCATCTGACGACGGACACAACTCAATGAGCCGATCGAGACAGCGCACTTTGGAGTGCGACTATGGTCCACTGCGCTTTCGCCGTCCTGACGGCCGCGAGCAGTGCGGCACGGGCGGAGGCGTCCGAGGTGGCGGCTTCAATGAGTGCGTTTTCCAGGGCGCGGCGCTGCCCATCGTCTGTCGACCGCTCCAGGACGTCGACCAGAATGGCGATGGCCGGTGATCCAAACCCCGCGAGAACGAGACCGAGCCGCCACCAGACCGGCAGAAACGATGACCGAAGCAGCACCTCGGCGAGAGTGGCCATATGTCTCTCGTCGGGACGGCCCATCCGCACGAGGTCGTCCACGATTTGCAGACGCACACGATCGTTGTCCGCCGCAGATAGGGCAACGACCATATCGTCCATAGCTGACTCCGCCGGTTCGCCGACCTGCCCCAAAGCGTGGAAGATCACGCGCCGCGTGCTTTGGTACCGTTCTTGGTCAAGAGCGATCAGCAACGGCTCGGCAGCCGCTTTTCCGACCGATCCCAGCATCTTGGCGACGGACCGCCCGGTCGCGCTCTCGCCGGCCTCGACCAGCAGCGCCACCAGGTTCCATACGTCCTCCTCCGGCAGTCGCAGGCCGGCAGCGAGTACGTCCTGCATCTCCCGTAGAGCTACCGTCGTCCAATAGCCGGAAGGCTCGCACCCGAGCGCCTTGATCCGGGCCGAGAAGAGAACATCGTCCGTCGCGCCGATCTTCTTCAAAGATGCAGCCGCCTCCACGACCAGGCTGCGGCTCGTCGAGGTCTTAGCAGCGGTGGCAAGCGGCATGATGGCCGCTTCAGCATCTGCACCGATATCGCCGAGCACGCGCGCGATGTGCACCTTGCCCTCCTTGCCTGCAGCTTCAAATTCCTCGACGAGGAAGCTGACGGCTCCGCTTCTGAGGCTTGCGGCCGCCTCAGCGATCTGTCGGAGCGCCCGATCGGCTTTGGCGGAGCGGAAGGCCGACCGTAGCGCGGGAAGCGAGGCTGGCGACCGCAATCCGATCTTCGCTACGGCTTCGGCCATGAGATAGCGCACATCGTCGTCGGGCGCGTGCCGCAGCCCCTCCAGCAGGGCGTCCAGAGCCATGCCGGCCCCCGGACCGATGCAACCGAGAGCTTGGGCGAGTGTCGAGCGCTGCCCATCGTCGTCAGTAGCGAGAAAGGCGGCGTAGAGGGGAAGGACGGCGGCGAGGCCCATCTCGCCGAGGAGCCAAGAGATCCTGGAGTCGACACGACCGGAACGCGAGGCAAGCATGCCGGCGATCAGCACGTCGATCATCTCCTCACCGGCTGACGCCAGATTGTTCGCGAAGTGTAGGATCTGATTGGCAGCCGTCCCCTCGCAGCAGGCCTCGACAACGGGGATCATGTCCGCGAAGACGGAGGCCGCCGCCGGTCCTATGCCGCCCAGAGCGTAGGCCATGGACCTAGCGACGTCAGGGTCGCTGGTGGCACGTAGGACCCGCATCAGATGGGGAACTGCATCCGCAGCGTCCGGCCCGATCCCGGCTAGAGCGTAGCCGATCCACCTGAGGACATCCGGATCGTCGGTCGTGGACAAGGCCGGGATCAGAACGTCGAGGTCGACCCGACTCGCGCTCCAGAGCATGGCGGCCACCTGCGAGCAGGTGGCACCCTCTCGAGTTCCACGCAGGGCATCAGCAAGGCCTTCCAGAGGCGCAACAGCGTCGTCCAGGCGTCGCGTACCTTTGCGGGCGACGAACGCGTTCAGCAACGACGTTCCCTGGTCGAAATGCTGGTCCTGAACGCGGTGGGCGTTCGGGACGGACATCTCCGCCACCACCACCCCACGCACGACCCTGAACAGGACGAAGCGCTCAGGGACGAAATGGCTCCATTCGGTATCGGGGTGCTGGCCGGCCGGGCAGACGAGATCGCAGGAGATCCATTTCGCCGGCACGGGGGTGTCGACCTCATGGACATCGATCATGCCGATCGGCCGCCGCAACACCTTCGTCCTGCTGAGCTGGTCGAAGCCGTCGTCCGCGTAGCCACCGAAGCTCTTCAGGTAGAGACACTCGTCCACCACCATCCATCGCGCGCTATACCCCCGGTAGTTGGCCGTGGTGTCGCCCCGCGCGAAATGACAAAGGTCCCATCTTGGATGCCTGGGCGGCAGGAGAGGTAGACACGGATACAGTGAATAGTGCTCGGATCCGTGGTCCAGTCGATCGGGGCTCTGTCGCGTCATATTTTATTCTGCAGCTCCCTTCGCAGGCTGGCCTAGGTAGCGTAAGAGATTGACCCTTTGTGAAATGCTATGAGACAGGTCGTCAAAGATAGGGGGGGCTTCCGTGCGCAAGTTGATCGTTGCGCCGACATTGATCGGCGCTCTTCTCTTTTCGTCAAGCGTCACGAACGCCGCGAGCGATCACTATTCGTCCCTTCCTTACCGCAGCAAAGACGGATGGCACTGGAACCCCGACAACGGGATGTGGGTCAATCCAAAGGCGCGTTACGATCGCGACGCGAAGAAGTGGATCCACGATAGCCGCATTCCGTCGAGCACCGCCTGCTGCGACAGCACGGGTCTTTGGGTGCCAGGCGATGCCGGCAACGATCCCGACGTGCAGCAGCCCGCAAAGAGGAAGTCGCCGCAGCGCACGGCTGCTCGCGAGGAGTCCGGCAACCCGCGGAAAGACACCGTCGAGGATCAGGTCGAGAAGGTCCGCCAGATGGGCCTGGAGCCGCAGGTCGAGCAGCAAGCGATCGAGCGGTTACGTTCGGGTGACCTAGTACCGAAGCGGCAGTCCCTCCGCCAGGCGATCAAGCGCTGGTCTCGCGAGCAGGAGGCGCGCGACGCTGCCGCTGCTGATGCGCCCCGCGAAGGCGTGGCCTACGGCCGGACCGTAGACGACAATGCGGCCGTGCGGGAGGAGCCTCCGACCAAGCGACGCACTGCGAACAAGGCGCGCCAATCCACCGTGGGCGAAGATTTTATCACCACCACTTACGAACTTAGACCTGGCATGCATACTGCCACCGGAGAAATCGTGCCATACCCAGAGGCTGATACCGCAGACAGCAGTGTGTTCTCCGACGTCGGCGACTTACTATCCGGGGCGGTCGGGGTCGCCGCGGCCCTAGCGCCACTCGCCGGCGCTGCCGCTGACGTCGCAGCTTCACGAGGCTCTTCGTCCTCAAACACGACGGTGCGCTACAGGCAGCCGGCCCAGGCTCCGCGGCCACCGACGCAGTACCCGAGGGCGCCAGAGTACGGTCGCAGCACGATCAGCGGCATCAAATAGGCCAAATTGCGCGACGGATCGCCTGCGTTGTGCGGACGCTTGCCGTTGAGAATTTGGCCCATAGCGCATCCCTCGCAGCATGGTGGCCAGCCGTACCAACGTACTCCGGGATCAAGCACTAGAGTGGCATCATCAACCCGTTCGCCATACCGTCCGGCCGCAGACCCTCACCGCACTGCTGGTGGAGCGATCTGATTGTCTGGCCCTACCTTGGCAGCTAAAGCGCGCTGATGTCCGACAAGCTCAACGTCCTCCTCGAACGCCTGAAGGCGCACCAGCGCACGCTCATCCTTACGATGGCCGAACACGATGGGCTGCCAGCTGGAAGCGCTCTCCGTCAGGTCGCCGAGTTAGAGAACGTCATCGCCGCAGTCGAGGCTGTTGCGGCCGAGGAAGCCGATCAAGCCCGGCGAGGCTCCCAACGCTGAAACGACAACGGCGCAGCAACCCAGAAGGTCACTACGCCGCTTGATCGGGCCGCCTGAGGGGGCGGAGGACGGCCTTGAGAGAACGGGTACGCTCGATCCGATCACCGGGGCGTGCGCACCAGCACATCCAACCGCCTGTGGCTTGGATGCGACGGTGCTCGACGACTGGCTGTGGACGGCACGGAATGCCTCCGATCGGTCAAGGTTCGGGGGCGAGCATGGCGCTCCCATCCGATCTGGCCCGCCTCATGTTCGCCCGACCTCACGCCTTCGCCCTCTATCATCGCGAGCGCCTAGCCGTGCTCCTGTCCTCGGCCATGTTCCTGGCCGGTGCGCTCCCGTTGCTCTGGGTCGTGGGCTGACCCTCCAGGCGCACGAGAAAACACCTCGGCCCCCGTTAGTAGCACCCAGCCGATGACCGCTCAGCTGAGGTCATCCGGTGAGGCGCTCCGGCGTTTCAAACCCGGCGGGCGAGGGGTCGTGTTCGTCCAGGGCATCGTGCCGTTCGGCCGACGCGGGGTGGACCGGACCTGGCCCCTGAGATCGGCCAGACGCTCGGGGCGCGGGCCTTGGCATCTACCATCACGCCATATTCGGAATGCGCGCCCGTAGATCCACTCCTCAAAGTCGTGGTCGGCTCGGATGTAGGCGTCGATGGATGGCCTGTTTACGCGTCCAAGATGGTTCCCCCCCGCCCCCTCATCAGGCGATGTTGCGACACGTCACTTCATAGCGCCGACCCGGCATTGCACTACATAAGCCCGTGGCATTAATTTTTTACGGGGTCGAACGCGAGCATACGTTGTTGAACCCCCAGAGCGGCATATTGAAATCAGTTCTTACATTGCATAGGAAATAAAAATTGCGATCTTTTGCATAGTTAAAAAGCTCGTAACGGCTCTGCGCACCGTAGGGGTCCTAGATGAAAACAGTAGCAAAAAAATGTTTACTGGCCATCGCGGCGTCAGTATTCTCGGTTATTCCAATGGGTTTCTCGATCGAATCTCAGGCCATGAGTATCCTATCGACTCGCGAAATACGCGAACCGCCGGAATGGATGGGAGTTTTAGAAAAACCGGATTCCCCTCTCTGTCCGTCAACGTTCACGAACCCGTTGAAGGAGCCATTTATATTCAAATGCAAGGCCGGAATTATCGGAGACGTAAAAAACTTCTCAGGATTTACCCCGGGTCTATGGGAAGACAAGAGCGATCTGGATTGGTTGTTTCTTAAACAGTACTGGCGAACTGGGAAGAAGTTATATTTTGCCCGCAGTGAATGCTCGGGCGGCCAAACAAAGGAATCGATTGCCGGTGCGGAGATGGCCGCAAGACTGGCGACGCAGCACCGCGTCAAGTTATGGGAAGCGGAACTGGGTAAAAGCAAGTTCCGGCCATACTTAGGATTCCAAGAGTTGAAAATTGAATACTCATGTATTGCCGGCGTTCTTTCCACGCCTAGTCCGACGACGGCTGAACGCGAGGACGACGAAGGTGAGCAAAAAGCCGTTGCGTATGCTGAACCTAAATCTCCGGAAAGGAATTCGAACGAAATACGATTTGAAATAACAAGTAACGACACTAAGAAAATAAGAGTCGCTTTTTACTCCAAAACACGGAATGTCGCGTGGCCTAGTTGGACCTCATCGTACCCAATAGACGGATACGACACTACCAAACGTTCATTCCCCATGACTTGTCAGAAAGGAGAGCAGATCTGTTACGGTGCGTGGCGTGAAGACGACAACTCGGTGAGTTGGGGTGTCGGTCGGGATGCCAAGCTAGGATGTCAAGGTTGCTGCACCACGTGTGGCTCCGGCACAAAGTCAATCGCCTTAAATGCTGGGCGCAGCGGTCCTCCGCCGAATACTTTATCGATACGGATGCGTAGCTTGGACAGTTATAGAGTTCAATTCGAGCTCTATTCCCAGTCGTATGGCCGGGCATGGCCTGGGGGCGGGCGAGCTTATACATTAGCGAATTCCGATTTCAATCGATATGAGATCTCCTGTCAGCAAGGAGAAAAGATTTGCTACGGAGCTTGGCGGGAAGGAAATTCGAACCGCTACTGGGGCGTCGGAATCAACGATAAACACAGCTGCACAAACTGTTGTATGACATGCGGAACCGGGGAGCATACTCATACGCTCAACCCGGGCGACGATTCGCCGACAGCTTCATCTGGCGGAGGCTCATCCATCATAGAAGCCCTCGGTACAGGCGTGGCGATCGGCGCCGCGATTGGCGGCATCGTTGGCGGCGGTGGTAGTGGGCAAACGGTTCGACGTCCGAGCCCTCCAAGCTATAATGGCAATCCTCCACATAGGCAGAGCGACATTTCCGGTACGCGTTAACGGAACGACGACAGCCGATACGAGCCGAAGCCGGCGTGACCCAGACCCGCCAGACTGGTTCACGCTGGGCGCAAGCTTCTTGGTTCTCCCGAACCCTGAAGAAGGGTGGATGGCATTCCTCGCAAGCGTCGGCCGACGCCGTTCTTCATATCGTCCGCTCGTAGACCCTCACCGCATAGCTCAGCCCACCCTACGACCCACGCGGATTCTCGGACGGTCTGATCGGTCGAAGTCGCCCGCCGCTTGTCGGCAGCCCTTCTTCGGTTCCGTTTTCCCCGATTCTGACAGGACTAGAACTCCAGTAGGCGTGCGGTTCGCGGATTTGCACCCTCCCCCCTGTGCCGGCGAGGCGGAGGCGGCTGATCCAAGTTTGGATAGTAGGTCTCGCGTCCGTGCCAGCCGCAGCCAGGCAGTCCACTCGGGCGAAACGATGCGGACGATGTTGGTGTCGTTGCGGAAGCCGGTGATTTGGCGCTCCTCGACGGTCAGCAATCCAAGCTTCCGGGCTTCACGGATGTAATTACCCACCCCCTTGCGCGGGTCAATTTTCGCTGATTCCCTCACCGGATGGGCCGAAGCGATCTTGAGCGGCTGAGCCGTGAAGAGCTGATCGAGTTGGTGCTGCGGCTGCAGCGCCCGGAGAAGACTTCGCGCACCTCGTCGAAGCCGCCCGCGACCGATCGCAAGGAGCGTCGGGAGCAATCCAAGCCCGGTGGTGCCAAGCCTGGCCACGAGGGCCACAGCCGAGTGATGAGCGAAGATCCCGATGCCGTCGTCGCGCATCGCCCGGATCGCTGCGCGTGCTGCGGCGGCAGCCTGCACTGGGACCTTCCCGCCGAGGTCGTCAGCGTGTCCGAACGGATCGAGCTGCCGGAAGTCGCACCGGTCGTCACCCAGCATCAACGGCTGGCGGTGCAGTGCCCGACCTGCGGGGCGCGCGTGATCGCACCGGTTCCGGAGGCGGCGCGCCCTTCGGCCCGCGGCTGCATGCGGTTGCCACCTATCTCAAGACCTTCCAGGCGCTGTCCTACGAGCGGTTGCAGGCGGCGCTCTCCGACCTGTTCGGGCTCACGCTCAGCCAGGGCGGGCTGATGAACCTTCTTCAGCGCGCGCAGAAGTGCTTCCGCTCCGGTCGCGACGAGGCCATCTCGACCCTGCGCCAAGCCACGGTGGTCGCCTCGGACGAGACCGGCGTGCGCATCGAGGGCAGCAACGCCTACCACTGGGTTTTTCATTCGGCCCAAGCCGTGGTGCATACAGCCTCCCCGACGCGGGGCGCCATCGTGGTGCGCGAGATGATGGACGGCCACCGGCCCGCAGTCTGGATCTCGGACCGCTACACCGCCCAGCAGGGCCACGCCGCCGCGCACCAGACCTGCCTCGCCCATCTCGCCCGCGATGTCGCCTACGCCGTTGAGACCAGCGATGATGCCGTGCCATGGCGTCTGCGGCTCTGGTTGCGATCCGTGTTCGCCCTGGCCGAGCACGTCACCGACTTCGCGATCTCGACGCTGGCCGCCAAACGCCGGAGCCTGGATCGCCAACTCGGCGCCATCCTCGCCACACCGAGCCGCTGCGACCTGACCCGCGATCTGCAGGCCAAGATCGGCCGGGCCCGCGGCCAGCTCCCGGTGTTCCTCGCCCACCCCGGCGCGGTCGAGCCGACCAACAACGGCTCGGAGAGGCTGCTGCGTCCCTCTGTCATCCAGCGCAAGATGATCAACGGCTACCGCGCGATGTGGGCTGCCGAGGGCGAGGCCGACATCCGCACCGTCATCGATACCGCCAGCTTCACCGGTACCAGCCCGTTCGCCACCATCCTCAAAACCGTCAGCGCCTAAATCACGCCGCCACACGGGTGGGTAATTACGGATATGGCGCTTCCGGCCCTTGATCTTCTTGCCCGCGTCGTAGCCCTGCGGGTCGATCGTGCGCCCCCTTTATCTGCCCCCTTGACGCTCTGACTGTCGAGGATCGGCCGCGGTCGGGCTGGTTTCGCGCCCGGCCCGCTCGCGGCAGGCCATGAACAGGGTGTGGTGGATCCGCTCCAGGGTACCGTCATAGTCCCACAGATCGAGATAGCCATCCACGGTCGAGTGCGCGGGCATATCTTTCGGCTGCGCCCGCCACTGGCAGCCGGTGCTGAGCACGTACAACAGAGAGGTGGCTCGGGGCATCTGCACAGCGGGGCTGAGTGGAATTTCTGCCTGACGACGGCCAGGATGGCTGCGGATCAGGAGCGACGATGAGCAAGCGACAGCGCCGGAACCACCTCCCGGTCTTCAAGGCGAAGGTGGCTCTGGCCGTCCTACGGGGCGAGAAGACCCTGGCCGAGTTGGCCCAGCACTTTGATGTCCATCCCAACCAGATCACGACGTGGAAGGGTCAGCTTCTCGACGGGGCTGCCGGTGTGTTCGGAGCCGCGTCTGGGCCGGAGACGACACCGGCCATCGACGTGAAGACGCGGCATGCCAAGATCGGCGAGTTGACGCTGACCAACGATTTTTCTCCGGCGCGCTCGGCAAGGCCGGATTGCTGAGCGCAAAACGATGATCGATCGAGCGCACGACCTTCCCATCGCCAAACAGGCCCAGGCGCTCGGGATCAGCCGCGACAGCGTCTACGACCTGCCGCGTGCAGTCCCGGCCGCCGATCTGGCCGTGATGCGGCGGATGGACGAACTGCATCTCGAACTTCGCTTCGCAGGGAGCCGGATGCTGCGTGATCTTCTCAACAAAGAGGGCATCACGATTGGGTGCCGTCATGTCGCGACGCTGATGAAGCGCCTGCGCATCGAGGCGATCTACTGCAAGCCGAACACCTCGAAGCCCGCGCCGGGGCATAAGATCTCCCCGTATGTGCTGCGCGGGCTGACGATCCATCGGCCCAATCAGGTTTGGGCCATGGACATCACCGACGTGCCGATGGCATGTGGGTTCGTCTATTTGGCCGCCATCATCGATTGGTTCATTCGCCGGGTGCTGTCCTGGCGGCTGTCGATCACCATGGAGGCCGATTTCTGCGTCGAGGCGGTAGAGGAAGCGTTCGCCCGACACGGCAAGCCCGAGATATTCAACACCGACTAGGGTTCGCAGTTCACGAGTCACGCCCTCACCAGCGTATTGCTGAACGCCGAGATCGCTATCAGCATGGACGGGAGGGGCGCATGGCGCGACAATATCTTCGTCGAACGCCCGTGGCGGTCGGTCAAGTACGAGGAGATCGACCTGCGGGCCTACGACACCGTCAGCACGGCGCGTGCCTCGATCGGTCGGTACCTCGCCTTCTACAATGGGCGAAGGCCTCATTCGAGTCTTGACCGGCGCACACCCGACCAGGCCTACTTGGACAGGCTTCCACATTCCGCGGCCGCCTGAACCCGGCAGGATATCCACTTATCCGAGCCCTGGGCGCTGATTAGACAAACCGAGCCACCTCTATCGTCGCGAATCGCCGCGCTTGAAGCTCCAGGCCGTGCGAGCGTGTGACCCGATACGGTTCGCTATGCTCGCTCGTGTGCTTGCGCCCTCAAGGTAAGTTGAGGTCGCCTGGTCCCGGCACTTCATGCGAAGGTCGGCGGTCGATGTGCTTGGACGGGCGTCGGTGTTCGTCAACGGCAAACCGAACGTCAAGCGAGAGCGCGCCTGACGAAGGCCTCCAGGGCGCGGGCGATCCAGTCTGGGTCGACATCCTGTAGCTCGAAGGTTTCAGTCTGCACGTGCGGTCGAGCCACTGACGTGTTCAGTTTCCCCGCACCGGACCTAAATCCCTCGACGTTGAGCGTCTGGAGGTTGGC
Source organism: Methylobacterium sp. AC315 (assembly GCF_979253755.1). Taxonomy (NCBI): domain Bacteria; kingdom Pseudomonadati; phylum Pseudomonadota; class Alphaproteobacteria; order Hyphomicrobiales; family Methylobacteriaceae; genus Methylobacterium; species Methylobacterium sp. AC315. The sequence goes on from NZ_CEEDEA010000037.1 coordinate 11,018, forward strand.
CTCCGCGCCCTTGCGGGTGACTATCACTGTCACGTCACCCAGCTTGTGCGGCTTTGCCGGATCGAAGGCGCCCTTCTTGATGCTCAGGGAGATGTCGCCCTCGGCGAGTTGCTCATTGATGATGTCGACGGCGCCCACGAGATTGCGGTTGAGTTCCGCCCAACGATCGGCAGTCGACCGAACCCATGCGTTATGATCCCTAAGGTACTGTGCGTTTAGCTCGGCGGCATCGTCGCGTTTTGCCTTGTCGGCGCGGGCTAGGTCAGCCAGGGAAGGGCCGGGCTTTTTGTCCGTCATAAGAGAGCCCTCGGGTCATTCGGGACGCCCACATAGAGGTTAGCCGGACAGCGCTGCAAGACGCCGCGCAGGGCATCCTCAAAAACCAGAGCCCCCGCGCCCCATTCAGCATTACTTCGGAATCTTTCCGCTCTCAGACCTTTTCGGCGTGGCAGTCAGATCGACGATAGCCGCTTCAATGTTGGCTAACATTACCGCGCCGGTGAGGCCGGGACCGGATAGGAACCACTCTCAGAAATGCGTCAGCCGCTCCATCTCGGCGGAATTAATCGCGCTTTTGAATATTTGGTCCCGATATTTGATAGAGCGGTTTTGATCTGAGGTGGCTGTGCTCGGCGGACCATGCCTTGCAGATGGCCTCATAGGGGGTGAACCCAGGCAAGGTCGTGAGGCGGCGGCCAAAGTTGTAGAGGCTGACGAAGTCGGCCAAGCGAGCTCGGAGTTGCGAGTGGCTGTCGTGGGGGTAGCCCTTGACCGTCGCGTCCTTGATCGTGCCGTTTATTCGCTCGGTCTGACCGTTGGCCCAGGGTGATGTAGCTTGGTCCGAGGACGGGCCGCCGGCTGCACGGTCGGCGCACTGCTGATCGAACGCTTGCCGCATCGTGCTGGCGGACAAGGGCTACGACGCCGACGCCATCCGTAGGCAGATCGAGGCGGACGGGGCCGCGTCGAGCATCCCGCCCAAGATCAACCGCCGCTGGAAGCCGTGCGCCATCGTGGCCGTAACATCATTGAGCGGACATTTTGGGCGGCTCAAAGACTTCCGTCGTATCGCCAAGCGCTACGATCGGCCCGCTCGCAGCTACTTTGCTGCCGTCGGTCTCGCGGCAACCATCTGCTACTGGTTATGAATCCAGTCCTTAATCTTACGCTTGGTTCACTGCATTGGGCCGATCAGTTGCCATCGCGCCGTCGTCGACACTGTGAACCACTGACGCAGCGACTTATTTGACATCATTCTGAAGACCATCGGAGCCTGATCCACACCGCCACAAGCGTGGGATACTAGAAATCCAAATTAGTGATTCTTGTCAGAGTCAAAATATAAAACTTAAGATCTTATAACACGAAAACACCTACGACAAATTAAAATTCCAAGAGAGCTCTTCGCCGGAAATTTTCAGCGTACGAAGCGGGGTCGTTCCACCGATCTCTACTTTTACCCACTTCTCTAAGCTATTCGGCGGGCAAATCTCGATTATCCTAAGATTTGCGCTTTCCGTGATTCCGCCGCCGACACTTGCGCATTCGCTCGCGTATTTCCAGATTCCGATGATCTTATCTGACAGGACGCGCTTCGGTTGTATAACGTCCCCAACCCTAAGTTGGATAACTGGTTTCATTCCCATTAAAATCTCCGTGGCAGACTCGGATTCGAGCACAAGGCATTTTAAGCAGCGATCTCGAATACTTGCGACGGCAACCTGCAAGCAATCAGATCGATTTTCGCTTAGCCAATGAGGTATCAATCGAGGCAGGACATTGCAAGGGCGCAAGATCTGTAATCCCGGGTCGCCGCTTGTCACATCTCGACGCTATGTGGGATTCGTTTTGCCTTTAGGATGGATGGCGGATACTGATCGAGCCGTTCATGTCCAAGTACCACCTAGGCCAGAGCGGTCGACGATCTGCAGATCCTCTCTGGAATTCTGTACGTACCGAACTAAGGTTGGCTCCGTTTCGAATACCTGGCAGCGAGCAGATTTGTGCGAGACGGATTTCACCGAACATTCTATGCAAGCGCGGCTTCTAACGGAAGATACGCAATATTAAGGTTGAACACGGCGAGCGCGGACCCGTTGTCTTTCGGCAAGGTTAAGAGAATAGATGCCGTTAATTGCCTATAATTTTCTCAGGATCACACTCGCTAGGATAAGCGGGGATTCAATCGAGGAGATAGTTCCACTCTTCGACAACATTTCGCTGCGGGCATAACTGATATCGGAAAGGCATAAATCCTCTGGACCCATTATCGGCGGACTATTCGTACATCCGAGTTTCAGTCGGTAATAAATTGTAAACTACCGTCTTGAATCTGGAGATAAATATCTGTGACGGGACTCTGTTGAATTATGCGGTTGAGTATTGTTCTTGATAGGGCGGGCAGTATCGTATTTGTTAAGATATTGTCGATCATACGGCCGCCCGAATCTGGATCGTTGCACTGCGCCACGATATATTCCACCACTGCGTCGTCGAAGTGGAGAGAGGCTTGTTGGTTCTCTCGGAGCCTTCTGCCAATGCGGTCAAGTTGGAGGCGGGCGATGTCTCCAAGCATCTCCGAAGAAAGTGGGAAGTATGGAATTATCACGATTCGACCGAGCAATGCGGCCGGAAATATTTTGAGGAGCTGGGGTCGCAGGAATCCCGCGAGAGCTTCGGGGTCGCTTGCGTAGGATGGATCTTTACTGAGCTGCATAATCACATCGGTACCGACATTCGAGGTCAGAATGATCAAAGTGTTATTGAAATCGATCCGTCGGCCGGTGCCGTCCTCCATCACGCCCTTGTCGAAGACCTGGAAAAAGATCTCGTGGACGTCAGTATGGGCCTTTTCAACCTCGTCTAGGAGGATCACGCTGTAGGGACGACGCCTCACCGCCTCGGTTAGGCGGCCGCCTTCGCCGTAGCCAACATAGCCCGGAGGCGCGCCCTTTAGAGTAGAGACTGTATGTGCCTCTTGGAACTCGCTCATGTTGATGGTGATCATGTTCTGCTCGCCTCCGTAGAGTGCCTCAGCGAGGGCGAGAGCGGTCTCGGTCTTGCCGACGCCGGAGGGGCCGCATAGCATGAACACCCCGATCGGCTTGTTGGGGTTGTCGAGTTTGGCCCGGTTGGTTTCAATGCGCTTGGCGATCATCGCGAGGCCATGGGACTGGCCGATCACCCGACGATTGAGGATCTCCGGCAGGCGCAGCACCGTCTCGATCTCGTCGCTCACCATCCGGCCGACAGGGATACCGGTCCAATCGGCAACCACCGAGGCCACTGCTTGCTCGTCGACATGGTCGTAGATCATCCGCGCTTCCGGCGGGATCGCCCCAAGGGCGGCCGCTTTCTCCCGGAGCGCATTGTGGCAGGTCTCGAGATCCTTAGGCAGGCCGGGGCTCGGGACACTCACCTTGTCTGGGGTAGCTCCCACAGGCTCGGTGACCGCTTCCTGCGCTGCGGCGGTCGGGGCCTTTGGGGACCCGTCTGTCGCAGCTAGCGCCGCGCGCAGGGCCTTTATCTCGGCGACGAGGCTGGTCTCTTGCGTCCAAGCGACCTCCAGTCCGCCAAGCTGCTTCCGCAAGCCTTCGATCTCGCCGTCGAGATCCGCGATCCTACCCGGCATGTCGAAGCCGAGATTGATGTCGGCGGAGAGCGAGCTCCGCTCGCTTTCCTTGGCCCTGATCGAGGCCTGGGCATCGGCGATGGCAGCAGGCACGGAAGTTTGGCTGATGGCGACTCGCGCGCTTGCTGTATCGAGCAGGCTGACGGCCTTATCGGGGAGCTGACGAGCCGGGATGTAGCGATGCGAGAGGGTAACCGCCGCCACGACGGCCGCATCCGAGATGCGTACACCGTGATGGCGCTCCATGGGTTCGAGCAGGCCACGTAGCATGTCACAGGCCTGGGCGACGCCGGGCTCGCCGACATGGATTGCCTGGAAGCGCCGGGTAAGCGCCGGGTCTTTCTCGATATATTGGCGGTACTCCGCCCATGTCGTTGCGGCGATGGTCTTGAGGGTCCCTCGCGCCAGGGCCGGCTTGAGCAGATTGGCTGCATCGCCAGTCCCGGCCTGCCCGCCCGCACCGATGAGAGTGTGCGCCTCGTCGATGAACAGGATGATCGGCGTTGGCGAGGACTGCACTTGATCGATGACAGAACGCAGGCGCTGCTCGAACTCGCCCTTCATCGAGGCGCCGGCCTGCATAAGGCCGATGTCGAGGACGTGGAGCCGCACGTCCCGGAGCGGGGGCGGTACCGCCCCCGCGGCGATGGCCTGTGCGAAGCCCTCGACCACAGCGGTCTTGCCCACCCCCGCCTCACCGGTCAGGATTGGATTATTCTGGCGGCGGCGCATTAGGACGTCGATGAGCTGGCGGATTTCCTCGTCGCGGCCGCGGATCGGATCCATCTCGCCGGACTGCGCCTTCGCGGTGAGATCCTGTGAAAAGCGGTCGAGAGCAGTCTGCCCCATCAGCACGTTGGGGGCGCCCGGCGTCTTCGCTGCGATGGCACCGGCCCCATCCATCGGACGCAGGTTTTCCTCGTCGGAGCGGGCCCAGATAGCGCGGTGCTCGCCCAACAGAGCCTCGACCGGGATGCGGCCGAATTCTGGCGACAAGGACAGGAGCGACCGGCGCAGTTCGTTCGTCTTAAGCGCACCGATCAACAGGTGCCCGGAACGGATTTGCGTCTCGCCAAACAGAAGGGTCGCGTAGTGCCAGCCACGGTCGAGCAGGTCGACGATCGTGTTGGCTATGCCAGGCATCTCCGTTTCGTTTCGGCGCAGGGCGCCGACGGCTTTCTCAAGATCGGTTGCCAGCCGTCCCCGATCGAGCCCGTACTTGTCGGCGGTGAGGGCCAGATCGCTGGACTCGCGCGCATGTAGGCAGACGAGCCAGTGGGCGAGTTCGACGTGCCGATGGCCTGCCGAGCGCGCCATCCTGAGGGCCTGGAAAAAGCTGTCGTAGCCGACGCTGTTAAGCTTACCCGTGACGGTCTCAAGGCTGATGTCGCTCATGATGCACTCTCTGCACGACGGTCCTGGCGGCCGACTCGTTCGGCGGGATGGAAGCGTGCGTCGCGCCGGCGGGAGCTTCCGGCTGGGTCGGCACCGCTGCCGAGCCAGGTCGTGTAGCCGAGCCGGCCGAAGGTGCCCGGGCGCGTTGGAACGACTGCCTCAACGGGCAAGGAGAGTTCCACGTCCCAATCGAGTTCGTCGCCAAGGTAGGACAGGACAAGGTCGGCCAGCATCCGGCAGCGGGCGCCCCCCGGCAGCAGGCTTTCATATTCGGGCAGATCCGCTGAGAAGATGCACAGGCGGATGCGGTCCTCGACGGAGAACACGCTCCGGCCGAGAAGCACGTCCTGTCCGAGGCAGGTATTGCTCCGGCCGAGATAGGAACGGTCGCTGGGCTCAAAGGTCAGGAAGGTGCCGACAAACTCCTCGACCTCGACGTGGCAGCCGAACAGCCCTTCGATCGCGTTGCGCAATCGCGAGCCCGAGCGGACCGCCGGGGCAAGCAGTCCCGCGAAGGCGATCTTGCTCACGTCTGGAACGGTATCGACACCGCGGAAAGCCGGCGAACCGAGGCCGTTCGCTGAGCCGACATAGGTCTCGAACCGGTCGGCGTCCGGACGTCCGTGCTGCGCAATCGGTCGGGCATCCGCCCAGGCCCGGAAGAACAGCTGAAGGAAGCGATGGTGGAAGATGTCGAGAAAGCGCGCGAAAGCATCGTCTCGCTCCAGCAGCCAGCCGTAGGTCTCGTCGGTTACGGCAAGGGGGAGCGCGCCTTGTGGCCCCAGAAGCCCGAGGAAGCGCACAAACAGACGCAGCCGTCCGCCTGCGTCCCGGTCCGCGGTTGCGATGGTGGAGGCTGGAAAATCAAGGAAGGGGTTCTGGCCGAGGCTAACTCCATCCTCTCGCCGGATCGCGCTATCGCCGATTCGCGGGAGATCAGCCTGCGATCGCTCGATCCAACACAAGGTGGCAAAAAAATCGTGCGCCCAGGGGGTAGCGAGAAGGCGGTCCTCTCCGATCACAGCAGCCTCCGGCGGCCGACCCGGGGCGGTCCGCGAAGAATCTCGCCCCGTTCGACCGTGCGGACGACGGTCTGCGTGAAGTGGTTGAGAGAGGCGTACTCGGCGAAGAACCGGTCAAGGACAGAGCCGAGTAGGTAGGGGCCGGTGCCCTCGAACGCCTTGTCGTCGAGGGTGACAGTGACCTCAGTGCCCCGCGCCGTGCCGGTGCCGATGCGCTGGCGTAGTCGTCGGACCACTGGCCGGCTGTCGACGCTGCGGACGCCGCGGATACGCCGCTCGACCGCGCTGTCGGCCAGATCGGAGAACAGCATCAGCACTTCGCGCAGCGCCTCTCCACCTCGGCCCGCCCTGGATTCGACCAGCCCCAGGGGATTGAGGCTGAGCAGGCTGATGAGGCGCCAAGAGACGGCGCCCGTGAACAGGGTCTCCGACCGTCCCCGAAGCTGCGCCACGACGGGTTCGCGGGGCCGCGTCGGCCCTGCGAGGCAGACCAGCGCAATAGTGCCGTCGTCAGCCAGCCGGAAGTCGGCCCCCGATTCGCCGACCGGCAGCAATTCGGGGAGGTGGCGGTTCGAGCAGAGAGCCCTCACGCTCAGCTCCGCCACGCCCCCGTCGGTATCCGGGCGAGTTGGCTCGATGAGCGACAGGAAGAGGTCAGTTCCGACGTAGTCGGATGGGGCGCCGAACTGACGCTCCCGAGCCGAGCGACGCCGGGGCATGCGCCGCACAGTGTAGAAAAGGCCGCCGCCTGCCCCATCGGTGGGTGCGTAGAGTGGACTCACGGGGAGCTTCCCCGCGCTGCCGGGCTGATGCGCATGGACTCGGAGAACGCGATGGGGCTCGAAATCGAGGGATCGGCTGCGGTCTGCCACGAGGTGGTACTCGTGTTGGTCGGAGCGGACAGGGACCCTGTCGAGGCTCATCTCGAACAGGTTGACCGCCGCAACCCCGTGTAGGGTAAAGTCCTGCGGACCAACCGCGGCGAGGCGGGGATTGGCTTCGGCGAAGCTGAAGATGATCTCGACGTTCCGAGCTTGGACCGCCTGTAGGGGGCGGTTGAGACCTGTGAGCCGGAATCCCAGGAATTTTCGCGGGAATGCAAAATACTCGCGCAGCAGGTCGAATCCGTCGAACAGTCGGTTGTCCTTGGGCAGAAGTGCCTCCTCCTGCCCGAACCCGATCGGTTCCAGACAACCGATCGGCAGCCGCTGAAGGACCGGCTCGCCGAACGAATCGAAGTAGCGCAGATGGAGGCCGGTGCAGCCGGAGAAGAGCTGCTCGTAAAGTGCAACGGATTCAACCTCGGGCCCCACAAGGTGCACCGTCAGGGCATCGACGGGGCAACCCGTGAACCATGTATGCGGGTCGGCGGAGGGGTAGGCCTCGGCGACTGCATCGCCCTGGGTCGTCCGGTACTGCAGGCTAAGGCGCAGACCGGCAGCGACGTCGAGACCTTCAACGCCTAGGGCCTGTAGCGGCCCCGGAGAAGCAACATACTCTGCCGCGACGATCTCGAACGGCCAGATTCGGCATTCTGCCGTCGTCCGGAAGCGGCAGGAAATCTGGTGCTCGCGCTCGCGATAGGTTGCATCGAGCCGAGATCCGCTGACGATCCGGAGGCCGTCGCGCAGGCTTGGATCGCCGAAGTTGGGCTTTACCTTCAAAAGCACCATTGACGGTGTCGGTGCGAGATAGTTTGGGACCAGCTGTTCGATCAAATTCTGCGTAAATTCCGGAAATTCGCTCTTGATCTTTAGCTGAACCCGGGCCGCAAGAAACGCCGCCCCTTCAAGAAGACCGGTGATCATCGGATCACCTTGGTTCTCGAGGAGTCCGCCGAGGCGCTCCGCGATGCCGGGGTACTCGTCAGCGAATTCCCGGGCGTGATCGCGAAGGAAGCCCAGTTCGCGGTTGTAAAGGTCTAGGAACTCACGGTTCATGCCGGAAAGTCCGTGCCGCCGCGCGGGGCGCTCATCGCCGCGCGACTTTCATGTGGCCCGTATCCCGGTCAAGGTCGGCCACGAACTCAACCGGGACGTTGAGCGGATCGGCCCGAATCTCCGCACGTACGAGGAACCGAAGCGTTAGCTCAGTGGGATCGAGGTCGATATCTCGCCGGGCGGCAATCGAGCCGGGAACGAGGCGCGGCTCGAAGATGCGAAGGGCCGTCTCGATTTCGCCAGCGATGTCGTTCACCGCCCCATCGCCGAGGGTCATGCGAGCGATGTCCACAAAACCATGGTTGAGGATAGAGCGGCGAACCTCAGGATAGGCTGACAGATTGATGTCGGCTGCGAGATGGACGACGTTCATCATGCGCTCGAGATCGTGCGCGACACTCCGCTGCAGATCGGAGACATTGGTCGAGGACCGAAACTGACTTCTCCGGCCCTGCAAAATGATGGCGCCCGATTCATCCGAGGCCCCAACGCGCCGCCGGGCATCCCGCTCGTCATTGGCGACGCGGAAAATCTCCATCAGCGACGTACGGACAGGCATTCCAACGGCCCTGCCGTTCATATTTCCTCCTCATAAGTGGCCGCCTGGAAAAGCCCTGGTAACTTAGATCGCGGGCTACCGAAACGGAGGCGCTTGCCCCCTCGGCCACGCTTAGAACCCGCCGCCTCCCGCCGCGCCGCGGCGAAAGGATGTTGGGCGTGATCACGCAGGCAAGGCGCACCCGAATGTGGTCGGTCCTCAACGCAAGTCGCTCTATCCGGCGACGTTTTTAGCGATGTGCCACTTGTGCTCGGTCTCAGCCCCCTTGCTGCCGTCGGGGTTCTGCAGCGCGTATTTGACGTGGAAGGTGCTGAAGTTGAGCGTGATGTTCTCGGTCAGCCGGTCCTCACCGCCGGAGCCGCCGAGCGACACGTGAGAAACGATGATATCTTCGAGATCGACGGTGAGATACTCGAGCGGCTTGTCGCCGGCCTTTCGAACGATCAGCTTACCCTTGCTGATGTGTTTCCCGGTGCAGCAATGCTGAAACAGAGTCGGGCTCGACTTATCGATATATTTGGTGATGCTGAGGTCTTGCACGCTAACCTTACCCGCACCGGCACCTGATCCGACATGGGTCGTGCCGGATTGGGCCGCACCCCACGACCAAGCTAGGACGTCGATCTCTTCCTTGTATTTGCTGTCCTGCGCCTCGCCCTTGATGCCCTCAAGCTTGAGAAAGATGTCGACGGCCATCGTTCGGTCCTCCTTGTTGTGCTGCAATACACGGTGTCAAACTGATTACGCCGCCGCGGTCGTACGACCGTTCACCGGGAACGGCGCGGTTTGCTGGCGAGCGCCTCGAACCGATCTGGTCATGCACCCGGGCCGAGCCAGATCACCGGATCCGGTCAGATCGTCATTGCTTGGGCTGCGGCAGGCGGGAAACCAAACTCATGCCGATGTCCATGCCTTCGAGCTGATAATGCGGGCGCAGGTAGAACTTCGCCGAGTAGTATCCGGGATTCTCCTCGTCAGGGAAGATGTCGACCCGCGCCGCGGCGAGAGGTTTGCGGGCCTTGGTCTGCTCATTCGAGTTGGTGGGATCCCCGTCAACGTACTCGTTGATCCATTCCTGTAGCCACCGGGTCAGCTGTGCCGTTTCTTTGGTCGAGCCTATCTTGTCACGCACCATGCATTTCAAGTAATGGGCGAACCGTGACACAGCAAACATGTAGGGCAGGCGCGACGAAAGGTTATCTGATGCTGTCGCATCGACTCCGTTGGGGCCGAAAAACTGCTTCGGCTTATAAAGCGACTGAGCTCCAATGAACGCCGCCTTATCGGTATTCTTGCGATGTATCAGGGGAATTAAGCCCGATTTGGCCAGTTCGGCCTCACGCCGGTCGCTGATCGCGATTTCCGTGGGGCACTTCAGATCGACACCGCCATCGTCGGTGGGGAAGGTGTGGCAAGGAAGGTTGATAACCTCGCCGCCGGACTGCACGCCGCGGATCCGCACCGTCCACCCACAATCTTTGTAGGCTCGGTTGATGTTGGCGGCCATGGCGTAGGCCGCGCTCATCCACGCATAGTTTCCGCCGGGATGACCATCCGTCTCCTCCTCGAAGGCAAATTCTTCAACGGGCTCAGTCTTCGCCCCGTAGGGCATCCGCGCGAGGACCCGAGGCATGCACAGGCCGACGTAGCGGGAATCCGGCAGATCGCGCAGGCTTTTCCACTGCGCATAATCAGGCGTATCGAAAATCTTGCCGAGGTCGCGCGGGTTGGAGAGTTCGGTGAAGGAGTCCATGCCAAGCAGCGTCGGCGCAGCAGCAGCGAAGAACGGCGCGTGAGCCGCACTGGCGATCTTGCCTAGCTCACGCAACAGTTGCACATCCTGTGGGAGGTGGCTGAATTCGTAGTCCGCGATCAGGCAGCCATAGGGCTCGCCGCCGAGCTGTCCGAACTCCGCTTCGTAAACCTTCTTGAACAGCGGGCTTTGGTCCCAGCGTGCTCCAGGGAACAAGCGCAGGTTTTTGAAGACCTCCTGCTTCGATGCGTTGATGACCTTGATCTTGAGACTAGAGTCCGTCTCTGAATTGAACACGAGGTAGTTGAGACCGCGCCACGCACTCTCAATCTGCTGAAATTCCGGCGCGTGGATGATCGCATTGACTTGCGCTGTCAGCTTCTCATCGATCCGCGCGATGATCTCCTCGATCGTATCGAGAACTTCATCTTTGATAAGCGCGGAATCCGCCAACGCCTCACGCACCAGCGTGCCGACTGCGCTCTCCACCTCCGTCGCAGCCCGCTCCGTGCGTGGTTTGAAGCTCTGCTTCAGCAAATTGGCGAATTCGCTCGCCTCTATCGTTTCATGGCCAGCGGACGCGTGGTCCTGCGCAAGCTCGGTGCTATCGACTGCCATCACGGCGTCCCTCGGTTTGGGATGGGGGAGAGCGATCAGGAGGCGGCCGGGTCGGAAGAGTCTGCCGCAGCAGGCGTCAAGCGCTGCGCCAACGCCGCCATTAAAGCCGGATCCTTGAGCATCGCCTTGAGTTGGTCGCTGGCTGCCACCTTGCCGTCCATGTAGCGGAGTAGATTGGCCAATTGCTCCCGGGCCTCCAGCAGTTTGGCGAGGGCCGGAACTTGTCTTGCGACGGCCGCCGGACCAAAATCTTCCATTTTCTTAAAATGTAACTCGACCGACATCTTGCTATTGCTGTTCGTAATCCGGTCCTCGACGTTGAAACGGGTCGCCGGATCGATGGCGGTCATGCGTTGCTCGAAATTATCCATGTCAAATTCGAGAAACTTGCGCTCGGCAAGGTTGGGCTTCTCCACCGGAGAGGCATTGCCAGATAGATCGGCCATCACACCCATGACGAAGGGAAGCTCGATCTTCCTCTCGACGTCGTAGGGATCCTCATAAGTGATATGAACGCGGGGCGGCCGATTGCGCTTGATGAATTTTTGACTTGAGTCGGCCATGGCGCTCTCTTCAACAGACCCGACACGAACACATCGTTCCGCCGGCAGATTCCTTGGTCCCGATCAATACACAAGCTTTGCCCTGCGTCAACGTACAGGAGATGCAAATTCAAAACTGTGATCTTTATGCTTTAATGGGATTTTGGGGCATTGATAGTCCAGTCAATCGGCATTGAGGCGCAGCTACTGGACTGATCGGTATTTCCTACCGAGTATCCGCATTCGACGCGACGCGCTGAGGCAAAACCAACGACTCATGCGCTTCGAACCGGTCGCGTTGACTTATGATTCCGGATCGACGGGATCCCTCGTCGCTCCGTGTCTGCTGACTGCCGGCCCAACCGGCTCATCCATCGGGGAAAATATCTCTCAGGATTGTCACGAAGTCCCGGTCGGCGAGGGTTACCGCCTTGTCGAGAAGCAACGGGACGGGGCTCGCGGGCTGTGCGCGCCGGAGATAGCTCCCCACCTCCTGCAAGAGCGCGACCGCCTCGGCCCGGCTCGCTGCCTGGAAAATCGGCTCAGCCGGTGCATCGACCGGCGCGTCCACATGGCCCGAGGCGGAATGCGGCAACCCGTCGTCCGGAACCGCGGCGAGCTGGTCAAAGCTCAAACGCAGGCCGCGACCGGTCCCGAGGACGATCATCGCCTCGGGGGCTTGGTTCGGCATCAGGATCCGCATCACGTCTACGAACGATTTGCCGAGGAGGGCTTGCGCCTGCCGGACAAGAACCTCCGACGGGCTCGACGGCTCATGCGTCCGCAAGTAGGCTGTGGCCGCCGCTAGGGCATTCGTGGCCTGTGACCCGGTCGTAACTGCGACTCTCGTGACGACCAGGTCGCGGCCTTGCCCGGCATCGGCGACTTCACCAGACGCGGCAATGCCGGTACTGTTCGGTACTTGTTCCGGTTCGGTCCCCTTCAAGAACTCCAAGATTCGACAGACCAGTTCTCGCAAGTGGGCGAGCCTGACGCTGCCTCCGAGGCCAGCCCCTGCCAGGGTCGATGCGGCTATGGCGTCGCAGGCGTCAACGACCGCCGACAGTTCATCCCGGAGCGGTTGCAGGGTGTCCGAGTCCGTATCCGCTAGGGCGCGTTCCAGCGCCGCCCGATCAGGCCCTGACTCCTCGCTGCGGCCCGGCGCCTCGCCATCCGCAATCATCAGGGCGCGGAAATCGACGGGCCCGTAACGCCGGCTGTGGAAAAGGGGCAGGTGCTGCAAGGGTAGAATAACTGTCGGCAGATCTTCGAGGGTTTGAATGATCGCCGAGCGCAGCTCGAATCCGTTTCCGTCCCCACGGGGATGGACCGTATCCCACCGGGCTTCGAGCATAATAGCAATGGCCGCCAGTGCTTGACTGAAGCCGGCTAAGTCGCGATCCAGCATCGACAGCCGCGCGAGAAGGGCCAGCAGCCGCAAGTCCCTCGTCCGCTCAAGCAGTCCGACGAGAAGGGCCGAGTCGCGGCCAAAGTTTATCGTCGTACGATCGAAAACGTGGAGCGTGCCCTCCTCGTCCCGAACCAAGAAGGCGACCGGAAACTGGCCTTCGACCTGCGCTAGAACGTTGTGGAAGGCTAGGTCGCCGGCTTCGTCAAGGTCGTCGCCACAGGGCGAGTCGGCGGTGACCGGCCGGAGAAGTCCAGCCGAATCGAGATCAAGCGCCATGGACGCCCAGGCCCTACTCGTCTCGCAGGTGCGCTTCGACGCGCCGGTTCTCGGCGGAGCGGGCATCGGGTACGAGGGGCTTCTGCTTGCCAAAGCCCTTCGCTTCGAGCCGTTCGGCCGGCACGCCCCGGCCCTCGAGGAAGCCGATCACCGATCTCGCGCGGCGCCTCGACAAATCGAGGTTGAATGCGTCGCTGCCCATGCCGTCGGTGTGTCCCTCCACCACGAATTGCTTCCCCGACAGCGTCGGGTCGCTCAGGGCACGGGCGAACTCATCGAGGTTCGAGCGGGCCGCGGGGGTCAGATCAGCCGAATTATAGTTAAAATTAATGCGCAGATCGAAGCCGCCGACGGCCTTGGGCTGCGACAAGACTTCCTTCGGACATTCGCTCTCAGTGCCGATACAGATGGCACGGCTCGCCCCCAGGTTCGGCTTTTCCGCCGGCTTGAAATGGGCGACGATATCCGATGCCTTGTACGCTGGCTCCGCGGACAGGGGCGCCCCTGACATCAGCAGCGCAAGGATTGCAGCTAGGCCGATGGTGGGACTCTCGAAGCTAGACATCTTGACACTCTGAAAGTCGAGGATTGACGCCTTAGGAATCATTCGGCTAGTGACTTAACCCAGGACTTATCAGAAAGCTAGCGCGGATCAGACTGTGGATCGTGGCGGCGACATTAAATCCGCACAACAGGGTCGAGTGGCTGAACTAGTCACGCCCGCCGGGAGGGACAAATTTGTCCTGGTTCATTTCGAGGGCGAGGAAAGTCTAAGCAGTTTATTCGAGTATCGTGTCGAAGCGTTGTGCGACGACCAAAACTTTAATTTCGACTCGTTGCTCGGCAAAAACGCGCATGTACGATTTCGCAGTTACGATTCCACCGATCGATTTTTCAACGGCATTATTGTCGATGCTCAGTGGATGGGCACGCGCCAAGATGCCTTTGCTTATCGGCTGACGCTCCGGCCATGGCTATGGGTGTTAAGTCGCCGAGCCGACTGCCGCATCTTTAAAGACAAGTCCGTCGTCGACATCGTCGAGGAGGTTTTTAAGGAAGCCGGCTTTAACGACTTTGAGTTTAGAGCCAGCCGAGGCGAGTACGATAAAATTGACTATTGCGTCCAGTACCGGGAAAGCGATCTGGTGTTCGTCAGCCGGCTGCTCGAAGAATGGGGAATTTACACCTATTATGAGCACGGCGAGGATAAACATCAGTTGGTTCTGGCTGATTCAAGGTCGTGCCACCGCCCGGTGAAAGGCGGCGGGGGTACCATCCCGTTCATCCCCTTGGGCGGCTTGGACCGGCGAGAGCGTGAGCATGTCTCCGCTTGGCGTTCCGACCGCGTCTTCCGCACCGGGACCTTTGCCACGAACGATTTTGATTACATGAAGCCGGCGGCCAATCTGAAGGCCGATTCGCGAGGATCAGAACGGTACGAGAAGGCCTCTCTCGAAGCCTACGATTTCCCTGGTCGCTACACCGAGCGCTCTATCGGCAGCAAGCGCGCGCGGGTTCGGCTGGAGTCCGAGCAGGCGCTCGATCACCGCCGCAGCGCAGCGGGTGACGCCGCGAGCCTATACCCCGGCGGCCTCGTGACGATCCAAAAGCATCCCGCCGACGATGGTGAGTATCTTGTGGTCTCCGCCCGCCACGTCATCAGCACTGAGGCGTATCGCAGCGGCCCCGGTGGTGGCGCCGGCGAACTCTATCAAGGTACCTACGAGATCCAGCCGGTCGATCGACCCTACCGTGCACCCCTCGTCACCCCGCGGCCGCGGGTGCACGGCCCTCAGACGGCGATTGTCACGACCCGCAAGGGCAAGGAGAGCGAGGAGATTGACGTCGACGAACAAGGGCGGATCTTCGTTCAATTCCACTGGAATCGTGACAAGGAAAAGATCTCACGCCCCGTTCGAGTGGCGCAGATGTGGTCGGGCAAATCGTGGGGATTCCAGGTTATCCCGCGAGTGGGACAAGAGGTCGTCGTTCAGTTTCTGGAAGGTGACCCAGACCAGCCTCTCGTCGTTGGCACGGTCTACAACAAAGACTATCCGTACCCATTCCCTCTCCCGGACGAAAAGACGGTCTCGGGCATGAAGTCCGATTCGACCAAGGGTCACGGTGGGTACAATCAACTGACCTTCGACGACAAAAAATCGTCGGAGAAGGTCAACATCCGGGCCGAGAAGGATCTCGACGCCGTGGTACGCAACGCGGAGACCCGCGAGATCGGCGCTGTCTTCGATACCCCGAGCGGCAAGCCCTCGCGTTCGACAGTGATCAAAAACGGCGACGACAATTTCAAGGTCGAGAGCGGCAACTGGAAGTCCGTCGTCGCTCAGGAAGTGCACATCAAAGCCGGCACGAAGGTCGTCATCGAGTGCGGGGCGAGCAAGATCACTATGGATCCCGCCTCGATCACGATCGAGGCGGGAAAGATCACGCTGCAGGGCACAGCGCTGATCGAGGAGAAGGCCCCCCTCATCACCCTGAATTGAACGGCGACCTGTGGCCGGACCACGCTTCAGCACTGCCCGCGATCTGTTCGCGGCCTTTCCGAGTGCGGAGCGCGACATCGTCGCCGCCGCCACCGACGAGGCGCCGTTGTCGTTTCTACAGCGGCTGCGGCATAGTGAGACTCCGGAGGATGGAGTCAGTTTCCTGGCTTACGCTCTCGGCCGGCGGGAGGCCGTGTGGTGGGCGGCGCAGAGCATCAGGTTGTTGTGCCGGATCCCGCTCGGCCAAGAGGATGCCGCCTTGCAGGCCGCAGAGAGCTGGGTCCGCGACCCCGATGACCTGTTGCGCCGGGAGGCGCTGCGTCTCGGGATGACCGGTAATCAGCGCCTGGCAACGCCCTGGGTCGCCCTTGCCGCGGGCTGGGTGGGCGGAAACATTGGGCCGAGTGCCCAGGCGGTCGTCCAGGCCACGACGGAGATGACGCCCAAGGCCGTACGGACTGCGATCCTCGTCGCCCTTGCAACGGTAAATGCCCGCGATCGGTCGAGCCAGCTTCAGGCATGCATCGACATCGGGATTCCACTGCTGGACCGGGCGGGGCGGTGAAGAGTAGGTTGCACCGATGTCCGGCGTGCGCGAACCCCGTCCGTCGGCGCGGACCCGGTTCGGCGTGGGACGATCGGAACGGACGATGACGCTCACGCTGACGATCGAGAACCACACCACCCTGCCCGATGGCGGCCCGGTGAGGATTGAGGTGTCGGGGCGCCGGGGCATCGACATCGGCCGCGACCAGTACCTCGATTGGACGTTGCCGGACCCGGAGCGGGTGATCTCGGGCAAGCATGCGGAGATCCGTCATCGTGATGGAGACTTCTGGCTGCGCGACGTGTCCCGCAACGGTGTGTTCGTGAACCATAACGCCCAGCGGCTGCAGGAGGCCTATCGCCTGAAGGATGGGGATCGGATCGAGATCGGCCACTACATCATCCTCGCCCGGATCGACGGAGCGGGACCGCCGCAGGAGGCTGTCGCGCCCCAATTCGAGGGGCGCGACTGCTGGGACGTTCCCGCGGAGGCTCCCCCAATGCCGAGCCGGCAGCTGAGACCCCGCGAGAGCGTCCGCCCGGTCAACCCCGATTTCCTCGATTGGATGGTCGACCTCCCAGCCGCCGGCGCCCCCCTTGGTGGCACCCGACCGGAGACCGATGCGAGAGGAGACGTATGGCCGGCGGCGCTTGCACCGCTGCCGAATCCGCGCCGCCCAGGCGCGCCCCCATCCAGTCCGGCCTTCGACAGCGGACCGCCCACCGTAGAGGCCCTGGCGACTCTCCCAGAAAATCCCTGGGTTCCCCCCACCCAACCTAACGGTCCTTCTCCCGCAGCATCCCATCTTCCGGCCGAACCGGAGATGCCCGTGCCGCAGGCTCGCGCCCCCGCGGCGGCCGCGCCCGGGGGGGACGAGTTCATCCGCCGTCTTGCAACCGGGCTCGGGATCCCCGCCGAGGTCCTGGCTTGGCGGGATCCCGGAGACCTCGCCGAGGAGATCGGCGCCCTGTTGCGGATGAATGCCGACAATCTCAAGCAACTGCTCGCCGCGCGGACGGAATCGAAACGGGCCGCCAAGGCCGGGAATCAGACGACGGTCCAGGCTCTCGACAACAACCCCCTTAAGTTCTCCCCGGCGGTGGATGACGCCCTGCGCATCATGCTGGGACCGCCATCAAAAGGATATCTCGACGCGCGCCGGGCGATGGATTCCAGCTTTCGCGACCTGAAGACGCATCAGATCAAAACCTATGTCGCCATGCAGAACGCGCTGCGCCTCCTGACCGACGGGCTCAGTCCCGAGGGGATCGAGGCTTCGGAAGAGAAGGATCACGGACTGGGCGCCCTGTTGAGCTCGCGTAAGGCGCGCCTCTGGGACGCCTACACGACACGCTGGAACACGCTCGCTTCGATGCACGACCAGGGGATGATCGATGCGTTCATGATCTATTTTTCGGATTGTTACGACAACAGCCGCTAGTCGCGCCCGCGCGACGGATGCATTTACTTGACATGCCGGCCTATACTGTACGTAGGCCACCTACGCGACGTTGCGCAAAAAACACATGCCGCCAAAGATTCTGATGTCGCTCCCTATGGTATCCTTGATTTTCCTTTCTACAACAAGCGGTGTATTGGACCCTCCAGAAAATATCGCTATGGCAGCGATGTGAGGGCTGTGCGCCGCGGCAATTGTGGATCTTGCGCAATCTTCGGGTCCTTCACGCACGCACTTTCGCACCGGTGGAGAGTTGGCGGCCATGTCTTGGCGAAGCAAGGTGGTCTGGAGCGAGGGCCTGTTCCTCCGCCCGCACCACCTTCAACAGAGCGATCGCTACGTCGAAGGCTTGGTCGAGAGCCGCACGCGCCACGTCACGCCGTATCCCTGGGGCTTCTCGATGCTGGAGATCGACCGCGATCTCGCCCAGCAGAGCAAGTTTGGCCTGCGCCGGGCCGCTGGGATCATGCCGGACGGGACCCCTTTCGACATGCCGGCCGACACGCCGCTGCCGCAACCGATCGACGTCCCGGACAGCGCCGGCAAGTACGTCGTCTGGCTTACGCTCCCGATCGGGGTGCCAAACACCCGCGAGGTTGAGGAGGCCCAAGCCGAGAGCGCGAGCCGGTTTGTGCCCGCGGGCATCCGGCTGATCGATACGACATCTGCGCTGCGGATCGAGGAGGAGATCGAGGTCGCCCAGCCCCGCCTGGGCTACGAGGTGCGCAAGACTGCCAAGCCTGGCTATGTTTGCCTTGCTATCGCCCGGATCATCGAGGTGCGTGACCGGGCCATCGTCTTCGATGAGACCTTCGCGCCGCCTGTGCTCACCATAACCAGCCACCCAGTCGTTCATGGCTGGATCGAGCGGGTCATCGGGTGGGTCGAGAACAAGCTGGAGGAACTGGCCCGCTACGCCGCCGATCCGACCTCAGGTGGTGGCCTGCAGAGTGCGGATTATTTCATCCTTCAGCTTCTCAACCGACATGCGCCCGTGCTGCAGCACCTGGAGCGCTCGCGCTTCGTTCATCCTGAGCGGTTGTACGAGGAGTTCCTGCGCCTGGCCGGGGAGCTTGCGACCTTCGCGACCGCGGAGCGGCGGGCCCGCACCTACCCGGCCTACGACCAGGACGATCTGGGCTCTGTCTTCGCGCCGCTCCTGCGCGACATTCAGGATT
The DNA here is from genome assembly GCF_979253755.1 of Methylobacterium sp. AC315. NCBI lineage: Bacteria > Pseudomonadati > Pseudomonadota > Alphaproteobacteria > Hyphomicrobiales > Methylobacteriaceae > Methylobacterium > Methylobacterium sp. AC315. The sequence goes on from NZ_CEEDEA010000037.1 coordinate 29,850, forward strand.
TCCTAATGGGCCACACTCCCCGTCGAGTGATCCGGCTGGAGATCATTGAGCGCGCGCAGAACGCGTTCATATCGATGATCCGCGACCGCAACCTTTTCCGCAACGCGAGTCTCGTCTTGGAGGTCGCCGCCCGTCGGCCGCTGACGGAGATTCAGAGCCAGTTCCCGAACCTGTTCAAGGTCGGCCCGAATACGAAGATGAATGAGATCGTCCACGCCCACCTGCCCGGCGTTCCGCTGGTGCATCTACCGACCCCGCCGCCGCAGATCCGGGCGATCACCGATCACGTTTACTTCCTGCTCGACCGTCAATCGCCCCTTTGGCCGGAATTCTCGGTCGCGGGATCGATCGGGATGCACTTCTCCGGCGACTGGCCGCAGCTCGAACTGGAACTCTGGGCGGTGCTGGAGGCTCAGCGGTGAACGAAGCCTGCGCATGGATCGCGGGGTGCGTGCCATGAGCGACCCTTTCGGCCGGAGCGACCGCACGATCATCTTGCCGAATCCCGGAGGACGCAGGCCGCTTCCTGAGCGCGGTCCCGCGGACGCGAACCCGTTCCAGCCCGTCCCCTATCCGCCACCCCCCTCC
>NZ_CEEDEA010000038.1:0-29988 GCF_979253755.1 Methylobacterium sp. AC315
TGCGGTCACGCCCGACGAGTGCGCCAACTTCTTCGCTGCCGCAGGATACGAACCAGATTAAACCGAAAATGCTCTAGGCGTCACGATCCCGGCGCAGTCGCGCGTGCGGCAACAGCTTGCGATCATGGCGATCAAGCAGGACCGGGCACAGGCGGCCCTTCTGGCCGACGCCCTCAATCTGCTGTTTGAGCGGCACGGGGAAGCGCCGATTGCCAAGGCGTAGCCGAACCAGCTCGGGTGCAACTGGTTTCACTGGAAGATGGGTGTGCTGCCTGCTGATCCGTGTTGATCGGTAGCCCGCGCGATGGCCCGGCCTAAGGTGAACAGCAGCACATCGGTAGCGGCCCGAACCTCGGACGGCGTGTTGTCATCGAACGTCCGCTTCATGGCGATGGCTAGGTCGGCAGCTCGATCGAGAGGACCTTCCAACGTCGCCGGGCCGCTGAGGACGTAGCGCTCGCCACCCTCACGCATCTCGGTGATGTCGATCAAAATGCCCCGCGCGTGCATAGGACGCCCAACATCATCCCGAGACGTGCGTCCGCGGCTCAGCAGCCAATGCACGGTGCCATCCTCGGTGATCACACGGAACTCAGCCAGCATCAAACCACCTGCTGGAACGGCTGCCATAACCTGCTCCGCCAACCACTTGTGGTCAGCCGGGTGCACGGTCGCAATGGCGTCCAGCCCAACGACCTCTTGTTCGGCCAGCGACGCATCACCTGTCAGAAGTCGAGCTGCACCGGCATCGTAGACCATCGTCCCGCGGACGATGTCCCAATGCCAGGTCCCTACCACACAGGAGGCGTCGAGGGCCGCGCGTAGCCGGTCGAGCGGCTCGCTAAAGCCATCGATCGCGCTGATCGACGACCTTGACTTCGATCCCATCGACCAGCCCTCCTATTAATCCATGATAGTTTTATATCATTGCTGATACCACCTGATCACCTGCAGCGGGTGACAAAATTTCGAACTAGGGTTGCAACAGGGGCTGAGCTGTATTGAGATCTGGATGCCGTCGCTCACCGCCATTCTTATCGGAGGAACATTTTGCTCGAGCCTAGGAGCCGTTCATGAGTGACGACCCCTTGATTGCCGGGCAGAGTATACAGCCAGCCAAATCGCTCAACCGCCTCGCCGAAGCACTCGGTGTCCCAGTGTCGAACTTCTACGAGCAAGAAGGGGACACATCATCGGCGGGCGACTGTGCCGAACCACGCGACGCTGCCATCCTCGCATTCATCGACGTCTATCTTGCGACGATCAACGTCGAGCGGCGAAGGACCTTCCTTGCTGCGGTGCAGGCTATGGTCGATGCACCTCAAACGAACGAGACTTAGTGCAGTAATCCGCGCCGGCAGCCGAAAGGAACAAGCTTGTCTCAACAGGCTGAACCGCCTCAAAAGCGGTACCTTAGAAATGTCTTGAGGTGTACCGGACCGCTTGCCACCTCGATCAGAATTTGCTGAGCGGCCGACATGTGTCCGCTTTTGAGAAGCCGTGGCGGCCATCCCAGCGGCTGGCATGGGTCGGTAGGAGATCGTTTGCTCCAGGGCGTAGGATGGGGTTCGGCTCCCCACCCTTTGGAGACCTTCAGCGGTAAAGCCCGGGAGCGGTACTGAAAATCCGCAACTGCCCCGCATTACCGTATTATCGGACGGGGTCCCGCCGTAGGGCACGCCATCTCGAAGCGACATCCACCGAGGGGACCGTCGCCGACGGAGAGGTTAAATCCGTGCAGCTTGGCAATGGCTGCCACGAGGCCGAGGCCGAGCCCGTTTCCCTGCGTCTGTCGGGCACGTTCCGTACGATAGAATCGCTTGAAGACGTGGTCGCGTTCGCCTGCGGCGATGCCCGGTCCCGTGTCCTCCACGGACACCACGGCGACGCCGTCGCGCCAGGCGAGACCGATCCGAACGCGGCCCCCGGTCGGCGTGAACTTGATCGCATTGTCGAGGAGGTTCGAGACCGCCTCGAAGATGAGGCTGCGGTCGCACCGAACCACGGACGGTCCCTCCTCGATGCCGATGCCGAGGGCGATGCCCTTCTCGTCGGCCAGGGGGTCGAACAACTCCGCGGCCTCGCTCACCACGAGCCGTAGGTCGACTGGGCCGAAGGCGGCGCAGCGCCGGCCGTGCTCGATCTCGCCGATTCGCAGGACCGCCGTCACCATCTCCAATGTCTGGTCGATCCAGATGAGCCCTTGGTCCACCGCCTGGCGCAGTTCCTCGATGTCGCGGGCTTGATCGCGGCCTCGCTCCAGACGCAGCCTCAAGCGCGTGAGCGGCGTTCGAAGATCGTGGGCGACGGCGTCACCCACCCCGCGCACCTCCTCCACAAGGCGCTCGATCTCGTCGAGCATGCCGTTGACGTCCCGTGCCAGGCGGTCGAACTCGTCTCCGGCCTCGCCAACCGGTAGGCGCTGGCGCAAGTCGCCCCGCATCACCTGCGCGACCGCCGCCTCCGTCGATGCCAAGCGTCGCCGGGCGCGTCCGGCGAGCAGGAGGCCGCCGAGGATGGAGAAGGTCAGGGTCGGGACGAGGGCGAGGCCGAGCGCCCGGATCACCGTGGCCTTGGCGCGGTCGATCTCGTCGGTGTCGTGGGCCACGACAACCACGCTGCCGTCGTCTAGGGCGAGGGCGGCAGACCAGAGCTCCTCGTGCAGGCGCCGGCCCGCGATGGCCACCTGCGTGCCGATCCGGTGGACCTCGCCGTCGAGGGGCAGCTCCGGTGGGCGGACATCGAGATTGCCGGCAAGCTTGCGGCCATCCGTCCCGAACAGACCGGCGAAGTGGACGCTGTGCAGGTCCTCGCTGACCCACGTCTCGATGCGAGCGGCTGCCTTGGCCGAATCCCCGGCGGCGTACCGGGCCTCGTGGCGCAGGACCTCGGCGAGCTCGTCCTGCATGAACGCTGCAGTCTGCCAGTACACGAAGGCGAAGAGCAGCAGCGAGAGGAGCGTCGACCACAGGGCGATGCCCAGGGCCCACCGGAACGCGAAGGAGCGGACGAGCCTAGACATCGGGGGTCAGGGTGAAGCCCTCTCCCCGGACGTTGTGGATCAGCATCGGCTCGCCTTCGGCCTCAAGCTTCTTCCGCAGGCGTCCGACATGGACGTCGATGACGTTGGATTTGGGAGCGAACCGGTAGTTCCAGACTTCCTCGAACATCATCGCCCGGGTCACGACCTGACCGGGTCTCCGCATGAGGTATTCAAGCAGCTTGAGCTCGCGCGGCAGTAGGTCGAGGTCGCGCAGGCCCCTGCGACCGGTGCCTGCAATGAGGTCGAGCTCCAAGGTCCCGACCCTGAGGACTGTCGCGCGGGAGTCCGTCGGCCGCCGCAGCAAGGCCTCGATCCGGGCCGCGAGCTCGCCAAGGACGAAGGGCTTACCGAGGTAGTCGTCCCCCCCGGCGCGCAGGCCGCAGATGCGCTCGTCGACGTCGCCGAGCGCGCTCAGAACCAGCGCGGGCGTCCGGTCGCCGGCGGCGCGCAGGTCACGCAACAGGGTGAGCCCGTCCAGCCCGGGAAGCATCCGGTCGAGGACGATGGCGTCCCAGGAGCCCGAACGGGCCTCATCAGCGCCTTCCGGCCCGGTGGCGACCCACGCGACCTCGTGGCCCCGCCCGCGCAGGTCGGCGAGGATCTCCTCGGCCGTCGCGGCGTCGTCCTCGATTAGCAACAGTTTTGCCAACCCGGTTCGCTCCCGGGCTCACGCCCCTGTCCCGCTGCTGATGTGGTTCGGAACCGGCCCCGGGACCACGAGTGTGAACGCGAATTTAATGGCGGGTTTGGTCGCCCGCTCTATATCTTAGAACAACTCTAATCTGATCTGGATCGATATCTTGCTGAGGGAGGCGGAGATAGACATGCCCGGGACCGGCGATGCCGAGATCGTCGACCGTGGCGGGGTACGCGCGTCGGTGAATGCCGAAGGATCGGGCGCGACGGGAGCACCCATTGGCTCCGAGGCACCCGGTCCCGTATCCACGAGGATCGGGTTCCGTACTGGGTGGCCCTTGGTCATTTGTCTGGCCGCGCTTGGGTTGGCCGGCTGTTGGTATCGCGACGCCGTCCGGCCTTATGTCGAACCGCTTCTCCAGACGGTCGGCCTAGCGCCTTCGGCACCCGAGGCCGCGACGACCCCTGCCGCCTCCGAGCAGCCGACAGAGGACAACGTCGTCCGGCTCGATGCCGACGGCCAGGGCCGCCTCGGACTGGCCTTTGGGCAATCCGAGACCCGCCGGATCATCCTGCCCATCCGAACCCCCGGCATGGTCGCCTTCGACGAGCGTCGGGTCACCCGCCTGAAGCCCCGTACCTCGGGTCGGGTTCTCAGCCTCTCGGTGCAGCCCGGCGACCAGGTGAAGGCCGGCCAGACGCTGGCCACCCTCGATGCCTCCGGCGTCCTCGACGCCAGGAACGGCCTCGCCGCAGCACAGGCCACCTTGGGAGAGGCCCAAGCCACCGAGAAGGTCGCCGAGATCAATCTCAAGCGCGGCAGCGACCTTGTCCGGATCGGCGGCGTCGCCCAAGCCGAGGTCGACCGTCGGCAGGTCGAGCTCGCCAAGGCGCATGCCGCGACCCTGTCCGCCAAATCGCAGGTCGACCTCTACCGGGCGCAGTACGAGCGCCTCGCCCCGGCCCCCGGAGAGGCTCCGGGCACCAGCGCCATCGTCTCGCCGATCAACGGTGTGGTGACGATGGCGGGGATCACCCTGGGCGAGGTGGTCGACACCAATCGCGACGCCTTCACGGTGGCGGACCCGTCGCAGATCCAGGTTCTCGCCAATCTCTATGGTCACGACATCTCGACCGTGAAGGAAGGCGACCGGGCGACCATCGAAGCCCCGGTGACGACGCATCCCCGTTTCGAGGGCCGAGTCCGGTCGGTCAACGCCGCCATCGACCCGACGACCAACACCGCCCCGGCCCGCATCGAGATCGCCAACCCGGACGGGACGTTGCGCGCCAACATGTTCGTCTCCGTCGAGATAGCCGCCGACCTCGGGCGCGAGGGCGTCACGGTGTCGGCCGGTGCGATCCAACAGACGGAGGGCGGCCCCATCGCCTTCGTGCGCACCGGCATCGACCGCTTCGAGAAACGGGATCTCACCGTCGGTGTGCAGCGTGCCGACTGGGTCGAGGTGAAATCCGGAATTCAGCTTGGAGAGACGGTGGCGACGCAGGGAAGCTTCGGCCTGAAGGCGATCATGCTGCGCGCGTTGCTCGGTTCGACGGATTGAGACCGCAATGAACGCCTGGTTCGCCCTCCTCATCCGCCGCCGCTGGCTCGTCGTGATCCTGGCGCTCGCCGGCGCGGTCGCCGGCATCGTCAACCTCGAAGGCCTGTCCATCGACGCGGTGCCGGACGTGTCGCCCAAGCAGGTGATGATCCTGACCCTGTCGCCGGGCCTGGGACCGCTGGAGGTCGAGCGCCTCGTCAGCTTCCCGGTCGAGAACGTGATGGCGGGGGCGCCGGGCCTATCGGGCATCCGCTCGACCTCGCGCTACGGCGTCTCGGCCGTCTACGTCACCTTCGACGACGCCATGTCGATCACGGAGGCGCGCTCGCAGGTGTTCCAGCGCCTGCCCTTGGCAAAGACCATGATGCCGGCCGGCGTCGGCGATCCCGAGATGGGGCCGATGGCGACGGGCTTAGGCGAGATCTACCAGTTTGAGGTTCGCGGTCCGGGCTACTCGCCGATGGCGCTGAAGCGCATCCTGCAATGGACCATCGCGCCGAAGCTCAAGCTCACCCCTGGCATCGCCGACGTGAACGTCTACGGCGGCCAGATGCCGACCTACGAGGTCCGCATCGCCGCCGAGAGCCTGCATCGCTACGGCGTGACGATGGGGCAGGTCTACACGGCGCTCGGCGAGAACAACGCCGCCCGTGGCGGTGCCTACATTGAGCACAACGACCAGCAGGAGGTCATCCGCGGCCTCGGGCTCGCCAAGGACACGAAGGATCTCGCCAACGTCGTCGTGACGACCGGCCCCGGCGGCGTGCCGGTGACGGTCGCGACCCTGGGCGAGGTGGTGGAAGCCCCGAAGGTCCGCCTCGGCGCCGTAACGCACGATGCGATGGGTGAGACCGTCGTCGGCATCGCCATGATGCAGCAGGGCGAGAACGCCAGCGCCGTGGTCGTGGCCGTGAAGCAGACCATCGAGGCACTGCGCCTGCAGCTGCCGCCGGGCGTCGACGTCGTGCCGTACTACGACCGCAGCACCCTGGTGGCGCGCACCATTCGCACCGTCGAGCACAACCTCATGGAGGGGGCGGTGCTCGTCGTCGTCGTGCTGCTCCTGCTGCTCGGCAACCTCCGGGCCGGCCTGGTCGTGGCAGCCGCGATCCCCCTGTCGATGCTGATGGCGTTCGCCGGGATGCGGCTGTTCGGGCTGTCGGGCAACCTCATGAGCCTCGGCGCCATCGACTTCGGCCTCATCGTCGACGGCGCCGTGGTGATGATCGAGAACGTCCTGCGCGCCCGCGGCGAGCACCCGGAACGTCCGGCTGAGGAGGCCATCCGCAAGGCGACCGTGGAGGTGGCGCGCCCGATCCTGTTCGCGGTCGCCATCATCATCATGGTCTACCTGCCGGTCCTTGCTCTCGAAGGGGTCGCGGGCACGATGTTCCGGCCGATGGCGCTCACCGTGATCCTGGCGCTCGCCGGCTCGCTGGTCCTGACGATGACGCTGATGCCCGCACTCGCCGCCATCGTGCTAGCAGGCTCCGGCATCGGCGAACGCGAGACGCGGCTCGTCCATTGGGTCCGCAGCGCCTACACGCCGGTCCTTCGGCTCGCCGAGCGACGCACCGGCCTCACTGTCCTCGTGACCGTCGCCCTCTTCGGCGGGAGCTGCCTCCTCGCGATGCGTCTCGGGGGCGAGTTCCTGCCGAAGCTCTCGGAAGGCTCCATCGTCATCACGTCCGAGAAGCTGCCCGGCATCAACCTCGACGCCTCCCTCAAGGTCATGAACCTCATCGAGCGGACCCTGAGGAGCTTTCCCGAGGTGAAGCGGGTCGTGTCGCTTACTGGCAGCGCTGAGATCCCCACTGACCCGATGGGCGTCGAATCTACCGACAGCTTCATCACGCTGGCCGACCCGTCGACCTGGACGACGGCCGACACCCCGGAAGGCCTCGTCGCCGCCCTCGACAAGCGCCTGCGCGCGGAGGTGCCGGGGGTGTCCTACGCGTTCTCGCAGCCGATCCAGATGCGGATGGACGACCTGCTGGAGGGCGTGCGCGGCGACGTGGCCATTAGCCTCTACGGCGATGACCTCAAAGTGCTGAAGGACAAGGCGGACGCCATCGTGCGCGCGGTCTCCGGCGTCTCGGGAGCGGCCGACGTCAAAGCCGAGGCGCAGGCCGGAATGCCGGCGCTGTCCATCCAGGTCGACCGGACGGCGGCGGCCCGCTACGGCATCAACGTCAGCGACGTCCTCGACGTGGTGGAAAGCATCGGCGGCCGCACCGCCGGGATGATCTACGGCGACGACAACTCCATCACCGACATCGTGGTCCGGTTGAAGTCCACCGACCGCAGCGACATCGAGCGCATCCGCAACCTGCCGGTCGGGCGCAATGGCAAGGCGCTGGTACCGCTTTCGCTGGTGGCCTCAGTCGACGTGGCGACGGGACCGGCCCAGATCAGCCGGGAAAAGCTCCAGCGACGGATCTCCGTCCAGGCCAACGTCCGGGGCCGGGACGTCCAAAGCTTCGTGAGGGACTCGCAGGCCGCGGTCGAGGCGCAGGTTCCCCTACCGCCACGCTACTCCCTGCAATGGAGTGGGCAGTTCCAGAACCTTCAGGCGGCGACGAGCCGGCTCTCGGTCGTGGTGCCGGCTGCCATGGCCGCGATCCTCGTGCTCCTCGTGGTGATGTTCGGCGACATCCGGCTTGCCGGCCTGATCTTCCTGAACGTGCCCGTCGCCGCGACCGGCGGCATCGTCGCCCTGTACCTGCGCGGGCTGCCGTTCTCGATCTCGGCGGCGATCGGATTCATCGCCACCTTCGGCATCGCCATCCTCAACGGCGTCGTGCTGACGAGCTACATCCGCGACCTCGAACGCGTCGGCCTCGATGCCCGCGAGGCGGCCTTCCGGGCCGCTGAGATGCGCTTGCGGCCCGTTCTGATGACCGCGCTTGTGGCGACGCTGGGCTTCCTGCCGATGGCGCTGTCGACAAGTGCCGGCGCCGAGGTGCAGCGTCCGCTCGCAACGGTGGTGATCGGCGGCCTCGTTACCGCGACCCTGCTCACCCTCATCGTGCTTCCCGCCGTCTATCCATACCTGGCGCATATCCAGCTTCCCTGGCGCCGTGGCGGTGATGGGCCATCCAGCGCGAGATCCAAGGTCGAACAACGGGCGGGCGTCGATGGCTAGGGAACTTCGGGCCATCGGGACCAAAGTGTTCCTGGGCGTCCTGACGCTCGCCTCTCTCGCGCAACCCGCATCGGCAAAGGAATTTGACTGCTCTGGGTTTCTCAGGATGCACGGGATGCTGCGCAGGGCTTCGACGGCCTGCGCCTTCACCAGCTACAACCCCGGCATCGTGGATCGGGCACGCGCATGCTACGATGCGCTCGGTAGCCGCCGTGGCGCAGAGGCGATCCGCTCAGGTGCGGCGGAGTTCGAAGGATGGTGGGCCGTCCGCAATCGCGATGCTCTCTGCAAAACCCTAGTCGACAAGTTCCCGATGGTCGTCCAGCCGTAGTCCGGAAGCCGACGGTTCCACACCCACTCCCCTGGTGCCGCTTCCGGCCCTTCGCTGACCCTGGGAATGTCCGCTCACGGGCAACTCGGCTGACTGTCGCCTGCGACCGGGATGGGTGGATTTCAGCAGGTCCGCTTCGGGACGGCGATGCGTAGAAGCGAACATCCTCGCCGAGCCCGCTCACAACCTACACCGGCCGTTGGGAGGGGTCGCTTCAGGGACGTAGCTGACCGTGGGGGTACGGCATGAGCGGGAGCCGAACGTCAGCCTGCTGCTCTAAAAAGTACGTTTTGTGAACGACCTCGATTGCGCCTTGTACTTAAGTACAACGTCACGGTGATTGAAATCAGTAGTTGTATCGCTGTACGAAGCGGATGCGGCGTGTATGTGGTATATCGGACCTCCACGCACGCCGAAAGATTGGCATGACTTACACCTCATTAAAGTCCGTGCCCGCGTTCGTGCCGGATGCACTAAATTCATCGCAGGTCGGAACTTGGCAAATCGACTTCGACAGAAATCGCGCCGTTTGTGATGCAACAACTTCTGCGTTGTTTGGCCTTGATCCAGACGAGGCTTCCGCTGGTCTGTCGATCACGGCTTTTGCCCGCGCCATCCATCCGGAAGATCGCGCAACCTATGACGATCGAACAAAGCGAATGCGCGAGCACGGCGGCCTCTATGTCGTGGAATACCGTACCATACCGCGACCCGGAGACGTGAGGTGGATCTTGGTGCGTGGCCGCTACGAACGTGATCGTTTAACCGGCAGCGTTTTTGGCCGCGGCATAGTAATCGATATTACTGAAAGCAAAATTGATGGTTTAGTCGAGGACAAGGCGCACTTTTTAGCTCCTGACATACCTGAAATTGAAGCTCCGCTCGATCGTGCTGCGGGCTACGCGCTCAAATTAAAAGAAGCTGCCGACCAATATGCAGGGGGAGACGCGGCGGGTCTAGGTCGCGCAATCAACACGGTCCTATGGATCATTGGATGCGCGCTCGCCCGTCGCTCCAAAAATTATATGCATTGAGCTTTTAGCGCTGGCGGCCACTTCATTGCTGTTGCGATGGAAAAAGTCAGCTTCGTGGCTAATGCCCAACATCTGCCACTCAACCCAAGTCGAAGCTGCCAGATGGCAGACGAGTGACTGCTTTCGGGAAGTGCCCATGGCGACCCAGGCGACCGAGTTGGGTCGTAAGGGGATCGTCTGCTTTTGCACCAGATCGTCTCGGAAGCGGACCAGCGGCTTTCGGCCAAAAGCAGCTGCTTGCCGACTTGGACCCACCGATTCGATGGGCTCGTTGAATGCGTTCACCGCTCTGGCAAACCCGCGCGTCGGAGCCCGTCGTAGATGCGCTCGCGTTGGGCGAGGAAATTCGGATCTGTGGAGGTCAGACCTCGATAGCGGGCAAGGGTGTAGCCTGGCCGGAGCTTGAGAAACTCGGCGAGGGACGCCCGAGCTTCGGCATCCCGATCCAGCCGTGCAAAGGCACAGGCGAGATAGAGATGCGGGAAGTCGAACAGCGGGTTTACGGCCGCCGCGCGGCGTAGCGGTGCGATCGCCTCTTGATCCTGCCCGAGATGAAGCTTGGCCAGCCCTTCCCGTGCGAGCCAAGCGCCGAGCAAAGGATCTTTTGGGCTGAGGCGGATCGCAGCCGCAATGTCGCGCTCCGTCTCCTCTGCCCGACCGAGGAAAATATGGATGAGGCCGCGATAGGCGTGGGCTCGCGCAAAGCTCTGATTTAGGGTCAGAACCCGGTCGAACGCGGCGAGCGCCTCCGAGTAGCGGGATCGGGCGCGCAACGTCTCACCGCGCAGGTAATGCGCAAACGGGTGCGTGGGATCACCCTGCAGCACCGAGGCAATGGCGCGCTCGGCCACCTCGAGGTCGGCAGTCCGTTCGGTAGTCCAGCCGTTCAGCGCCCCATCGACGAGCACCTCGGCCATTCCAAGTCGTGCGTCGACATTCTCCGGATCGAGCTTGAGGGCCCGCTCGAATAAAGGGAGGGCCTGCGCATGATTCTCGCGTGCAAAAGGCCGGTTGAGCAGGGCTTGGCCGCGCATGACCAGATCCACCGCATCCACCGGCTGACCGGAGCGCGCGCGTGTCGCAGCTTCTAAGAGACGAACACCGAGCGCGCGGCCGACCTGTGTGACGAGGACATCCTGCGTGGCGCCGACAGCGGCACGCGGTCTGTCGTAGTGGTCCGCCCAGAGGGAGGCGCCAGTCTCGACGTCCGTAAGTTGCACGGCGAAACGCACTTGCTCGGCGCTGTGCCGTAAACTGCCCTGCACGACGTAGCGCACGCCGAGCTCTCGACCGATCGTGCGCGGTTCGGACTGCCGCCCCTTGTAAGATTGGGCCGTGCCGTGAGCGATCACGAAGGTGCCGGGGGCGCGGGCGAGGTCGGCGGAGAGATCCTCGGCCAGCTGCTCGGCGAGATAATCCTGGTCCGTGTCGCCACTCTGATTTGTGAGCGGCAGGACAACGAGCGACAGCCTCGGTCGCGCAGGCACGCGCGGTGCTTCCCACTGCTCGGATCCGACGAGGTGAGGCCAGGCCATAGCCAGCCCTGCGGCGGCGACCAGAACGGCGGCCGCCCCGAGGGTCGGTCGAAGGGCTGCGCGGGCGCGGCGTGCCTGGACGTTGCGCCATGGCTGTCCATCCGGTGGGGGCACGGCATACACGCGCAAGGGCCGGGCGATGTTCTTCAGGCGCTGCGGACCGAGATCGATGAAGCGGATATCCGGAAGGCCGCGCACTTGAAGATAGGCCGCCTCGGAAAGCCTCAACGCACCGGGATCGGCTGCCGTCTGCAAGCGCGCCGCGATGTTGACGCCGTCGCCGAAAAGATCGCCGGCATGCACCATAATGTCGCCGATATGGATCCCGATGCGCAGGCGAAACTGTCCTGCGTCGCCGTCGGCTTCGGCAAGCGCCCGCTGGATCGCCACGGCGCAGCACACAGCGTCCGTTACAGATGCGAACTCGGCCAACACGCTGTCCCCGGCCGTGTTGGCGATCCGTCCTCGCCGCGCCAGGATAAGGCGGTCGACGATCATCCGCATGGCCTGGAGAGCCCGCATCGCGCCGCTTTCGTCGGCGTGCATCGCTCGGGAATAGCCAGCTATGTCGGCGGCGAAGATCGCGGCAAGCCGACGTTCCGGAACCGACCATTCCGATGCGGTGGACCGCTCCGTGTTCTCGCTCATCGCGATCCGTTAGTGCTTCGACGGCCGAGGTACTGGTCGCTGCGAAGACTTTATCGAACGTGGCGGCTAAAGTCTCGTGCAGATATTTTCGACAGGCTCCGTGGCCACGTTCAATATTCGGTCTATCGACAATGGCCAATTAGACGCCTGCTTTAAAGCGCCTACCGGCGGATTGGTGCTGTCCAAGACGCCGGGTCTCAGCGTCGAGGCAAGCAGGGGCAATTCCGTCGCTCTCATTCATGAAGGCTATTGAATTGACCGTCCGTGGTCTCATCCCAGGTCAGGACGGGGTAGTTCATTCACAAATTGACAATCATCTGATGCGGTTGTGCCGAAAGATTCGGATTTCAGAGACCATGACGTAAGATTTTGGGCTGTTTGATTCGCCTCAGGATCCGAAGGTCGCACATGCCGCTGTCCTATTCCGCACGCCTGCGGCGCGACCTTCGCGACTGGCAAGAACGCGGTTTGATCCAGCCGGAGCAGGCTGAGCGTATTGCCGCCCATGCCCTCGCGCCTCGCGGTCTCCGGCATTTTCAGACCGCCCTTGCCCTGTGCATCCTCCTGCTCGTAGCGCCATCCATCATCGCGTTCGTAACGGCGAACTGGTCCACGATGTCGCCGTCCGCTCGGCTGATCGTTCTATTCCTCGCCAACGCCGCGGCCGTGTCCGCCACCTACCTCGCATCGCGGCGCGTTGCCCGCGACCAAGCCGGCTCGATACGCAGGCTCGTGGATGGGCTGGCAACCTTGTCCCTCGCCATCGCGGCGGCCACGCTGGCCCTGGTTGGGCAGACCTTCCACGTCGCCGCGGATCCCCACGGCTTCGCCGAGACTATCGCGGTTCTCGGTCTATCGACGGCGCTCGTCACACGCTCGGGGGGGGCGGCCCTCATCGCCTGCATTGCGCTCATCGCAACCGACGCGGGCCTGGGTGGGCTCGACCTTGCCCTGATGCGGGGAGAAGCCGCCTCAGGATCGGGGTCTTGGTTCTGGATGGTGGGGCCGGCGCTGTTCCTCGCAAGCCTGTCGGGCTGGCTGCCGGCGCGAATATAGCGTCCTCGCATACGAGATCGGACGCATCCAGGGGACAGGCGCAGGAACGAAGCCACCGAGCTGCGATCTCAATGCCCGCGAGAGCTGTCGGCTTGAGGCCGGGCGTACCGTTTATCTTCGGCTCTCGGTCGATGCCGAGGGCATCCACCGGGCAGCCGAGGTGCTGTTCGAGCTTCCGACAGGTGACGTTCCGTTCATCAAGGGCCACTTGAGTTCAGGCACGCTGGTGCGCCAGGGGGCTCTGCTCGGCATTCGGGCCAGGAACGGCGGTCAGCCCACCGACCCCACCACTTGCCAGCGTTCCGTCTGTCTAACGGGCGTCGTGAACTACGGCATCGAGCGATGGTACGGAGCGCAAGGTGTGCCTGCCAAGCTCGATCGCACGGCGCGTAAGGAAATTCTCGTGGAGGCGCGCGTAGCGTCAGACGGGAGTGCGGTAATCGACGGGATTATGGTGGCGGGCAAATCCTTCGCCAAGACCGCGCGCCTTTGGTGAGGATCTATCTCGGTCACCCCAACCCGCTGCCAGCACGTGCAGAGGTAACAGGCGCGCAGTCGGCTGAGAGGCAGTTCGACATTGTAGGGCTGCTGACCATCGACGATCAGGTGAGCCTTTCACTTGGATAGGCTCGACCTTGGGGCTCCCGTTCGGAGGAGGAAACAGGAGTAAATGCACCGGCAGCGGTAAGGCTCGGTCGAGGACGCAGAAACTGCCGCGGCGAAGGCGTCATGCGCACGTTCACCCGGTCGCGCGGATCGGATCTGGGGCTTTGGGAGCCGGAACGACTACTGCGCCGCGTGGATATTCGGAGGGCCAAGATGCTGGAGAAAATCCGGCTTGCCGAGGCTCACGCCAGCGCCCCGGAGGATCCCGTAGGCTGTTGTCACGTGGAAGAAGAAGTTTGGAAGCGCGAAGCCGGTCAGATAGGCCTGCCCACTGAAGCGGTATCCCATGCCATTCGGGAACTTCAGCTCCACCTCCCGCTCCGTGCTTGAGGCCAGCGCCGCCGGATCGATGCCTTCAACAAAGGCGATCGTCCTGGCACAGCGCTCCTTGAGTTCGGCGAAGGTCGTCTCGACGTCGGGCATCGAGGGCGCTTCGATCCCAGCCAGCCGTGCCACCGCATTCTTCGCACTGTCGGATGCCATTTGGTACTGGGCAGGCAGAGGCTTCATGTCGGGAGCCAGCCGCCGGACGAGCAGCTCGGCTTCTGGCTTCTCCGATGCCGCCTTGTCGAGCCAAGTGCTCATGTTGCGAAGCGCGTTGACGAAGACGGGGACGCTGACGTCGTAGATGCTGATGCTCATCTGGGCTCCCTAAGGCACCTGCTATAAAAGACGCGGTGAGAAGGCGCATACCGCAAAAGGGTGCATCGAACGAAGACGCTAGACCGCCGACGAACGGCCGCTTCGGAGAAGCGACGGGAGGGGTCCGGGCGGCTAGGTTGGGTCGGATGCAGCACCTCCGCTTCCGCGAAAGGGCAGGGTCCGCAAGCCACTTATATCGGCCCTCTGCCTTCACGGTGTCTTGATGCATGCGGACACATCGGACGGTTCACCCGCCGCCGCAAACGCCCGACGTGCGTGCTTGATCTCAGCGTGATGGGTTTCAGCCCAGATCCACACACCACAGAACGCCGCCCCCAAACTCTCGCCCAATGGCGTTAGCGTGTAATCCACGTGCGGCGGGATCACCGGATGCACGGTGCGTCGCACGAGACCATCCCGTTCCATCTGCCGGACCGTCTGCGTCAGCATCTTTTGGCTGATCCGACCCACCGCCTTGCCGAGTTGCGTGAACCGTAGGGTGCCATGCTCGTCCAGAGCCTCAAGGATCAGCATGGTCCACTTGTCGGCCACCTTGGCAATGATGTCGTTCACCAGCACCTCGATCGTCGGATCGACGTCCTTCGGGATCGGTCCCTTCCGTTGGGCCTCGATGATGGGATCCGGGGTAGCCCTACGCATCCGACGCTCTCCTTTCGGTAAGTACAAATCTTTTCGGTGCCTACTTCAGCCTGGAGAGCGTGATCGATAATTTCGTCGGCGACAACAACGAAGGTCGCCGTCATGAACATCTCAGGCAACACCATTCTCATCACCGGAGGCGGCTCCGGGATCGGGGAGGCTCTTGCGCATCGCTTTCACGATCTAGGCAACACCGTCATCATCGCCGGGCGTCGGGTGGAGGCACTGGAACAGGTCGCCAGCAGCCGCCCCGGCATCAACGCCTTGCCGCTCGATATCTCGGACGCCGCGGACATCGCTGCATTCGCGCAGCGGGTCGTAGCCGAGCACCCGGCCCTAAACGTGGTGATCAACAACGCCGGGATCATGCGCTTCGAGACGCTGGATCAGACCCGAGACCTCTCAGACGCGGAGGCGACGATAACCACCAACCTGCTCGGCCCGATCCGGATTGCGGACGCCTTGATCGAGCATCTGCTCGCGCGCCCTGACGCCGTGCTGATCAACGTGTCCTCCGGACTAGCGTTCGTTCCCCTGGCGGCGACACCGACCTACTCGGCGACGAAGGCCGCCATTCACAGCTACACGGTTTCGTTGCGCGAAGTCCTGAAGGGCAGGGTTGAGGTGATCGAACTGGTGCCTCCGGCGGTTCAGACCGATCTGACGCCCGGCCAAGCCAACCGCGAAGGCTACCTGCCGTTGGCCGACTTCATCGATGAGGTCATGGCTCTGTTCCAGCACCAGCCGACGCCGCCTGAGATCCTCGTGCAGCGCGTCGCCTTCCAGCGCAACGCCGAAGCGGAGCACCGCTTCGACGAGGCTGTGACGACCTTGAACGATGCCGTCCGCAAGGCCCGCGAGAAGCAGCGCTGAGGCCAGTGGGCCGGGACGCCTACCACGCCGCCGTTCAGTTCACCCACCGCGGAGAAGTCTGATGCCGTTCGCTAACATCAAGGTCCCGGAGGCTGCGCTTAGCCGGGCGCAGAAGGAAGAGATCGTCCACAAGGTGACCAACCTGTTCGTCGATTACTTCAGCGAAGCCGTTCGACCACACACCATGGTTTTGATCGAAGAGGTCAAGGATGGCGGCTACGCCCGATCTGATGAAGTGTTCGTCATACCGGATGCATATCGCGCGAAGGACTGATCGCAGGTGGGCCGCCGATGGAATTGGCGCCCCTTAAAAATGGTTTTGGCGCAAGTTTTGCACGAAAATCTAAATGAGTCAGTAACTACACTACTCCGGCCGTCCTTCACGGCCTGAACGATAGAATTCTTACGGCTGCTTCCGAGGATGTACGATCCCTCCTACGGCGCAATTGGGTGGATATCTGCTGGTCTGCTATCGGCCGCCGAACCCAGAAAGCGAACTCTCGCTTCTCGGCGGCTCCCACTGCCAGTCCGGGGCTCGAAGTCAAACAATCTGTTCAACCCACTGCGAACGCGACGGTCCCGGTGGGAAGGGGTCACCGAAATATTGCGTTTCCCGAACAACTTTCCCGTTGCGAAACTCCATAATGCTCACGGTGTAGGACGGCTTACCGTCATACGTGAGCACGTACTCCGTCACCCATAAATCGCCAGAGCCGACAATCCGTCTCACATCAAACCGTTTCTTATTAGGTTGCGCCGTACGAGATGCCTGGATCTTGTACCGCCCGCTGATGCGCTCGCCGGATTGAGGATATTCAAGCACTGCGTCGTCGAGATAGATCTGATGCTCTTCCTCAAAATCGTACGCGTCCGAGGCTGCCCAGTGCTGGTCGAGAGCGCGTCTAATCTCTTGATCGTTCATGGAAGACCTCCTGCGCCTATCCAGCTTAACCGGCGGTTCGAGCGGCCTGCTGTGAAAGCATGTTCATTCCACCGTTGAGACCGGAGCGCTACCCACAACTGCTTTGGAGCATCAGGCCAGCCATCACCAACGTCAATTTTGGGACGGTTGGAGCCCGTCCGCCTTTTCGGTCGAACTTCGCTGACGCGGACATGCTGCTTTCTGCAGGGCCAGTCGACTGACTAACTGAACCGGCCAGTTATAAAGCTCCTCCGTCGAAATTAGTCTTGACAAAGAAGACGCCCTGAATATCTTTTATAAAAAATATCATAACAAATTCATATGGCGAATGCGAATTTATGTTATGTGATTTTCAGAAACTAAATCTTCTATGAAGCATAATTTTATGCAGAAAATAACCAGCGGTTAATGATAAGTTTTATTTTACATAATTCAAGCATGATCCGAAAAATGCAACGGTTTTGTCAATTTCGGCTGGCCCAATGTGACGATGGGTGACGAGCCGGAGCCGGGTTTCACCCAGCGGGCGCACTCTCACACCCGCGGCCTCCAAATCGGTGACCCAAAGCTCGCTACCTCGGCCGGTGCGCGATAGATCGACTTGAACGATGTTGGTCTGCGGCACACTTGCAGAGATGCTGGGATGCAGCGCGTTCAGCCCATCGCTGAGTTGGCGGGCGCTTGCGTGGTCGTCGACTAGCCGCGCGCCCATCACCGTCACTGCTTCCAGACCAGCCGCGGCCATAATGCCGAGTTGACGCTGCGTTCCGCCGATCATTTTGCGGATCCGTCGTGCATTGGCGATCACGGCATCCGGACCGGTCAGAACCGCGCCCACCGGGGCGCTCAAGCCCTTCGACAGACATAGCGACACCGTACCGGCATGGACCGCAAGCTTTGCCGGTGCGAGCCCGAGATAGGTGGCGGCATTGAACAGTCGCGCCCCGTCCAGATGGACAAGGATACCGCGCGAGCGAGCCATCTCCGCCACGGCCGCCATGTGTGAGACGGGCGGCACCGCGCCGCCAGCCGCGTTGTGCGAGGTCTCCAGCGCTATCATCGCCGTCCGGAGCGGGCTGGCGGAAGGCCGTAAAGCGTCCTCCAACCGGTTGAGATCCATCGCCCCGCGGCAACCCGTGATTCCAAGTAGGAAGGCCCCGGTGAAGGTAGCTGCCCCACGCTCGGTGGTGACCATGTGAGCCTGTGCTTCCAGCAGGATCTGCTCGCTGCGCTGTACCTGCGCGAGGATCGCCAGGAGATTGGCCATGGTGCAGGTGGGTACGAACAAGCCGGCATCTTTGCCAAGCATCGCGGCGGTAGTCGCCTCGAGTTCGCGCACGGTCGGGTCGCCCTCAAGACCGTCATCGCCGAGCGGAGCGGTGCGCATCCGTTCGTACATCGCCTCGGTCGGCCGCGTGACGGTATCGCTGCGCAGGTCGACCGCGGTGGCGTGGGGGCTGGAGTCGACGGATATGGAAGAGGCCATGGTGTGGTGTGCCGGCTATCGGTAATTGGCTTCGTCGCCGGAATCGGTCGGCTTGACGAGTGCGCGCTTCAAGATCTCGCTCATCGGAAGTTCGAGATTGATACCCTTGGGCGGGATCGGGGACTCGAAATACTTAGTATAGAGTTTGGCTACGGTACCGTCTTCGATCAGCTTGACAACCGCTTTGTCGACCTGAGCCTTGAAGTCAGGATCGTCCTTGGGCTCGAGGATGCCATAGGGTGCGAATTCGAGGCCCTTGACGCCTATCTTGAAGTCGCCTGGGCGCTTGGCGCCCGCCACGGTCGCGTGCGCGAGCGCATCGTCGTTGACTGAGCCGGCGGCGCGACCGCTATCCAACAGCAGGAAGGTTTCCGCCGTGTCCTTGGCTGGCATGATCCGGATGTCGAGCTTGTCGCGGACATTGAGCCGGGTGACGACGCGTTGCGTCTCACCTCCGGCCTGAGCTGAGATCGCTTTTCCACGGAACGAAGCGAGGTCGTTCACGTCGACCGGCGTCTCCTTACGCGCCACGAGCACGATCTGTGCGACGAAGGTTGTCGGGGCGAACGCCACGAGCTTGTGCCGCTCCGGCAGGTTGCTCGCCGTGCCGCATTCCAAGTCGATCGTGCCGTTGTTGATGAGTGGGATCCGTGTCGCCGACATGACGGGAACGTAGCCTACGTCGAGCTTGGCTAACCCCAGCGCGGTCTTGAGCTCCGCGGCCACGTGCTCGCATATCTCCAATGAATAGCCCACCGGCTTGGCGGATCCGTCAAGGAAGGCAAACGGCGGCGACGCATCGGGAAAACCGATGTTGATACGTCCAGACATTCGAATTTTGTCCAGTCGACTTTCGCCTTCGGCCGATACTGGAACTCCAGTTCCTATCCAAACCGCGACGCTGAGCAGTGCGAAACAGGATTTCAACATCGCTTCGGTCCTCATGCTTCTGCGAAGGTAGCGAGACGGGTGCCTGTGAGCGAACCGCAGAGGCGATGGTATGGTGTTATCGTGCGGGGCGCATACGTCGTCCAATTCCAATTCGCCGGTCGTCTATTCGGATTTGATATGCGCAAGCGGCTGATGAGTTTCCGGCATGTCGAGGCGTTCCGGGCTGTCATAGCGGCCGGCTCGATGACAGCGGCGGCTCAGCGCCTGCATACCTCGCAACCACAGGTGAGCCGCCTGATCGCGCAACTCGAGGCGATAACGGGTCTTCCCTTGTTTGAGCGTGCCGGCGGCCGGCTCGCGCCGACACTCGACGGCATGCGCTTTTCCGCCGAAGTCGAGCGAGCCTTCGTCGGTTTGTCGAGCCTAGAAGCTGCGGCGGTTCGCATCCGCTCATTCGGTTCCGGGCGTCTGCGGGTCGCCGCGATGCCACGTCTGGCTGGTGGGTTGCTCGCGCGGGCTGTGGCCCGATTTAAGACCGAGCATCAGGAGGTGGCAATCGCGATCCATTCCGGCGGCGACGCGGCAGTGAGCGAGTGGATCGCCACCGGCTTTTGCGACGTGGCGCTCACGATGATCTACGGTGATGCCACCGATCCGGCGCCAAAGCACGTCTTGACGATGGATTGTGTCGCCGTGCTGCCCCCGGCCCACCCGCTCGCCGCGCTTGAACGTTTGGAGCCGGCTGATTTTCATGATGCGCCGTTTATCGCATCGCCCCTGGGAAGCACGCTGCGGACGCAGATCGACGCGGTGTTCGAAGCCGCGGGTGTCGAACCCATAGTCTCTGTCGAGGCCGGGCTGGGCGCATCAATCTGTGTGTTAGTAGCCGCCGGACTAGGTATGAGCTTGATGAACCCTTTAGCAGCCTATGAAGAGGCGAAATTTTCAGAAATAGAGATCCGGCCTTTTGTGCCCTCTTTGCCCGTACGTTTTGCTCTTCTTTTTCCGCCGGATCATGCTCGAAGTCGGCTTGTCGAAACGTTCAGCAAGCTTGCTTTCGAGATGATGCTGGAGGAATTGAGTCGGCTTCCTGGAGGCGTTTGACTTCTTTATAGCGTCTCAAATTTTCATATGATCATGTTAAAGAGGCCTTGTGTACAGCCAGCCGCATCGACCGCCGAGAGCAACTATTCCGTCATCGGCTGGATCCGGCCGGCCGCTTTGCGCCCACAACAGTCTTAGAGCTGGCTGTTACACGATCCCGTAAGCAGAAGCGGCCATCCGCCCCACGCGGGAAGCTACCGCGCCAGATGCTTGTCGAAGAAGCGCGCGATCTCTTGAAAGACCGCTCGGGACTCCGGCGCGGTGTCGTCTCGAATGTAGTGAGCATGGGATTGGCCTTCCCCAACTTGAAGGAAGGCCTCGACACCGGCCTCACGCAGCTTGCGATGCACGCGAACCGTGTTCGACAGCAGCAAGTCTCGCGTGCCGGTGGTCAGGATGGTGGGCGGGAAACCTTTGAAGTTGCCGTAGACGGGCGACAGCATCGGATCCTTGAGGTCGTGGCCGTCCGCGTAGACCTTGGCACCGTCGTCGCAGAAGCCGTCCGGCGAGACGAGCACGTTGTCGAGCATGGCGTTCGTCACGAAGCTGTCGCCGACCTTGGTGGTGTCCGACATCGGCGTGCCCGGCGCGATGGCGGCAGGTAAGGGCAGCCCCTCCTGCTTCGCCCGCAGCACCATGGCGAGGGTCAGCGCGCCGCCGGCCGAGGTGCCGAAGATCGCGGTCTTCCGCGGATCCGTCGCCCGCGTCACGGCCCTCCAGACCGTCATGGCGTCGTCGTGGGCGGCCGGATAGACGGCCTCCGGCGGCATGCGGTAGTCGACCGAGATCACCTTGAAGTGGCCGAACCCGGCCATGAACAGCGCCTCCGGCAGGCCGGCCTCGCCGGGGTTGAGCACGTAGCAGCCGCCGTGGACGTGGACGAGCACCCGGTCGCGGTTCTCCGGCGGGACGACCTCTGGGGTCACGATGAAGGCCCGCACCCCGTCGATCGTCGTGCGTTCGACCTTCACGTGCAGGCGCTCGATCATGCCAGGCACGAGCTTCTTGAGCGCCCCCGCGCTGGCCTCGGCGACGGGCTTCCAGGCCGCACCGTCCTTCGGGTGTATGTCCCAGTTCGGCCGCAGCGGCTGGCCGATGATCTTGCCCATCTGCGGGCTGACGTCGGTGGGCACCGGCACCGACTTGGCCGGCACCTGCAGCGGGGCGGCCTGCTGCTGCGCCGCAGCAGGGCCGGCGGCGAGCGCCGCCAGAGCCGCGCCGATCGCGATCACCGTCTGTCCGATCATCGTCTGACCTCTCGCTGTCTCAACGACCGCGCGGCGCGGCCGCGCCCAGAAAATCCTGGACGGTCCGGTTCATGAAATCCACGTCCGCCGCTTTGGTCGCCGTGGCCGTCGTGTGACCCTGCACGGACGGCACGGCGACGACGCTCGCCTGCGAAATATAGGCGCCGGCCTCGCGGGCCTCCTCGACTGGATTGTACAGGTCAAGGTTGCCGCCGGTGAGGATCAGCGTACGGGCCCTGATCGCGGCGAGCGCCTTCCGGACATCGCCGCCGAACCCGGGGGTCTGGCCGATGTCGTGGCGGTCGTAGGCCCAGGTCTGAGCGATCCAGTCGTTGGCGTCGAAGCCAGCTTTGAGCACCGCCTCCTCTTGTGCGCGCATCCAAGGCAAGATGTCGAGGGGCTGCGGAGCGATCCCGCGTAGGGCCTCCGGGGTCCGGGCAGCCAGCACCTGCAGGATGTCGGCACGCAGCCGCCAGCCCTGCTCGGGCTGCCTTTCGTAGGCGCCGTCCTTGAAGGCAGGATCGAGCATCAGCGCTTTGCGGGTCGCCTCGTTGACGGCGATCGACCAGGGCGCGGTGCGCGCCATCGGGGTCAACGCCACTAAGGCGTCCATGAAGCCGGGATTGCTGACGCTCCATTGCAGTGCCTGCATGCCGCCCATCGAGGCGCCCGCCACCGCAACGACGTGGGTGATCCCGAGCCGGTCCAGGAGCCGCTTCTGGCTCTCGACCATGTCGCGGATGGTGAAGTGCGGGAAGGCGGTGCCGTGCTGGCTCGTGCTGTTGCTCGGGCTCGTGGTCAGCCCGTTGCCGATCGCGTCGGTGGCGACGACGAAGTACCGGTCCGTGTCGAGGGCCTTGCCGGGACCGATGAGGAAGTCGATCCGATGATGGTTGCCGCCGATCGCGGTGGTCATCAGGATCGCGTTCGACTTGTCGGCGTTCAGCGTCCCGTGGGTAACGTAGGAGATTGCGAAGTCGCGGATCGTCTCGCCGCTCTCCAGCGGCAGGTCGCCGAGCGACTCCAGCCGGTGCGGTGGGTCGTTCGGACCATGTGCGGCGGAAGGCGACAGGCCGGCGACCAGCAGCGCCGCGGTCAGGGCCCATCTCAGCGGCCTGCGGTTTGGTATGCGCATCGGAAGTCTCGCCTTCGAACGTGTTGATGCTTGCCTCGGGTCGAACCCCGCCACCGTTCCGGAGCGCCGGGTGCGGCACCACCCGGTGTCCGCGGCGCGTCCGGCAGACTGCGATCCGGGCCCGCGCCGCAGGACCGGCGCCGCGCCCCGACGATCCTGCCCATTCGCATTTCAGGCCCCTTGCAGGGCTGCCTTCACCTTGGCCGGGGTGAACGGCACGGACCGCACGCGCACGCCGGTCGCGTCGAAGATCGCGTTCGAGACCGCTGCCGGCACGATGGCGGCAGACGGTTCGCCGGCACCCCACGGCTTCTCGCTCGGCCGGTCGATCAGGTTGATCACGACCTCGGGCACGTCCGGGAAGGTCAGGATCGGGTAACTCGACCAGTCGAGGCTTGTGACGGCGCCGCGATCGAAGGTGACCTCCTCCAGCAGCACCCGGCTGACGGTCTGGATGACGTTGCCGTCGAGCTGGTTGCGCACGCCGTCCGGATTGATGATCTGGCCGCAGTCCTGGACCACGAAGAAGCGCGGCACCCGCACCTGCCCGGTGCTGCGGTTGACCTCGACCTCGGCCACGCCGGCCACGTAGGTACGGTTGAGCTCGTACTTCACGTAGGAGATCCCGCGGCCGCGCAGCACGTCGCCGGCGACGTCCTTCACCGGCGAGGGGCGCGCCTGCCACTTGGCGAGGTCGGCAACCCGCTTCAGCACCTCGATGCCGCGCGGATCCTTAAGCGCGCGCAGGCGGTACTCCAGCGGGTCGGCGCCGGCTGCCGCCGCGCATTCGTCGAGGAAGGCCTCGTTGGCGTAGGTGTTCTGCATCCGCCCGGGGGTGCGGATCCAGGAGGGCCGGAACGGCGTCGAGGCCAGCCGGTGGCAGACCGTGCGCACGTTCGGGAAGGCGTAGGGCAGCGCCGAGTTGCCGATGATGTTGCCGGGCGCCATCGTGGTCTCGTGCGGCAGGTCGGCCAGTGAGGCCGCCACCAGCGGCACGTTGCCGGCCGCTCCCTCCGGGATGTGGAACTGTGAGGACCAAGCGGCGACGTTGCCCTGCGGGTCGAGCCCGGCCTGCAGGTCGATCAGGGTCGGCGGTCCCTTCGGATCCCAGCCGTGCTCGTCGGCGCGCGACCACTGGACCCTCACGGGGCGGCCGACTGCGTGGGCGAGAAGGGCGGCGTCGCCCGCCGCGTCCTCGTGGCCGTTGCGGCCGTAGCAGCCTGAACCCTCGACGTAGATGCAGCGCACCGCCTCCGGCGCGAGGCCGGTCATGGCCGCGAGCTGCTTGCGCAGGGCGTGCGTCATCTGCGAGGCCGTCCAGCAGGTCAGGAACCCGTCCTTCAGCTCTGCGATGGCGCAGGACGGCCCGATCGAGCCGTGGGTGTGGATGGCGAAGTCGTAGGTAGCTTCGAGCTTCCGGGCCGCGTGGCCGAGCGCCGCCTCGGCATCACCCGTGCTGCTCGTGACGTCGTCCTTGGTGACCTTCGTGGCCCGCACGTGCTGCCAGAGCTTGTCCTGCTCGGGCAGGCCCTCCCAATTCGACCACGTCGCCTTCAGCTGTTTGGCGGCCTTCACGGCCGCCCACTCCTTCTCGGTGACGACGGCCAGGAAGTTACCCTGGCGCACGACCTTGATCAGTCCCGGGATGTCCGCGACCGAGGCCTCGTCCACGACCTGCAAATCCGCCCCGATGGTCGGGGGACGGACCACCCGCGCATGCACCATGCCGGGCACGCGGTAATCCTGCATGTAGGTGAAGCGACCGGTCATCTTCTCGGGGATGTCGATCCGCGCCACCGGCTTGCCGACGAGGGCGAACTGCGCCGGGTCCTTGGTCTTGACCGCCGGATCGACCTTGAGGTCGAGACGCCCATCCCTCACGAGGTCGGCGTAGGAGAGGCCCTGGCCACCAGCTTTCGGGCGGACCGTGCCGTTCTCGCTCACCAGCGCGTCGGCCGGTACGCCGAGGCGCTGGCTGGCCATCTGCACGAGGCGCGCGCGGGCCGTCGCCGCCGCCTGCCGGATCTCGACGCCGCCCTTCTGGATCGAGAGGCTCCCATAGGTCGGTCCCTGATCCGGCGTCAGCGCCGTATCGCCCTGGACAACGGTCACGCGGTTGAGCGGCAGGTCGAGTTCCTCGGCCGCGATCTGCGTCAGGGCGGTCTCGACTCCGGTGCCGAGATCGACCTTTCCGGAGAAGATCGTGGCGTGACCGTCGGCGCCGAGCGCCAGGAAGCTGTCGACGCGGTCCGGGGCGACGGGCTTCGCGAATCCGTTGGTGGCGACCGGCGCGAAGGTCTGGGCGCTGGCGCCGCGGCCGGACAGCGAGAAGCCCACGACGAGGGCGCCGCCCTGGAGAAGCAGGCTGCGGCGGGAAAAGACGGGTGCGTTCATGGCAACAACCTCCGTCAGAGCGTGCCGGCGGCGCGCTGGACGGCGCGCACGATCCGCTGATGGGTGCCGCACCGGCAGAGATTCTGGGCGAGCGCCTGCCGTATCGCAGTCGCGTCCGGCTTCGGCGTCTCGTTGAGCAGGGCGGCCGACTGCATGATCATGCCGTTGATGCAGTAGCCGCATTGCGCCGCCTGCTCGGCGATGAAGGCCGCCTGCACCGGGTGCGGCTTGTCCAGGCTGCCGAGCCCTTCGAGCGTTACGATCTTAGCCCCCGCCTTCAGGCTCGAGACCGGGGTGATGCAGGAGCGCACCGCCTGCCCATCGACATGCACCGTGCAGGCACCGCACTGGCCCAGCCCGCAGCCGAAGCGCGGTCCGTGGAGGCCGAGATCATCGCGCAGCACGTAGAGGAGCGGCGTATCGGGGTCGTCCACGCTCAAGGGCGCCGGGCGCCCGTTTACGTCCAGCGATATCGGCTGCGCCATCGGGCGTCTCCCTGGAACCATTCTCGGGTGCTCGGCCTATACCCGGCGTAGATCCGGAGCAACGCGGCGGCGTGACAGCGATTCCCATTCGCTTCAGGAGGCCGTGCTGCCCCCGGCGCCGTCAGGGAAGTACATGCCTTCGCAGAACCGCAGCCGATGCATCCTCGCTCTCTTCCTTGCGCTGTCCGCGGGGCCCGCGAGGGCGGCCGAGCGCCTTGCGCAGGATTGGCCCGAGCCGTCCCGCAAGGCCGCTGAGGCCGTCGCTGACAAGTACGGCGCACCACAGGAGCATACGGCGACGCTGCTGATCTGGTACCGCAACGGGCCGTGGATGCGGACGGTGGTGCACAAGGTCGGAGCCGAGCACGACTTCCCGGTCAAGCACAGCGACGTGCTGGAGCAGAGCCTGCCCTACAAGGTTCCGCTCAACCTCTTTAGCGCCGTCGCGACCTTCAACGGCAGCGTCATTCCGGACCGAACGCGAGGCACGCTCACCGTCTACGGCGCCAGCGAGGCCGAGAATGTCCTGAGCCTGAACTTAGCTCGGGCAGTGGTGCGCGGCGAGCTCACGGCGGAGCAGGCACGGGACAAGGAAGTCGCGGCCGCGCAGCAATTGGCGAACGGGCAGGTGCCGGACCTCGCGGCCAAGCTCACCCTCGATCAACAGCAGGAGGGCGACGTCTCCGACCCGGATACCGCGATGATCCTGCCGCCCAGCCGAACGCCATAATCCAGAATACGAGGCGCTCTGATCTGGCAACGCGTTGATCCATCGGCGCCCGCCGGCCGAGATTGTGGATTCTCACGCGGCGCACTACTCGACGCTCTGCACCGGCGTTGGATACGCCCGTGAAGAGCCCCGCGCCCTGTACCAATCAGCGCCTCGGCGGCCGCCACATCTTGCCGGCTAGACATCGGGGCTCCGGCAATCTCCCGGCGAAACGCCGCAATCCGGTCGAGAAGCGGCCGCCCCGCGAGGGACCGGCTTGTCCGGGACCGACGCTTGGGACTGTGCGTCAGACGCTCAGAACGATCTTTACGAGATGCTCATTTCTCCTCATGCGGGCGTGCACGATCGCCGCCCCAGCTAGGGCATAGCGGCCATTGATCGGCAGATAAAAGCTCCTGACCACCATCACCGGCCACAGGCCGGCCCGGACGCGCACGGTGCGCTTCATCAAGCCCTGCGAGCAGAGCCCATTGTGGTTGGCAGCGGGGGTCGATGCAGACCTTTTTCTGCACGAACGTTATTGTCGCGGATCGCTGTAGAGAACGTCCGCTTTTCCATTTAACCTACTACGAAGCGGGCCAGCTGCTTTCGGCCAGATCCCGTCGTTGCAGGTTGTCCGTATGCAAGTCTGTGATGAGTGGATTTGCGATGGTCCCCTTCCGGGCGGCGGCAGAAGTAGACACTGCCGTCGCACCCGCTCACGACCCATTGCAGTCTTTCAAAAGGTCTGCTCCTGGGTGTCTCATCATTCCAGAGCGACCAAGTTTGGCCTTCTCATGCGTCTGCATTGGGGAGGGGAGGGGGGATCAGATCTGGACCATCCCCCCATCGACGAACAGCTC
The DNA here is from genome assembly GCF_979253755.1 of Methylobacterium sp. AC315. Classification (NCBI taxonomy): domain Bacteria; kingdom Pseudomonadati; phylum Pseudomonadota; class Alphaproteobacteria; order Hyphomicrobiales; family Methylobacteriaceae; genus Methylobacterium; species Methylobacterium sp. AC315. The sequence goes on from NZ_CEEDEA010000038.1 coordinate 27,071, forward strand.
GACACCGTTAACGAAGCTGGTCGCGTCCGAGGCCAGAAACAGGACAGCCGCAGCAACGTCCTCCGATCGGCCAATCCGATCCGATGGGATATTTGCGAGCATCCCCGCCTTGACCGCCTCGGCTTGTTCGCCGCTACCGAACAAATCGGTCAGCCCGGCCGTGTCAGTCACGCCGGGGCTTACGACATTGACCCGGATGTGCCTATCCTTGAGGTCCAGGATCCAACTGCGCGCGAAGTTGCGTACCGCCGCCTTGGTCGCGCTGTAGACACTGAAGGCGGGCGTGCCGGCCGAGCCGGTGGTCGAACCTGTGAGAACGACGGACGCGCCATCGCGTAGGAGCGGGAGCGCCTTCTGGACGGTGAACAGCACGCCCTTCACGTTGGTCGCGAAAATCGTGTCGAAGTGCGCCTCATCGATCGCCCCGAGCGGGGCGAAACTGCCCCCGCCGGCATTGGCGAAGACGACGTCGATCTGCGCGTGGTTCTGCCGGACCGTCTCGTAGAGCCGATCGATGTCGGCGAGCCGGCTCATGTCGGCCCGCACGCCCGTCACTTCGCCCTTGGTCGCCTCGCCGCCGATCACCGCGACCGCGGCGTCGAGTGCGTCTTGGCGCCGGCCGGTGATGAACACCGAAGCTCCCTCCGCCGCGAACGCCGTGGCGGTTGCGAGCCCGATCCCACTCGTGCCGCCGGTGACGACCACCACTTGGTTCGTGAACCTGTCGTTGCGCCTGATCGCGGTCATGTCTGCCTCCTCCGATGCGGGGAAGGTAGCCGGGGCGGCATCGCCCGTTGATGCCGGCCCGGCGCGATCCGATGACCGGCCGGATCAACCGGCCTGTGAGCTGTCCGCCTGCGTGATCCGCGCGCCCGCATCCCGACGCAGGCTGCCCGGACGGACGCCGTACTTGCGCAAGAACGCGCGGCTGAGCGCGGCTTGGGACTGATAGCCCACGTCAACCGCGATCTGGTCGAGCGAGCTGGTGTCTGTCCGCAGGCGGTGGCGGGCTAGCCCGAGCCGCAGGTCGGCGAGGAATTCCAGCGGCGCCATGTCCACCGCCTTGCGGAAGGCGCGCACCAGGCTCGCCCGTGAGGCGGCGGCGATCGAGGACAGCTCGTCCAGCGTCCAGGCGCGCACCGGATCGCGCACCATCGCGAGCACCGCCTGCGCCGTCACGCGCTGCCCGATGAGCCGGAGCAGGCCCTCGGCCGACGCGGAGGCTTCGAGGTGGGCGCGCAGCAGCATGATGAACAGCGCGCTAGCGAGATCGCTCGCGATTGCGATCGATCCGGGGCGGATATCGGTCAGCTCCGAGCGGATGCCGGCGACGAGGGGGCTGTATCGGCTGGCCAGAGGCTGCAGGCCGACCCGCAGCACGATCGTGTCGGGCAGCGCCGCCAAGATCAGGCTCTGGGGCGCACCTTCGAAGCTCAGCCGGCCGCATACCAGCTCGACGTCTGGCTCGACCCCAACGGTCGTCTTCAGCCGCAATTCGCCGATCCGCCGGACCGTGGTCACGGACTGCGCATGCCCGGCACTCTCAACCGCGCGCGTGGTATGAGCGTCGCCGTGCGGCAGGAGCAGGACGTCACCCGCTTCGAGCCGCAGCACGCCGGTCCCGTGGCGGTCGAGCAGCGCGCAGCCCTGCGTGACGATGTGGAAGTAGGCGTGGCCGTTCGGCTCGGGTTCGTGCGGGGACGTCCAAGCCCCGCCCAGGCGGCACACATCATCGAGCACGGGGCGCACACGCAGGAGCGGCGCGAGCCCGCTCAGGGTGTCATCCGTCATCCGCTCCGCCATGGCGCCCCTCCGCGGCGCGCTTGATCCGCGCGGTCATCATCCTGCGCCGGGCCGGCATCGCGAGACCCGGCGCCAGCGATCATCTTTGCGGCATCGAAGCAGGCGGTCATGTCCGCACCCAATCCCAGCCGTGAACGGCAGCGCCCGACCCGCGTCCATGAAGGTCGAACGCCGCCAATTTGGCAAGCATCCGACCTTTTGAACCAAGGAGCCACGTCATGAACACGCAGATCCGTCAGGTGCTCGGGATCGTCTCGGGGCAAAGATCCAACCGCATCGGCCTGGACGCCGTGCGGGTCGCCATCGCCACCATCTTCATCTGGATCGGGGGGTTGAAGTTCGCTCCCTACGAGGCCGACAGCATCACCCCGTTCGTGGCCAACAGCCCGCTGATGTCGTTTTTCTACAGGCACCCCGACCAGTACGCGCAGCACCTCACCCACGAGGGCGAACTCAAGCTCGCCGAGCGCGCTTGGCAGGCGGCGAACGACACCTACGCGTTCTCGAACGGCCTCGGGAGCGTCGAGATCGCCATCGGCCTTCTGGTCCTCGTCGGGCTGGTCTCGCGCCGCTGGGGTCTCGTAGGCGCGGCGCTCGCCTTCCTGACGCCGGTGGTCACGCTGTCGTTCCTGGTGACGACGCCCGAAGCCTGGGTGGCGGCGCTGGGCGATGCGCAGCACGGCTTCCCGTACCTGTCCGGCGGGGGGCGCCTCGTGCTGAAGGACATCGTTCTGATGGCTGGAGCTTGGCTCGTGGTGGCCGACGGGGCCCGCGCCGTACTCGAACACACGGTTCAGACCTCGGTGGATCGTGCCAGCCTGGGCGCTACCCTCGCGACCGCATCCCGAACCTAGGACCCGCGAGCGCCGCTCGTGCGCGGCGCTCGTTTTGGCGATGCGAGGCAGTGCGGAAGCTCTCCGGAGCGGAACGATTGCCTGATGTGAGGCCCCCCACAACCTGACCTTCGGAGCACAGACTATGACCGCCCGTGAACCTGCGTCCGGCGCCGCGAGACAAACGTTCTCCCTATCACGCCGCTGATCGTCCCCCTTTGAAGTGGTCCGCCCTGAAGTATGGCTTTTGAGCCGACAGAGGACGGAACCGATGGCCCAACG
>NZ_CEEDEA010000039.1:0-25773 GCF_979253755.1 Methylobacterium sp. AC315
GCCGCCACCCACAAGACCAAACTGATCCACGACTGGCTGCTGAAGCGCCCGCGCTGGCACCTGCACTTCACCCCGACATCCGCATCGTGGCTCAACCTCGTCGAGGGCTAGTTCGCTCGCCTCACCCGCAGACGCCTACAGCGCGGCGCCTTCCAACACACCGACGATCTCAAAGCCGCGATCCACCGCTACATCGACCACACCAACGCCGACCCGAAGCCCTTCGTCTGGACCAAACCCGCCGAGGCCATCCTCGCCAGCCTCGGACGCTTCTGCCAAAGAACCTCTAACTCAGACCACTAGCTGTTTGGTTGCGGAACGTCGCTGGGATGGGGCACGTTGGGCGATCAAAGCCTACGCTTGGCGGTTCGAGGGTGTGCGCCGCCGTGCTGCCAGGAGGGCTCGTTGATGCTTGCCATCCATCCCCAGGCCCCCACCACTCCGGTTGTCCGCGCCGAGATCGCCCGCTCGCCCGAAAGCTCCGGGGTGCTGGCCAAGCGCTACGGCGTCTCCACCGAGACCATCCGCAAATGGCGCAAACGCGGCCCCGATGCCTGTCACGATCGCTCGGCCCGGCCGCATAAGCTGCCCTGGCGCGCCAGCGATGAGGAGCGTACCATCGCGTGCGCGCTCCGCCGCTCCACCGGCTTCCCCCTCGACGCGCTGACCTTCGTCGTCAGCCACTTCCTGCCGCACCTGAACCGGGACGCCGTCTACCGCATCCTCAGGGCGGAGGGCCTCAACCGGCTGCCGCCTGCCGAGCAGGCCCGCAAGCCGCACGGCACCTTCAAGGACTACGAGGTCGGCTTCGTGCATGTCGACGTGAAGCACCTACCCAAACTGCGTGACTGCGACGGCTTTACCCGCAAGCGCTTCCTCTACGTCGCCATCGACCGCGCCTCCCGCTACGTGCACCTCGCCGTCATGGACGACGAGACAACGGCCTCGGCGGTGGCCTTCCTCACGGACGCACTCGACGCCTTCCCCTTCCGGATCACCCACGTGCTCACCGACCGGGGCTCCTGCTTCACGGCCGATGCTTTCCAGGCAGCTTGCGAGCGGCACGGTGTGCAGCATCGCAAGACGCGCCCGTACACGCCGAAGACCAATGGCATGGTCGAGCGCTTCAACGGCCGGGTGCAGCGGGAGGTGTTAGGCATCATGATCTACAGCCACGCCGACCTGGAGATCGTGCTGCGCGGCTTCAACGCGGCCTACAACGGTCGCCGTCAGCGCGTGCTCAAAGGTTTCTCGCCCGAGATGGTGCTGCGCCAGCGTCTCGAAGCTGAGCCCGCGCTCGCCAATCCCGCCTACAGATCGCCCAGCCCAAGTCTCATCAAACGTGCCCTTCGCATCGTCGCAGACGCAAAGGAGGTCTCGAATCCTGACAGCTAGCGCTGTCGGAACCTGGACGTACACATGTGCCGAATGCCAGCGATGCCTCACCAGTTGCTCATGCCATCTGGACCGAGCTTATTCCTGTCACGACCAACTCGACGATCGGAGGCAACCAATTATGCTGACAGACCGATTCTGACATTCGCGCTCAGTCCTGCGGGTGCTTCCCCTTAAGCCGCAAGATCACAAAACCAGCGAAGCCTTGGATTGGCTCAAATCACAAAACGTCTTGATTGGCATCACAGCGTCCCTCTGCTATAAGCCTAAAAACCGTGACATTTACATCACATAAAACAACGTTTATCGTGGTCGCATCTGATGAAAGATCATCTTGTAGCTTCAGACAAGGCTCATCGGCAGACTGCAAATATAAACATAGAATCGATGCGAAAGTCAATTTATATGATAATAATGAAAGTCAATTCTCGTATCATAGCTTATTTACATATTTTGATATGCAATATTCGCAATTCGCAACGGACCTTCTATGCTTTGACGACTCTCGGGATGATATTTTGCAGCCTCTTACCAGCTGCAGCGGCAGATAATGACCGTGTAGCACTCGTGATCGGCAATGCGGCATATACATCATTCAAGCCACTAAAGAACCCCGCAAACGACGTCCTAGACATTGCAACGGCACTGAAACTGCTAGGATTTCATGTAATTAAGGGCCAAGATCTCAATAAGTCTCAGATGGCGGAATTAATTACAAAATTTCAAACTGAAGCGAAAGATGCAGAAGCAGCAATTTTTTATTATGCCGGACACGGATTCCAGGTTGATCAGAGAAATTATCTTGTGCCTGTTGATGCAGTGATCACCAAAGCTGAAGATGTAAGAAGTCAGGCTATTGACTTATACGATCTCACGAAGGGCCTTGAAAACAGCCGCTCCAGTCGCCTGATCTTCCTCGATGCCTGTAGAAACAACCCCCTCCGTGGCGGGGCTGGTGAGACCAATATATCACATAAAGTTCAGGATGGGCTTGCGCGCCTTGGAAGCGCGGCGGGATTTCTATTCGCATACGCCACCCAACCGGACAACATCGCTTTCGACGGTGGTAGCCGCAACAGCCCATTTGCCCAGGCTTTCCTCAGCCACCTCCCGGTGCGCGGCCAAGATGTAAATTCAATGATGATTGAAGTCCGTAAAGATGTGATTGCTTCAACAGGGGGATATCAGATCCCGTGGGAAAACTCGTCTCTCACTGCGCAATTTTATTTTGCCCCCGGTCAGCCTTTGCTCACCTCACCCGAAACGCAGCTCTGGCAACTCGCCGCAACCAGTCGAGATATAAATCTGCTTCGGGTCTACGTTGATCGTCACCCAGAGGGTCCTCATGTGGCCGAGGCCCGGCAGATTATCAAAGTGGCCGCTCTTGAGCCCTCGGCTATGTCCACGTCGCGCGGCACCGCTGGTATCGACAGCATCTCGGACGATCGCCTGTGGGAGCTTGCGCAGCGTTCACGGATTAGAGCGCTGGTTGAATTCTACATAGAAAGGAGACCCGATGGCCGTCACGTAACCGGCGCCCGTGAGTTGCTTCAGACACTTCCAAATACGGAAGGAGCAAATTCGGAACCTGAGGCACTTTGTGACCGGAGCGCGACGCATCCACGCGACGCGACTGCCAACGTCTCTGGGGTCTTGCTCAGTGACATCCCTCGCAATGGAGAGGCGGCGATCGAGGCTTGCCGCGCGGCATGGAAAGCGCATCCAGAAATGCCGCATTACGCGGCGCTGCTTGCTCGAGTCCTGACGGCGATGGGTCAGAAAAGCGAGGCACTGGCGCTTTATCGCATTGCCGCTGACCAGGGCGATCTGCGAGCTTTAGTAAGCCTCGGCCAGATTTACGAGGCAGGCGATGGTGTGCCGAAGGATTTAAAGGTCGCCTATGAGCTTTATGACAGAGCGGCAATGCGGGGGAGTCCGGATGGCTCCATTAATCTAGCGGTCGCTTTGATAAATGGCATCGGCGTGCCCCCTGACCGAGATCGAGCAATTCGGCTTCTGAAGCAGGCTTCAGAATCTGGTTCGGCTATAGCGACGCTAAATCTCGGTGCGTTGCTATCTGATACGGACAGAAAAGTAACCAAAAAAATGATAGAAAAATACAACATGTCTTCGGCGTTAGATTACTTTAGAAGAGCCGCAGAACTCGGTGAGCCGCGGGCCTTCCGCAACGCGGCAGTCCTCTTAGATGAGGGGAGACAGGTAGCCAAAAATCCGGATGAGGCGGCCGAACTGATATTGCGCGGAGCCGCGTCTGACGACGGGAATGTGATCCAGGAGATGATCAGAAGCCCAAGAACCTGGACTGAGGACACAAGACTGGCGCTCGAACGCAAATTGAAGCGCGCTGGTTACTACAAAGGTGCCGTGGATGGTGTCGGCGGGCCGAAGCTGCTAGAACCACTCAAACAGTGGCGTAAAACTGGGACATTGTATCTCCAATGACCCCCTCCCGCGCGTAGGACGTCAATTGCAGGAGGATTCGAAGCAAATATGATTTATGGGCAATCGTGACGTTTCAAAGTGCCGATTTCTATATCGAAGACGCAATCGATCCGAAACCCATGGCACGGGCACGAGTACGAACTTGAGCCTTCTGATCCTCTCGGAGTTGATCGAGAAGTGGCCGCGCCGCCGAATAGATTCTCATTCCAGCACCGATGCCGAAAGCGTCCTTAGGATCCTGCCCAGCCCGCACCATTGCATTCTGTTGTGCACTAATCTCAAGCAGCGCCTGTTCGACTGGACCCCAGTAGGGCTCTTGGTCGCGAGTGAGGCGAAGGGCGAGCCGAAGACGCCGAATTTCATGAGGCGTTAATAGACCATCCGTTCGCGGCTGAGCGTTCAGGGTTTCCGGTGGAATTAATGGCACAGCAAGATGTGGAGGCTTCATCTCAATTTTCGGCGATGTCGCCGTTTTTGGTGGTTCCTTCGACACAAATTGTGTTCGGGCCTCTGATGAGGGCGCTTCAGTTTTTGTTGATAACAACGGTTCGTTCTGAGGCACATTTTGCTGATCGGGAGCAGTTTTTCTACCTAATTCTGAAATCCTATCGTTAATTGCTGGATCTTTTGACTGGAAAGACTTGAGTTCCGCAGCTGATTCCATCAACAAAAACTGCTGCGAACCTGTTGAAAGTGCCAGATCACCGGTGAATGTACTGGAAATCATTAGCGCCCCCCCCGCAACGACTGCTATGAACGAGACCATGTAACCGACGCCGATTAGAATCCGTTTCTCGTCCATGTCCATGCCCGGGCGTTTCAACCAAGTCCTATTATGCCACGTCGCCGCGAAATCACTATCCACGACTGTTGATTGTCGTTGAAGTTTTTTGCAAGCCAAGCGTCAAGGTCTCTTGCCGATTATGCCTGCGAGCGTATGTCGATTGTACGTAATTGCCCAGGGGGTATCCGGCGACGGCGGCTCGCATCGTGCGGGCGTTCCCCTCTCACAGAGTTTGGATTTCACTGATTACTTCGTGGGATAGGGCGCAGCGATCTTGAGCGGTTGAGCCGTGAGGAGCTGATCGATCCGTCGACAGGCTCAGGATGAGCTGGTGCTGCAGCTGCAGCGTCCGGACAAGACCTCGCGCACATCCTCGAAGCCACCGTCGACCGACCCTGAGGAGCGCCGCGAGCAGGCCAAGCCCGGCGAGGCCAAGCCCGGGCACGGAGGCCACAGCTGCGTGATGAGCGAGGATCCCGACGCGGTCGTCAAGCATCGTCCCGACCGCTGCGCGTGCTGCGGTGGCGCCCTGCACGAGGATCTTTCCGCCGAGGTCGTCAGCGTCTCCGAGCGGATCGAACTGCCGGCGGCGATGCCAGTCGTCACCCAGCATCGACGGCTGGCCGTGCAGTGCCCGACCTGCGGGGCGCGCGTGGTCGCGCCGGTTCCGGAGGCCGCGCGTGGCACCCCGTTCGGCCCGCGGCCGCATGCGGTGGCGACCTATCTCAAGACGTTTCAGGCGCTGTCTCACGAACGGCTCCAAGCGGCCTTGTCGGATCTGTTCGGTCTGACGCTCAGCCAGGGCGGGCTGATAGACCTGCTCCAGCGCGTGCAGGGCCGCTTCCGCTCCGGTCGCGAGAAGGCCGTGTCGACGCTACGCCGGGCCGCGGGGGTCGCCTCGGACGAGACCGGCGTGCGGATCATGGGCAGCAACGCCTTCCATTGGGTGTTCCACGCGGCCGACGCGGTGGTGCACACGGCCTCGCCGACGCGGGGCGCCATCGTGATATGGGAGATGATGGACGGCCACCGGCCCGCGGTGTGGATCTCGGATTGTTACACCGCCCAGCAGGGTCATGCCGCCGAACACCAGACCTGCCTCGCCCATCTCGCCCGCGACGTCGCCTACGTTGTCGAGGCGAGCGACGATCCGGTGCCCTGGCGCCTGAAGCTCTGGCTGCAATCCGTGTTCGCTCTGGCCGAGCGCGTCACCACCTTGGCCACCTCGACACGCGCCGCCAAGCGCCGGAGCCTGGATCGACAACTCGGGGCCATCCTCGCCACACCTAGCCGCTGCGACCTGACCCGCGATCTGCAGGCCAAGATCGGCCGGGCCCGCGGCCAGCTCCCGGTGTTCCTCGCCCACCCCGGCTCGGTCGAGCCGACCAACAACGGCTCGGAGAGGCTGCTGCGTCCCTCCGTCATCCAGCGCAAGATGATCAACGGCTACCGCGCGATGTGGGCTGCCGAGGGCGAGGCCGACATCCGCACCGTCGTCGATACCGCCAGCTTCACCGGTACCAGCCCGTTCGCCACCATCCTCAAAACCGTCAGCGCCTAAATCACGCCGCCACACGGGTGGGTAATTACGCCGAAAGCGCCTCTTAAGCTGAAGGGCCTGTGCTTCTGGGCCCCCGGTAGGCTCCGCATGGGGTCGAGGCTTTCAACCACACGGCGAAAAGGCTAAGTTGTAGCGTAGCAGCGCGGCGACATCGCCCGGATGTATTTGCCTGCGCCTTTATGACTGGAGGCGATCCCTTGCCTGACGATCAGCTTTTAGAGCTCGTTACAGACCAGAATTTCGATGCATATGCGTATCTCGCTGCCAATCCGGATGTGGCGATGGCCAAAGTTTCGCCCCGGAAGCATTTCGAACTTTGTGGAAAAAACGAAGGCCGTAAACAATATGCCAATTTGATCAAAAATCGAGGCGAGAAATATAAGCGATTTCGGCACGTGTTGAAGTCCCCCCTTGATAAGGACTCATCCGGGACGTTCCCAATCGTCGCTAGCGATCAGCATTTCAGCCTTGGCGATTATATGAATGAGAGCGCCAACCCAGGATACGGTGATTTTGATCACGCCATTATGGCAAATTCCAACAAGCTTTACCTCGATCTTGGTTGTGGATACCGAGAGCGGACTTTCGACAATTGCTTATACGTTGAGGTTTATCCGTCGCGGTCGGCCGATCTCATCGTTGCGCCGGATTGCACCTACCCTATCCGGGATGGGGTGCTCGACGGCATCGGCTGTTTCGCTGTGCTCGAACATACCCGGAAGCCGTGGCTCGTCGTGCAGGAGATGCACCGCATGCTCAAGCCCGGCGGCCAGGTTTGGATCGACTGGCCCTTTCTGCAGCCAGTTCACGGTTACCCATCGCATTTCTTTAACGCGACGCGTGAGGGGCTTACGAGTGTGTTTGAGGATGCTGGCTTCAAGGTCGACAGCGCTGAAACCCTCATCAATCAGACGCCCGCCTATACGATCTGGTGGATCTTGGCGGTCATGGCCCTTCGAATCGAGGACCCGGAACTGAGAGCTGAGTTTGAGGGCATGACTGTGCGGGAGTTGGTCGAACTCGACCATCAGAGCCCGACATGGTGGAAATTTCTAAACGCAATCAGCCCTGCAGCGATGTCAGAATTGGCTGCCGGCAACTTTCTCGTCGCCACAAAAACGCGGCGGTAAGGGTACGCCAAGCGGCGTCAGCCGCGCCGTCCGGCTTGCGAGATCAGAACGCTATCTCGTGGGCGGGCCTCGATCATGGAGCCGGCATGAACGCTACACACGATGACGCGACACGGGACATGGACAATTCGCTGATTGACTTGGCTGAAACACGCGTACCGACGCACATTCATATCGGAGACGAAAATCAGCTGTTCCTAGTCGGCGGATCGAACGATGTCCTGGCACAGTACCAAGATATCCCGGTCGTTCAGTGGTTGCTGTGGCAGTGGCGTCACACCATCCATACGCGCGAGCGTCGTCTCCGGGGAATGAATGTTTTATATAAACATGTTACAATACCTGAAAAAATAACAGTTTATGATCATAGGCTAGTCGGAATTGACGTCGATTGGCGCTTGTCGCCGGCGTATCGGTTGTATTACGAAGACCCATACTATCGGCGCTATCCTTTACGCATTGCGAGACTTAGTCAATATTTGCGTCGAAAAGCGCGCTGGCGCAAAACACTGATTGATTTGGTTGAGCCGATGCGTCGTCGACGTGACGATCAACAATTGTTTCACCGAACCGATACGCATTGGACATTTGAAGGGCGGCTGATCGGTTACTATGAGATTTGCAAGGCGTTTGGGGCGCGGCCGGTGAGGGATTTCACTGAACGGCGAACGGAGTACTTTGCGGAATGGTCTGGCGACCTGGGCGGCGTCTGTGAGCCCAAACTCACTGAGGGGGCGACGATGCATTCGGTGCAGCGTGATGCCGTCCGGGTCTATGCCAGCCCGATCGTGGAACACAGGGAGCGGACCGGTCAGATCCAAACGCTTCACACAGGCTCACACGTCATATATCGGAATGAACTTGCGTCGGATCCGCGTCGGATGGTTATGTTTGGCGACAGCTATTCTCACGTCGCTCCAATCCAGCTTATGATCATGTTGGCCGAGACTTTTCGTGAGCTGCATTTTATCTGGAGTACGCAGTTGGATTACGGCTATGTGGAGCGGGTTGGTCCTGACATAGTGATGACCGAGATGGCGGAACGATTCGTTTTTCGCCCGCCCAGCGATGAATTTGACGTCGAGGCATACGCCAAAGAGCGGTTCGGGGATGAACTCGCCGGCGCGGTGACCGATCCCGCCCCGTGAAATACGGGACCGATCTGTTGAGCAGGGACGCACTTGGCCGGATCTGCCGCGGAACGCACCGGATGCGTGTAGAGGCTGCGCAGGACTTGCGATGACGCCGTCCGGCCCGAGCCGAGTTGCAGATAGAGCGGGTTGTCCCCCGACCCACTACCCGTGGGCGGGTGAACTGCGATTGCCGGATTCAATCTAGGGCGTGGCCCAGCATTCCCTCGATCGAGTGCCCTTCACAGGCGTCGTCCGTCGAAACGAAATGATCACGGTCGCCGGCTTTGCAACGGAAGATCGGGTGGCTGCCGGGGTGCGGTGTTTCGTAGATGTAGCCTGTCTGACCCAGTGGCGTCTGGCCCTCGCAATTGGCATCGCGACTGAGAAAATGGTCGGCGCCGGCCGTGCAGCTCATGAGCTTTGCGGTCCCGGGTGTCGGGAGGAGGAACAGCGCGCCGACATCGCGTTCAAACGTGTAGCTTGGGTCGGTATGACCGGTCGTGACCCAGTGCCCGTTCGGTCCGGATGAGCGTTTGAGCGGGGCTCGATCGGACGTGGACGTCAGGGTGGCTGTCGTGATTTGCCACGTTCCGGGATATGGGTCCCCACCCGCGAAGAAGACGGTGACGTCCGGCAGGAACGCCGTGATACGACCGGACGGATCGCGCTGGAAGCCGGGGCTGTGGTTCAGGTAAAATCCAGTAATGTCCGAGTTGAGATAGCCGCACGGTGCCCAATTTGCTGGTTGGCCGCTCAGTAAGATCTTCAGCGGCATCTTGTAGAGACCCATCTGGTAGGTTTCGCGATCGGGATTACGCGCGGGATCCTTGCAAGTTACCTGGTGGCAATCCCGGCCCGGCAATCCCGTGATGACATAAACATCGCCGGTGGAGGGATCGTAGCCGAAATCCGAGTTCGGGTTGATGGTCGTACCATCGGTGGCCGCGTTCGGCAGTCGGACCGGCGCGTCGAAGGTTACCCCATCTGACGTGTGGCGAACGTAGAGATCGCCAAAACCGCTCACCCCGCGCGGTCCGGTGAGATCCGTGGTGACGACGTAGAGGTTGGTTGAGCCGTCAATATGAAAAGTCGCCGGCTGTCCGGCGCCGTAATTATGCTGTGCGACGAGCGGATTTAGTGGAGATATTACCGGGTGCGGATGATCGATCCAAGTTACTTTATCATTTGAAAATGCTAGTCCGACCTGATTATTGTTTCCAGGAATGTTATTGGAACCGGAATAATACATCGCATAGTCGTAACGATAGCCATCGGCCGGATTTATGAACTGTCCTTTGACCACACTTGGATCACAGACGTACTGGCGGTTCCAAGATCCGGGCGTGGGTCGAAAAACGACTTGGGCCGGAGAAAATCCGGTCTCAGGATTATAGGAGCGGTGAAAGATGACGTCGGTTTGGCTCTGCCCGCACCACCAGATATCGCTTCTGCCGTCCTCGGTGATGATGCTCGGGGCGTAGTTATAGCCGCTGGGGTTGGCCTCGTTGGCGAAGAGAGCTTGCGCATCCGGCCCTTTCCAACCCGCCCGGGTGGAGATCAGGGACGTGGTTGCGGCGACCACGATTCCGATTAGCGAAGCGGTGACGGGATTGGGCCTCAAAGTTTGCCTCCACTTGGGTGATGTTGCGTGATCTATTATCAAATCATCGCGCGCCTACGGCCGGTCACCCGATGCGGATCGATCGAGGCCAGCTTGGCTGCGGGCGCCCTCGGCGAAGGGCTGGCGCGCGGGCCAATCCTGGAGGTGGCTGCCGGGATTGTGGCATCTGGGCCGGAGATCAGCGTGCCTCTGCACCGGGCTGCCTTCGCTCGATCCCGGATACCATGTCGTTCTCGTGGGACATCTTTTCGATGCCCACGGTTAGGTCCCCGGCGATCGCTGCCCGGCAATGCGAACTTCCGCCTAAATCCTGGCAGAATGGGCCCACTTGGGGCGGAAACTCCCATGTGTGGTCACCAGCGCCATCAATACGGCGTTGATCACGCTCGACGGCTCTGTGTCACCGTCTTGCGGTTGCACGAGCGGTGTTGTCCGGGTCCGACCTTCCATGGCGACCTCGATTCCTTCCGTCGATGCTCGTCCCTTGCTCGTAGGCGCTTGCCGGATTGTGCTGTCGAGGATGGTGCACCTGCCGGCGTCCCGATCGACATGTAGCATCGTTCAGACAGGTCCGGTCTGCGAAGATCGGCGTGTTCGGATCGCTATCGGGCTCTTCGTTAACGAGGAGGTCTTTATCCGGACATCGAAGCGCAGGGCATTGAACGGGACGGTGTTAACCGCGCTTATGAAAGCAGCCGGCCTGCGTAGGGATTCTATCGCGTCGAAGATGAGATTCGTTCGTCATGGTGACTGCCTTGCAGCCTGCGTCGCGGGCGTCGCCCGCTCGACAGGTCCACGGAAGAGCTTTGCGCAGCGCCGGCCGATCATCACCTTCGGCGAAGATCGGCCGGCGCCTCAACTGGGACCTCTCGCGCGCCAAAACGGTGAGCAGGCCGGCGTCCAACGCCGACGGTATCCGGGAGCCAATCGTGGCGGTGAAGCAATGTCGCGCTCGGCACGGGGAGCGGACTCCTTAAATTCGGTCCAGGCGTCATGGGGGGGCGTCGCTCCGTGCCGGTCGAGGTGATCCCTCCGGTTGCGTTAACTGCATCGACCTGACGTGGTCCGTCGTATGATGGATGCCCATGCACGGCCCCACGCGCTGGCGGAGGTTGCAGGTTTGGCGGCGGCGTTGGGGCAGCAGCATCCTAGCACTGCATGTCGCCGGGACAGCATCCGTCCGAGGCACTTCGTCGTGCTGGCCAAGGCGTCAGAAATGGATCAAGGCAAAGCTAGGCCACGATCGCCGCGGGTAGCGTTTGACACGATCTCGCGACCAAGCGCGCCGGGGACCGGAAGCAGCGTTCGCGATTCCTGAAACGGTTGCCGGGTGGCGATGAGGTCTTTGTGCCTATGACATGACCACTCGGCAACGTTGTAATTCGGATGGAGGCTGCCGTGAGCGGCGAGGACTGCGAATTCGAGCATTCACCACTGTCAGGCTCGTTCATCTGCGGCGGTGAATCGGTGGACGTGGAAATCTATCGACTCGCGGGTACGCAGGACCACTGGCAATTGGCCGTGGTCCACATGTCGAGCGGCAGCACCGAATGGCAGGAGCGTTTCGCGACGGAGCAGGATGCCTACCGAGCATTCTTAGAGGCCGTGGAGAGGGACGGTATCGCTTTGTTTGGCGGTGTCGTCGGTGATGTCGTGCATTGATTGACTGCTGACGCCAACTGGCGCTGGGATGCGGTCCGCGCCGGGCATCGACTCACGAAGAAAAGGCCGGGATTGATCTCGGAGAATGCCGTCCAACTGAGCGGAGTGGGCCGGGACACGTCTGACACGAGTCGTGTCAACGTCGCGGATGCAACCGGCTCCAATGCCTCCCGGGTCGGCATGCGACCGGCTCTCTCACGTACCGACGGCATGTCAGGGACGAGGAGCCGAGACCGGGATTTCTGCCCCAGGCTGGATTGCCTCGCCTAACTACGACATCACGCGATCTCGCCGCTCGCCATAGCACGATCGTCGTCAGCTAGGCTCTCGATCAGGCGGCCCCCCACCCCTATCGGGCCAATATATCCGGCAGGGATGAACCCGCTCGCATGGCCCCGATGAGGTTTATGGTGGCCAAGTTCTTATCGACCATTTCCCAGAGACTGAAAAGCTGGGCTGGTCGGATGACCTATGGCCGGAGTGGCCTAACCCTGCATCTTGCTGACCACGTGCTTTAGCAGAAACAATCCGATTGTGGTCGCGGTGAAGCCAAACATAAGTACGTAAAAATAATCAATTTGAAGGCCGGCATAAGGATAATAGGCGGACCTGACCCACTCCGCAGCTTGCAGGGCTGGATTGAACTTTGCCCAGTAGTAGACCTTTTCCGGCATATAGCTCGGCATGAACATGACGCCGCTGGAGATGTATAGGATGATGCTGAATAGGGCATAGCCGATCATCCAGCCTGGAAAAAAACCGATGATGGCGACGTTGATGGTGCCGACACCAATCCCGAGGCCGATCGCGGCGACGTAGCCGCACACCGCCGTGAGCGGGGCCGCGGGAACCGGATTAACCCCTAGGATAAGCAGGACGGAACTGACGACCATAAGGGCGAGAAACCCGGTCACGATCTCGACGAGAATTCGAGAAAAGATCAGGTCAAAGAGCTTCACCTGCGGATAGTACGTCAGCGGTCGGTTCATGATCACGGATTTCATGACCTCGCGAGACACGTACTGAAAGACCAGGACCGGGACCGCCCCGGTGGCGAAGAACAGCGCGCGGTCGTCGCCGAGCGGCGCGGGTATTTTCTGAAACGTGTAGATCGCGATCAGCATGAAGATGTGTATGCATGGCCACAGGACCACCACGCCATAGCCCCAGAACGAGCCGCCGAAGCGGGTGCGCATATCGCGCAGTATCAGCGCGTGCAGAACGTGCAGATACGATTCGATCGGGCTCCGATGACCGGGAGCCTGTATGGATGCGGGCATGGGACCTAACCTCGGCGTCGGCGAGACATCGCTGCAAACATGGGCGAAAGTGCGTTGAATCAGTCCGCCGCTGGTCCTCATCCCCCTGGACCGTGGGCGCGTCGACCGCGTGGCCTACGAAGGCCGCCCGATCGGCTTGGACGTTGGGTTCGCGTCGTTTGATCGAGGCACCAACTCTCACAGGGCGTCGCCGCGGCGCTCTGAAGCTGCGACGGCTGCAAGGATCGCCGGCGGTCGTGCTTTAACTGGTCGCCAGGGCGTCAAATCATCCGACTCGGGGGCGTTGCGCGGCACTCCGCCTAGACCGCGCCGGGTTCGAGAATGGACTCGGCGCAGGTCGTTTCGATTGCTCACGGTAGGCATCGTGCATGCCGCGCTCCCACCGATATCTCCGCGGCGACGCCCATGGGTTGCCTGCGAAGATCGGGGGCGCGGACGGCAGCAGCGCACCGAGCGCCATCACTTGGGGGATGGAACATGGCGGTTGGGGTTCCGCGGTCCGAATTACGGATGATGCCCCCAAGGGTAAGGCGGTTGGCGTGTTCGCGGGAAGCGTCCTCAGGGGGCGGCCGATTGAGGCGAATGATCCCGAGTCGCAGTCCGCGCGTAGGTTTGCTACAGGTCGGCGCGTGGCAACGATCTCCCGGACAGCCTGACATGCGCCCGCTCCTCCTCGCCTGCTCGCTGTTGATCTTCCCCCTCCCCGCCTCGGCGCTGTGCCGCTGCGCCTGCGTGCGTGGCGTGATGACGCCGATCTGCCAGCCGACAGATCTCGTCCATTCCTTGTGCCAGGGGCTGTGCTCGGACGCGATCCGCGCCGAGGCTGTGACGCGCCCGCTCGCCGGTGGTCAACCGCAATACGAGACAGTGCAACCCTTCGACCCGGCACCGCCGGGACTGCAGGCGCGCGATCTGGATTACGGCGTCGATGCCCGCGGCTTTCAACTCGGCACGGCCGGCGTGCAGTCGGGCAACGATGCTTTCTCCAGTTCGAGCACGGGAGGATCGGGTGCCGCTACGGCGGGTGGTAGTTCCCGATGATCGCCCTTTAGCATGCAGAACGCACACGGTTCGGGACCAAACATCATGCGGATCGTCCGAGCGGGGCGCCGGCTGATTGACGCCTCGGGGCGCTTATGACCTAAGCCCAGCCGCGCTGTGGTGCTCGGGAATCGACGATGGCAGAAGACGATACGCTGGCAAGGGCCCTGGCTGACGTGCGGCAACGGCGAACTGATCTCCAGGCCGACTACGAACGGCTTACGACCGAGCTGAACAAGCTTCGGACGGCGGAGAAATCCCTGGCGGCGATCGTCGAGGGGGGAGTTCTGGATGACGCCTCCCCCGCCGGCCTCGACTCGGCGGGGGATGTTTCCGTCCGCACCCGACGGATGGCTGGACGGGGAAGCCGCGGCCCCCGGGCGAACTCTGCCAAGGGCCGATTGAAGGTGCTGTTAGAGGAAACTGGACCTCAGGGTCTGTCGCACACGGAGATCGAGCAACGTCTACCCGACGTCGCGCCCAACACCTTGAACACGTATCTCAGTATGATGGTGACCGGGGGCGAGGCGGTGCGCCGGGGCGACTTCTACGTGGCCGCGCCCGCGTCCCGCGACGAGGCCGCGGCCGAGGACGCGGTGGACGAGACTGAGATGGACGAACGGGGCGAATCGGGCGATTGAGATCGCCTCGCGCGAACGATCATACGCATTGGCCGACATTGCCGCGCCCGACACGCTTTCGCCGTCAGCCGATGCGATGACTTCGGACAGGGAGCCATGTGTGAGCGGCCGCGGTTCGGTCAATCGCACCGCGCGTTCCCCGGATTCTGAGTGCTGAGGGAATTGCTGATGACGACCGACATCCGGAGGACCGACGATAGTCCGGTCCCGGCATCTCGGCGGCGGACGGCGATCGCCTCCGCCGTGCGCCAGTTCGCTCGGGTCCCGAGCATGGTCGATCGCAGAACGGGCATCCGGTCCTACGAAAGCCACGTCGAGGCCGACCCGTGGATCCTGATTCTATTCGTACTGTGTTTCGTGCTGCCGACCCTGGCTGGTGCCACGTATTATGGGCTCATCGCCTCGGACCGCTACGTGACGGAGGCGCGGTTCGCGATCCGGCCGACGATCGGCACGGCTGACAAGGCGACGTCGGACGCGATCGGCACGAACGCCGGGGTGCCGAACCAGATGATCGCGCAGGATACTCTAATCACTCTGGCATATGTTCACAGCCGCCCAATGTTGGAGGCGCTCGAAAAGAAACTTCCGATCCGCGCCTGGTTTAGTCGTGACAGCATCGACTATTTCTCTCGGTTCGACGCGGACAAACCGATCGAAAAGCTAATGCGGTACTGGAAACGTCGCGTCACGATCGACGTCGAATCTGGATCCGGTGTCATGTCCCTGTCGGTCGAGGCTTTCGATCCAGCCGAATCCTTCGCCATCACCGAGGCGGTGCTCAGCGAGGCGGAGCGGATGCTGAACGGCCTAAGCGCGCCCGCCCGCCAGGACGCCGTGAGCGAGAGTGCTCGCGAATTGCACCGCGCGGGGGAGAGGCTGACCGACGCCCGCCGATCGGTCAACGATCTGCGCAACCGCGAGGGCGTAATCGACGCCCAGAAGTCGAACGAGGCGGCTCTCAAGACGATAGGCGATCTGCGGTCTTCGCGAATAAACTTGGCTGTCCAACTCGGGATCGGTGAGCGCGACCTCGGTCCACAATCGCGTCAAATCATCGATCTGAAGCAACGTATCAAAGATCTTGACGACAACATTTCTCGTGTCGACCGTCAATTGGCAGGCGGTGACCCCGCACAGAAGCGCCTGCTTTCCGACGCGCTGACCCGGTTCGAGGCCGTCGACAATAGCCGCAAGAACGCGGAGAAGTATTACGAGCAGGTCCGTATAGCCTACGAGCGGGCCCGCATCGTTGCCGCACAGCAGGTCGAGACGTTTGCGGCGATCGTTCAGCCGACTAAGGCCGAGTCCTCGACAGAGCCGCGGCGGTTCCTGATGATCAGCCTGATCACCGCGGGAGCGGCGACGCTTTTCTCGGTGGTATTGTTTACGCGTAAGGTGATGGCCTAGCGCGCGCCAACCGTGCGGATACCGGATCGCTCCGCGTGGATACAAGGCATGGGGAAGCTGCACTTTCCAACTGCGACGCTTATGTGAGCGGCTCCGGAGCCGGTTGAACAGTGTTGCGCCTCCGCGCGGTACAGTCAGGCGGTATGGACGTGGTTTCGGAGGCGCGATATTTCTAACCCTCGTCGCCACCCCCTGGTGCCCAAAGGTTCCACGCACCTGCTGCTATCGAGGGCGCGGGTAAAACCGCTCCCGATTCGACGATGGCAATGGAGGCCGAGTTAGGTGGATCGCGGGGTGAGCGGAAGGAGGCGACGTCTGCCGAGATGGAGATGGCGACGGGAGTTGCGCTGCCCAACATTGGCGCTTCCGTGGGCGGCGGCGCCACGATGGTCTTCCACCCTGGCTATGCGCGATGGATGGAGGGAAACACCTTGGGGCGCTGATCGTACCACTCGCTGCGATACCAATGTCGCATTAAAGTTGATCGCCCGGGGAAACTTTGCGCCGCGTCGAGCCATCGCGCCTGAGCCCGCTGGACGCTTCCAGCGATCGTAGCGTCAGTTGATGCGCGGCATCGCACCCTCCATGCTGAGCCCAACTGGTCGGTTCACGACTGCGCGTCGGTCTTACGCGATTTTGAGCGTGCATGGGCTCACGATATCGATCCGCGGCCCGCACATCGAACCGGTCGGTGGTCGGAGCGCTAGCCGGAGGTGCCCCGCTGCTGGCAAGCGATGGTGCCCCCTCAGGTCCGCCCGGCGCCCCGGCTCGCACTCAAGCGGACGACGTGATCTTCGAGATGGCGGGCGATGAACTTCGATACGGTCGCGCGCCCGTCAAAATCGTAGTGTACGATGTCGTAGAAGGTTCCGGGTCGGTCAGCACCGATAAGCCGACTGGCGTCGTGCAATTCGAGATTGCTGGGAAGGCCGTCTCGTTCGAGTTCGCGAAGATGAGCTTCGAATCTATCATATTGCCGGGCCAACAAGGACAGCGTGTCCGGGGCGGCCAAGTTTAGCTCAGATTGAGCCGGGCTATCTTTACGGACTACGACCGGCTCTAGAAAGTACAGAACCGGAATCTCGACGGCGCGCGCGATTCGGGAGAGTTTTCGCATAGAAACTTTGTATTGATCGGCGATCGCTATCTCCCATGCTTGGCTTCCAAAATCGACATCGCGCTTCAGTCGGGTTTGGTACTCGAACGCTCGATCGATCAGCTGATCGTAGGTCAAGCCGTCGCGCCAAGCCGCTTCGTTGCGCTCATCGAAAAAGTAGCCGTAGAGGCTTTCTGTGACGAAGCTGTTGTAGGGGTGGCCCGGTCGCGGATCGTATGTCAGCGGCTGGAAGGCGTCGGTGGCGCCGCTGACGACCACGAGCGCGTCAGGGTCGAGATCTAGTAGACGCGCGAAGATGAGGCTTGTCATCTGTTCGGTGCACGACGACGTGACACCGAAATTATACGCCTTCACGTTCCGCGATCCGGCGTGATGGAAGATATCCTCGATTCGCCCGGCGATCAGGTCGAGCCACTGAATTCCCACGTTCATCGTGCTGTCGCCTACAACGAAGATTCGCACCTCGTCCGGGTTCTCGCGGGGACCCGCTGCGACGGGATTGAGAAACCCCGACGCATCGTACGGCATGCAGTGCTGGTCGAGCTTGTAGTGCGGCTCGCCGGTGAACTGCGCATAGGGGGTCGGCCTCCGCAAGCGAGCGTCGAAATAGGGAACGTGATGTTTGAATCTGGTGCGTTGTGTCTCCAGGGTCGGGGTCAAGGCCATGAGCACGACATCCTCAGCGGCGCGGGCGGGGAACGGTGGGGTTTCTCTAGCCGCAACCGGAGATGAGTCACGCCTGAAATAGACGCTGCCGCCGCGATCCGGTCCGGCCGAGGGCTCGGTCGAGCTGAATCGGCGCCCAACGGGTCCGGGCACGGATCCCTTGTGACGCTGACCGAACTTCATTTCATCTGACGACATGCGGGGGGCGATAATCGACGTCGATCGCCGGGGATCGGCGAGCACTGCCCTTCGCGCTGCGCTCGGTACATGCGCCTGGCGGTGCGAGGGTGCCCAGCAGGGGACGATGAGTGTCGCCCGGAGTTGCGTTGGGGGGCCGAGGCGGCATGCCACCGGTATCGTCGTAGGGCGATCGCGGACCGTTCCATTCGCCGGACCCGCTCGACGCGGACGCGGCTGCGCGACCGGGCCAGCGTCGAGCGCATCTGAGCGGGTCGACGCTGACGGCGTCCGACCGCGCCGGCGTAGGTCGGACGCGGCGCTGATCGGGGCTTGCAGCCCCCAAAATCCGCGCGCATCTGTGCGGTGTCGTCTCCGTTTCGGGACGACCCATTGATCGGGGTACCCCAGAGATATGCCTGTCACGATCGACGACCGCGGCGCGAACAATCAACTCGATGTGCCGGACGGTTTTCTGGACGCCTATGACGGGAGGATCATTTTTGAAGGGCACCACAACCACGTCATGATCGGGCGTGGATCGCACTGCAACGGCCTGTCGATCCTGTGCCGATCGCACGGGACGATCCACGTGGGCGATCACGTCCGCTTGGAGACGCTCCAGGTCTACCTGCTCGCGGCTTCGAAATTGATCATCGGCGAACACACCGCTTTCGTCGGGGACGCCTCCATCGCTGCGCACGAGGCCCGCGACATCACCATCGGCCACAATTGTCTGATCGCGGGGGGCGTAAGTTTCACGGTGAGCGACATGCACTCGATCGTCGACGTGAATACCGGTGAGCGGGTTAATCCGCCTCGCCCGATCCACGTCGGTCATCGGGTCTGGCTCGGGACCATGTCGACGATCCTAAAAGGCACCACGATCGGCGACGGCTCGATCGCCGCCGCCAACTCCCTGGTGAGCGGCACCTTTCCGGCCAACGTGTTGGTGGGAGGCATCCCGGCTAAGGTGCTGCGCACCGATGTGACTTGGCGCAATGACCTGATCTGAACGATCGCGCGATCGCCGGCGGCGAAACCGCCGCCCAGGCGAGGCCTGATCGGCACAGTCCCTTCCGTAGAGTCGAAATTGCGTTTCGACTTCCGGGCCGCGCTCGCACGCATCCCGTGCATTGCAGCTAAACCGTTCGCGGGTGTCGGGAAGGCACGGCACCGTCTTCGTGCCCATACCCGGGCTCCAGCTCACGAGCACCAGGACGCCCCTGACCGCGACGTGGGGCTTTCGTGTAAAGAACGGGCTGGTTCGCGTGGGCGAGAGTCTGATCCTCATCGGCCCTCCGCGCGCCGAGGCGCGCATGGCCGGCTTCGGTTTGGAAGCGCGGGGATCGATGTCTTCGCCTGCGGGCGACTACAGATTCGGCCGTTGACGAGCGCGGTCTAGAAGGTACGGCAAAATGCGCCTCCCGCGCGCGTTCAACCCGCGCCGTCCTGGGGCGAACTCGCCCCTGAGCTCGACCCGCGCTCCCTCGTGGGATGTCGGGGCTCTGGTGCCCAATCCGAGCTCGGCCTTGCCCTCGCCCCATTGCCGCGACAACTCCCGCGGCTGAGAGCCCGGGCCTGGCGTCTGCCGGGGGTACCGCGAACGCGACCCGACGAGCTCGATCACCTCCGCCCGTTACGCTGGCGCTGTCGGCATCGTTGGGGCTCGATCGACGTCGCCATCTACCACTGTGAGTGATCTATGCTGGATGCCTTGGAACAGATGAATCGTGCGGGTCACTGGGTGGAGAGCATCCTCCACGTCGGGGCCAACGAGGGCCAGGAACGTCACGATTACGCGGCCAACGGCGCGAGCCCGTGCTTGTACGTCGAGCCGGTCGATGGCGCCTTCGCGATCCTGGAGGCCAACCTCGCCGGGATGCCGTTCCACCGGGCGATCCGGGCGGTGTGCGCCGATCGTGCGGGCGAGGAGGTCGTATTCAACGTCGCCAGCAACGGCGGCCAGTCCTCCAGCCTGCTCGCGCTGGGCGCACATGCCGATCACCATCCGGACATCGTCTATACCGGCGCGCAGCGGATGGTGACGACGACCGTCGACCGGATCGTCGCCGAGCACAGCCCGGGTCGGGTACCCAACCTCTTGGTGATCGATGCGCAGGGCTCCGACCTGCGGGTGCTGCAGGGGGCGACGCAGACCCTCCCGGCCCTGGACGGGGTGTACATCGAGGTGAGCGAAGCGCCTCTCTACGCGGGCGGCTGCACGCTGGACGAGGTCACGGCTTTCCTGCGTGGCTTCGATCTGCGCCTGCGCTGGCTCAACCTCGACGCCGCCGGTCACGGCGAAGCGTTCTACTGTCGGCCGAAGCCCGCGATCAGCATGCCGGATTACGACGGGGTGGTGAGCGAGGGGCGCCCGGCGGCGCAGAGCAGCCTGTGCGAATGGTCCTACTTCGACGCTGCGAACGGACCGCAGGGGGGCGTCGATGGCCCGTTGACCGGGCGGCCCGGCTTCCACACCGACATCGAGGACGCGCCGTGGTGGCAGGTGGATCTGGAGGCGGTGCGCCCGCTCAACGAGGTGCGAGTGTTCAACCGCATGGATTGCGCCCGGGAGCGTTCGCGGACCTTGCAGGTGCTGCTGTCGGATGACGGCGAAGCCTGGCGCTGCGTGCACGATCAGGGTGGCCGCACGTTCGGTGGCGCGGATGGCCGTCCGCTGCAGGTCCGGCTCGCGGGGGAGCGCGC
Organism: Methylobacterium sp. AC315; assembly: GCF_979253755.1. Lineage (NCBI taxonomy): Bacteria > Pseudomonadati > Pseudomonadota > Alphaproteobacteria > Hyphomicrobiales > Methylobacteriaceae > Methylobacterium > Methylobacterium sp. AC315. Next base: position 20,791 of record NZ_CEEDEA010000039.1, read on the forward strand.
CCGGTACGTGCGCTTGCAATTGGCCGAGCGCGCGTTCCTGCACCTCGATAAGGTGCGCGTGTTCTGAGCCGTCCGGCAAGGCCAACTCCCCGTTCCACGGAACTCCGGCAAGGCCCCCCGTTGGGTGGAGCTCCCGAGGCTTCATGGGGAGGCCGAGGCCGGACGGGTTCGGCATCGCTTGGGCTGAGCGCAGCCGGTGATCGGCTTGAAGGTCGATCGAGAAGGCCTCCCCGTTTAAATGCCCCTGTTCGATATGTGGGCCGGTGGTGAGATCGAGAGTGTGAAGTGCGCCGTTGAGATCCGCGCCCGGACGGCTGCTTCGGTAGCCGATCAGTACGTGAATTGCTGAGCGCGCTCCGGACCGGCCCGGGCCGGGGCCCCGCGTCGAGCATCCGTCAGCCGTCTCCAAACGCCCATCCGTCCCAGCCCTTTGTGAGCTGCTGGCTCTGGATCCCACAGCGGGTGGGCCGAAGCCACGCGTGGCGGCGCACGCAGTACTGCGGGCTTCGATCAAGGCGACTGGGTGCCGCCCAGCGTTGGAGGGGTCGTCGTCGGGGCAGCTTTGTGCGGCTCGAATCGGATCGACACTCGTGACCCCATCACGGAAGTCCGCCTGCTTCGGGGGCGGTGACCGGACGTGCCGTGGCGTCTCAAAGGTTTCGGCAGCAACCGGTATGAGCCGCGTCGGCAGCGGGACGACACCGCATTACCTCTACCTCCACATGACGGGCGTGATCCGAGCCGAATCTCGTTTGAATCGAGTGCGTTATACGGATTGTGGGATCGGCGCCCCTCGCGTGTGGCTCCCGCCGCGCGTCTACCGCGCCGCGCCCTGGACGATCTGGCGACATCTGCCTCGCGGTTGGCTTCGGCGGACGGGGGGCGATAGAAGGGCCGCCACGGCCAACTTCATCGGAAGAGCGATGCGCTACAGCTTCCTCGATCTGCTCGCCTCGCCGGACACGGGCGCGCCATTCGTACTCGTCGGCGCCTCGGAGGCGGCGGTTCCGTATATCGGGCCCTACGGCCAGCCCGGCGAGCGGGTTAGTCGCCCGGGTGTGTCGGTCGGACCGGCGCCCGACGGTGAGGCGGGTGCGTTCTACGCCCGCCACCTCGCGCAGCACGCGAGCGATGCGGACGACCCGGAGCGCAGCCGACACGTGATCGTGGTCGACGGGCTCCTCGTCGCCACCGACACGGGCCTGTGGTACCCGATCGTCGACACCGTGCCGGAGATCCTGCCCGCGTCGCTGCGCGACTGGGGCAGTCACCGCGACTTCCTCGATCAAATCATCGCGCCGCGCATTCCGGCAGAACTTGCCGACGCGCTCCGACACGCGATCGCGGGGGTCGACGCCGGTGTTCGACGCGGGGACAATCACAAGACGTCTGAGATCGGCCTGCTCGACAAGGTCGAGGACAAGGCGAACTTCCTCGCGCCGGGGCTGCTGTCGCCGTTCAATCCCAACATCTACAACCACCCGGCTGACCTGATCCGCGGCTTCGGCAATTGCCTGCCGTTCCTGCAACTGCAGCATGGACAGCGCGTGCTCGACGCCGGGTGCGGCTACGGCTGGACCACCGAGTGGCTGGTGGAACTCGGCATCGACGCGGTCGGCATCGACATCTCCCGGGTCTACCCGGACGTCGGACGGCGACGGATGGGGCCAAACAACCAGCCGCACCTCGTCATCGGCGATTCCGAGAATCTCCCGTTCCGAGAGGGCGTGTTCGACGCGGTCCTATGCTTCGACGCGTTTCACCACATCCCCGACCGGCCGGCCGCGATGCGCCGCTACGCGCGCGCGCTCAAAGACCCGGGTCGAATCGTGCTGCTCGAACCGGGCGGCCAGCACGAGTCGGACGCGGTGTCGGTCGAGGTGATGGACACCTATGGGATCATGGAAGTCGGCATGGAACTCGCCGACGTGCAGGGCTATATCGACGGAATCGCGAACGTCGGGCCCGCGCGCCAGATCTTCCTCAAGCCGATTTTAAGCGACGATCCTCGGGCGTCGGTTCCGATGGCGGAGCTGCGCGACCGCAGCTACATCGGCTGGGGCATGTTCGTGATCGAGAAGGGCGCCGACGCCGCCACACGTCGAGCGCCTCCCGCGTCAGCCTCGTCCCGGCCGGCCGCCGCGGGGCGGAGCGCGAACGGTCTCGGAAGACTCCTGGAGCGTGTTCGGGGACGATAGGTCGGTCTCACGGTCATCGCGAGCCGGAAAGATCCAGGTCGGCCGGTAATACCCACGGTGGAGCGGGCGTCTCTCGACGGCGGTGGGGACGCGGCCTTCCGTTTCGTCGCCACCGTGAGGAGCGTGCTGACCTGCCGGCCGCGGGCGCCCGCGGGCTGCCGCGCGACGCTGAGACACGTTCCGTCGGCGGGCATCCGCGCTCGCGAGGCCCCGTGGTCGAGGTGCAACGTCGGCTCCCTCGCCCTCGCCCAGATTCGAACTGAGGATGCTCGTCCGTCCGATGCGTGGAAGCGAGCGATGACCGAGTGCCGCTTGGCGCTGCGGAGCGCGGGTGTCAGGCGCGGAGCGTCGGGAGCCGCGATCCCCGCCGGACGCGACCGATCGCGCCCGCTCGAAGCACGCATCTCGGGGGCCCGCGCCTCTGCGTGGCGGGAGGCCACCGCCTACGCGATCATGACCGCGCGAATGCTTGGTCCGTCGGTCTGACATCGTCGACGTGTCGCGTGGGCGGTGCAGGCGCCTCCGGTTGAAGTCGCCATGGACACGGCGCGCCACCTCTGCGTCATTCCCGGGGAGGCTCGTCGGCGTCGCCCGCCCTTTCGCTGGGGCGATCGCCGGAGGTTTCTCGTTTCTGCTCCTTCGGGGGCGCCTGAAGCCATCCCTTTCTACCGACCCTCGCGAACCTGCCGTCTGTGCCCAGCGCAGCCGAGAGATTCGATATGGGCGATGATCCGTTCAGCCTGATCTGCAGAGTCTCCAAGTGCTGGTCGAGTTCCGCCGTCCTGACAGGCTCCGTCTGGCCGGAAAGATGCTCGAAGCACGCATCGAGAGCAACTCGGCGGTTCCTATTGCCCTGTCGGTTCGGCTGGCCCGCCAGAGCCGGCTGACCTGCAGGTCGCGCCCCGTCACCCCCGGCGAGATCGGCGATCGCCCGTCGGATGACGAGAAGATCCTTGTAGATCACGTTGCCGCGGAGCTCGCGTTCGAGCTTCGCCTCTAAGCCACGCAGCGTCTCCAGTGTCGACACGGTATCCTCCGGTGGCGCATCGTCTCGTAGAAAGTGCCACGATTGGCCGAGAATGCAATTCGTCCGTGCACACGAGATCGCCCTGGAGCGCGCATACGTGGCAACGATGCCGGCCCCGGGGGCGTCCGAAGGGAGGTGTCGGGTGCTGTGCTGCGCGAAAATGTGTCGCTAGGGATGCGCCGCCGTGCGAAACCGAAATGCCAAAACCGTGGACTAACGTCACATAACGTGTTATGAGAAATTGAATTTGATCGGTGACTGATTGGTCGGCGCTGGAGTGTTAGTCTTGGTGGCGATGGTCGTGCGCTCGAAGGGGACGGAGGAGGCCTATCTAAAGGCTGGGCGTCGGCACCTGCGCCGGGCCCAGCGGATGTGGCCGACGATCACGGATCCGGTCGAGGCGCTTTGCGTGGCATTGGAGCGAGAGACAGATGTTCTCCGTCCCGCCACGACGCGGCTCTATCGGCAGGAGATCGGGGCGGTCCTTCGGTCGCTGTGCGGCGAGAGCGATCGGGATTCGATAAACGCGGCCGTGCAGCGGGTGGATGCCGCTTTACGTGTGCGCGGGGGCATTCCGGAGGTGCCGCGAACTGCGAGTCGCAAGGTCACGGACGCGACCGCGGGCGAGGCTATGACGCTCTTCTGTTACCTCGCCCTCAGGGCGCGGGGGCGATCCGACCGCGATCTGGTGCCGCTGCTCGCACTATTCATATTCTTCGTGCCTCGAACGGGTTGCCGACCGGTGGAGTGGGTCGATGCGCGGATCGACGGGGATTGGCTCGTCGTGCGCAATGCCAAGGCTGGAAACGGCCGTGCGGGAGCGGTGGAGAGATCGATCGGGCTGGGAGCCTACAGACCGAAGGTGCGCAAGGCCGCAGGTCTGTTCGTGACCGCGGTCGGACCCTCGGTGGCGCACTACCCAAGTTTCGCACATTGGCGCAATGCCTTATCCGAGACGCTCGCCCGGGCGTGCCAAGCGTGCGGTCTGCGCCGCCTGTCGCTGTATAGCTTTCGACATACGGCGATCGCCACTTGGTCGAAGTCCGGGCTGTCCCGGGCTGCGATCGCCGCGCTGGCGGGCCACGCTTCGCTGGTAACGGCCCGCCGGCACTATGCGGGCGCTGGTTCAGGGTGGGAGCCGCGCGACGGGCTCGCTATGCCGGATCGCGACAGGGTCCGAGCGCTCGAACGGGCCGCGAGCGTGGCTGTAGCGGGTGCGGAGCGCATCCCCGCGCCGGAGCCTGAATTTGATCTCGCGCCCATGCCGATGCCATCGAAGTCCCCGAGCACTCGGGATCCCGCCGACGCGGCAGCGGCAGCCGAGGCTGCCCGGGCTCATCACGCGCGGCTCACGGCGGCGATCGTCAGACGCGATCAGTCTGCGCGGCCCGAGGAGCCGCGGGAGGATGGGCCGAACGGGCCCGCCCCCTGAACGTGTCTGGCGTCCGCGCGGACGCTGGGGGCCAGACCTTTGAGCAAAGTCGCGAACGACGCTTTCACAGTCCGGCCCGCATCAGAAAACGCGTGTTCGCGCGGCGATATCGTGCCGCAAAGGGGCTGTGGGGGCTTGGAAATTGTCAAACAGCGTTGAACATTGGTTCTTCCGCACTTTCGGTGCCGAAGGTTTGGCATCCGATCAAGCTTTGCCGATCCCGGCTCATGCAGCATGCAGGACGCGTTGGCGCAGGAGATCGAAACCGGCGCGACCGTACATGCTCCGCTTGATCAGCTTGAGGCGGTTGACCTGCCCCTCGACGG
>NZ_CEEDEA010000040.1:0-25331 GCF_979253755.1 Methylobacterium sp. AC315
CCCCTCTCCCGACCCGGCCGTCAGGCCGGGTCGGGAGAGGGGAGCCCGGGTTCAGGACATGACGCGACCGGCAGGACGGGCAAAGCTTGTTTCTGCACCGTCGCTCCCCTCTTGCGGGACTTCGTCCCGGCCCGACCCCCTTCGAGGGCCACCCTCCCCCGCAAAGGGGGGAGGGAGGATGCGCAGGTCCGCTGCTGCTACGAAGAACACGATCGGCAGGCCCCTCGCGGACCTGTCATGCGAATCTGCTGAGAGACGGGTCGCGCGGACCTGACCATTCGCGCCGTCCCGGGCAAGGCACGCCCGCGCGGTTCGGGCGTTACGAGACATGGACCAGGAGCCAGAGACCAGCATGAACGCACCGACCAAAGCCGCCGCCGCGACGACCGGGGCCGAGGCCGTCCTGCCCGCATCCCCGGCGCCTCGCGCCGCGGGGCCGCGGATCTACAACCTGTTCCCGCTGCTGGTCGGGCGCGTCTCCGACTGGGCGGCCGAGCTGCCCCGGATCGCGGCGCTCGGCTTCGACTGGATCTACCTCAACCCGTTCCACCAGACCGGCGGCTCGCGGAGCCTCTACGCGGTGGCCGATCCCGAGCGGCTCGACGAGCGGTTCCGTGACCAGGACGGCACGCCCGACGACGCGCAGATCGGCCGGTTCTGCGCCGCCGCGCAGGCCGCGGGCCTGTCGGTGATGACCGACCTCGTGATCAACCACACCGCCGACAACGCCCGGCTGGCCGTGGAGCGGCCCGACCTGTTCATGAAGGAGCCCGACGGCTCGATCATGCATCCGGGCGCCGTCGACCCGGACGATCCCACGATCCGCACGGTCTGGGGCGATCTCGCCGAACTCGACTATCACACGCCCGCCGCCCGGGACGAGCTGACCCGGATCTGGGGCGCCTACGTGGCCCGGCTCCAGGCGCTCGGCGTCGCGGGCTTCCGGTGCGATGCCGCCTACAAGGTCCCGCCCGAGACCTGGCGCGTCCTGATCGGGGAGGCCAAGGGCCGCGACCCCGCCTGCCTGTTCGCCGCCGAGACCCTGGGCTGCACCTTCGAGGAGGCGCGCGCCACGGCCGGCGCCGGCTTCGACTACCTGTTCAACTCCTTCGCCTGGTGGGACCTCCAGAAGCCCTGGGCGCTGGAGCAGTACGAGCGCCTGCGGGTGCTGGCGCCCTCGATCGCCTTTCCGGAAAACCACGACATGAAGCGGCTGGCCGCCGAGGCCGGCGGCGGCCCCGAGGCGGTGGCGCGGCACCTGCGCACCCGCTACGCGCTGGCCGCCTTCTTCTCGGCCGGCGTGCTGATGCCGATCGGCTACGAGTGGGGCTACCGCCGGGCGCTGCACGTGGTCGAGACCACCCCGCGCGACCGCGAGACCGACACCGGCCTCGACATCTCCGCCTCGATCCGGGCGATCAACGCCCTGCGGGCTGAACTGCCGGCCGCCAACGTCGAGGGCGCGCAGATGCGCATCTCGGCCCCCGACAGCGACCTCGTGGCGCTCGCCCGCTTCGACACGGGCCATCCGGCCTCGGCGCAGAACGCCGTGATCGTGCTCTACAACCCGTCGGACAGGCCGGTGCCGGTGGATGCCGGCACGCTCATCGCCCGCACCGGCGGGATGCTCGGCGCCTTCGTCGACCGGACCCCCGAGGCCGAGCCGATCGCGTTCCATCCCGGCAGCGCCATCGACCTGCTCCCGGGCGAGTTGCGCATCCTCAGCGCCGGACCCGCCCAGGTCGCCCAGCTGCCCGAGCGCGACACGCCGACCGGCGAGGGCCGGGTGGTGATCGAGGCGGTGAGCCCGGAGATCGACGGCGGCCGCTCGGCGGTGAAGCGCGTCGTCGGCGAATCCCTGCGGGTCGAGGCCGACATCTTCACCGACGGCCACGAGATCCTCGACGCCGCGATCCTGTCGCGGGTCGCCGGCACCGAGGCGTGGCGCGAGGACCCGATGGTCTTCGTCGACAACGACCGCTGGGCCGGGCAATTCCCCCTGGAGCGCAACGCCCGCTACGAATTCACCCTGATCGCGTGGCGCGACCCGTTCTCGTCCTGGGTGCGCGACACCCTGAAGAAGCGCGCCGCCGGCGTCGATGTCCGCCTGGAGACGATCGAGGGCGTGACCCTGGTCGAGAGCGCCGCCTCCCTGGCCCGCGGCCGCGGCGCCGGGCGCGACGCGGAGCGGCTCGCCGCCCTGGTCGCGGCGCTCGCCGCCGAGGAGACCGGCTCGGCCGCCCAGCTCGAGCGGATCCTGCAGCCCGACTCCGCGAGCCTGGTGCGCCGGAACGCCGAGCGGGTGAATCTCAGCCGCTATCCGGTGGTCCTGCCGGTGATCGCCGATCGGCTCGCGGCCCGGTTCTCCGCCTGGTACGAGATCTTTCCGCGCTCGCAATCGATGGACGTGAACCGCCACGGCACCTTCGACGACGTGATCCGGCGGCTGCCCGAGATCCGCGAGCTGGGCTTCGACGTGCTCTACTTCACGCCGATCCACCCGGTGGGCCGGACCAACCGCAAGGGCAAGAACAACACCCTCAAGGCCCTGCCGGGCGATGTCGGCTCGGTCTACGCGGTGGGCGCGGAGGAGGGTGGCCACGAGGCCGTGCACCCCGACCTCGGCACGCTGGAGGATTTCGAGCGGCTGGTGGCGGAAAGCCACGCCTTCGGCATGGAGATCGCCCTCGACTTCGCGATCCAGTGCTCGCCCGACCATCCCTGGATCAAGGACCATCCGGAATGGTTCGAGTGGCGCCCCGACGGGACGCTGAAATTCGCCGAGAACCCGCCCAAGAAGTACGAGGACATCTCGAACGTCCACTTCTACGGGGGCGCCCTGCCCTCGCTGTGGATCGAGCTGCGCGACATCCTGCTCGGGTGGTGCGCCCGGGGCGTGCGCATCTTCCGGGTCGACAACCCGCACACCAAGCCGATCCCGTTCTGGGAATGGGTGATCGCCGAGGTCAACGGCCGCTATCCCGACGCGCTGTTCCTCGCCGAGGCCTTCACCCGGCCGAAGATGATGAAGAAGCTCGCCAAGGCGGGCTACCAGCAGAGCTACACCTACTTCACCTGGCGCAACACCAAGCAGGAGCTCACCGCATACGCCCTGGAGCTCGCCGGCGAGATGGGCGAGTACTACCGCCCGAACTTCTTCGCCAACACGCCTGACATCAACCCGCACTACCTCCAGACCAGCGGCCGGGCGGGCTTCGTGATCCGGGGGACGCTGGCCGCCACCCTGTCGTCGGTCTACGGCATCTACAACGGCTTCGAGCTATGCGAGGCCGCGCCCTACCCGGGCAAGGAAGAATACCTGAACTCGGAGAAGTACGAGCTGAAGGCCTGGGACTACGACCGGCCCGGCAACATCCGCGAGCACATCGTCACGCTGAACAAGATCCGGCGCGAGAACCCCGCCCTCTGGGATTTCCGCAACGTGGTCTTCACCGGCGCCTCCAACGACCAGATCATCGCCTACGCCAAGGCGACGCCGGAGCGTGACAATTGCGTGTTCACGATGGTCAACCTCGATCCCAAGAACCGCCAGGAATGCACCTACGAGGTGCCGCTCTGGCTGTTCGGCCTGCCGGATGACGGCGCCGTGGAGGTTGAGGACCTGATCCAGGGCTACAGGTTCGAGTTGCGGGGCAAGACCCACCGCATCGCGCTCGATCCGGCCGAGCGATCCTGCGTCATCTGGCGTCTCCGGGCGCCGCGGCGGGTTGCGGGCTGAGGCCACCCGTGGCACCTCACCCTCACGTCTGACACCGGCGACGGGCCTGCCCGCCGCCGACCATTGCGCCGCGCGGCCGACCGCCCGCGCCCCGGCCGGTCCCGACCGCCGGTCCCCTTGACCTTCGACCGATGAGGCAGCGACGCGATGATCGATCGCAGCGACCCGCAATGGTACCGTGACGCCATCATCTACCAGATCCACGTCAAGTCGTTCTTCGACTCGAACGACGACGGGATCGGTGATTTCGAGGGGCTGACCCGGCGGCTCGACTATGTCCGTGACCTCGGGGTCACGGCGATCTGGCTGATGCCGTTCTATCCCTCGCCGCTGCGCGACGACGGCTACGACATCGCCGATTACGAGGGCATCAACCCGTCCTACGGGACCATGGAGGACTTCAGGGCCTTCGTGGCGGCGGCGCACGAGCGCGGCCTGCGGGTGATCACCGAGCTCGTGATCAACCACACCAGCGACCAGCACCCCTGGTTCCAGGCGGCCCGCGAGGCGCCCCCCGGCTCGCCCGAGCGCGACTTCTACGTCTGGTCGGACACCGACGCGCCGTACAAGGACACGCGGATCATCTTCCTCGACACCGAGTCCTCGAACTGGACCTGGGACCCGGTCGCCAAGCAGTATTTCTGGCACCGGTTCTACAGCCACCAGCCGGACCTGAACTTCGACAACCCGAAGGTGCTGGAAGCCGTCATCGCGACGATGCGCTACTGGCTCGACATGGGCGTCGACGGCCTGCGGCTGGACGCGATCCCCTACCTGATCGAGCGCGACGGCACGAACTGCGAGAACCTGTCCGAAACGCACGACGTCATCAAGGCGATCCGGGCCGCCCTCGATGTCAGCTATCCCGACCGGATGCTGCTGGCCGAGGCCAACCAGTGGCCCGAGGAGACCGCCCAGTATTTCGGCGACGGCGACGAATGCCACATGGCGTTCCACTTCCCGCTGATGCCGCGGATGTACATGGCGATCGCCCGGGAGGACCGGCATCCGATCACCGACATCATGCGCCAGACCCCGGAGATCCCCGAGGGGTGCCAGTGGGCGATCTTCCTGCGGAATCACGACGAGCTGACGCTCGAGATGGTGACCGCCGAGGAGCGTGACTACCTCTGGTCGTTCTACGCCGCCGAGCGGCGCGCCCGGATCAACCTCGGCATCCGCCGCCGCCTCGCGCCGCTGCTGGAGAACGACCGGCGCAAGATCGAACTGATGAAGTCCCTCGTCCTGTCGATGCCCGGCACGCCGGTGCTCTACTACGGCGACGAGATCGGCATGGGCGACAACATCTATCTGGGCGACCGCGACGGCGTCCGCACGCCGATGCAATGGTCCCCGGACCGCAACGGCGGCTTCTCCAAGGCGAACCCGCAGCGGCTGTTCCTGCCGGCGATCCAGGACCCGATCTACGGCTTCGACGCGATCAACGTCGAGGCGCAGACCCAGTCGCAGACCAGCCTGCTGAACTGGACCCGGCGGATGATCGCCATCCGCAACAACAGCGTCGCGCTGGGCCGCGGCACGATCCAGTTCCTCTATCCCTCGAACCGCAAGGTCCTGGCCTGGATCCGCGAGCACGAGGACGAGCGGATCCTGTGCGTCGCCAACCTGTCGCGGGCCCCGCAGGCGGTGCAGCTCGACCTGTCGGAGCTGCGCACCGCGGTGCCGATCGAGCTCACCGGCGGCACCGAGTTCCCGCCGATCGGAGACCTGCCCTACCTGCTGACCCTGCCGTCCTACGGCTTCTACTGGTTCTCGTTGAGCGCCGCCCGCTCGGGCGCGATCGGCCCGCAGCAGGAGCCCCCGGAGCTGTTCACCCTGGTGCTCACCGGCGGCATCGAGAGCCTGATGTCCGGCCGCGAGCGCGTCGCCTTCGAACGCACCGTGGTGCCGCCGTTCCTGCTGAGCCGGCGCTGGTTCGGCGCCAAGGGCTCGCGGATCCGGTCCGTGAAGGTGGTCGACTTCGCCGCCCTCAAGGACGTGGACGGCAGCGCCCGGTTCCTGCTGCCGCGGCTGCAGGTGCAGCTCGCCAACGGCGAAAGCCACGAATACTTCATGCCGGTCGGCGTGGAGGAGGGCCGCGAGGACGAGACGCTGCTGCCCTTCGCGGTGGCGCGGGTGCGCCGCGGGCCGCGCACCGGCCTGCTCTACGGGGCGGCCGGCTCGAACGACTTCGCGGCCTGCCTGATCGACGACATGCGCCAGGGCACCGAGATCCCGACCGAGAGCGGGCGGCTGGTCTTTTCCACCACGTCGGCCTTCGATCCGGACGTCACCGTGGACGTGGCCGACATCCGCCGGCTGTCGGCGGAGCAGAGCAACACCTCGATCGCCATCGGCTCGAAGATGATGCTCAAGCTGCTGCGCCGCCTGCAGCCGGGGACGCATCCCGAGATCGAGGTCGGGCGCTTCCTCACCGAGCAGGCGGGCTTCTCCAACACGCCCGCGCTGCTCGGCACGCTCGAGCACGTGGCCGAGGACGGCACCCGCACGGCGCTGGCGGTCCTGCAGAAGTTCGTCATGAACCAGGGCGATGCCTGGACGCTGATGCTGGAGGGCCTGCGCCGGGACTTCGAGACCGTCGTGCTCACCCCCGAGAGCGAGGCCGCCAGCCCCGAGGAGGCGTTCCAGGCCCACCGGCCCTGGGCCGACCTGCTCGGCCGGCGCACCGCCGAGATGCACGCCGCCTTCGCGATCGAGACCGACGACCCGGCCTTCGCGGCCGAGCCGTTCGCCGAGGACGACCTGGCGGTGCTCGTCCGGGACGCGCGCCACCAGGCCGACCGGGCCTTCCGGGCGCTGAAAGGTCTCGTCGAGCGCGGCCTCGATGCCGGCAAGCCCGCCTGCGCGGAGCTGGGTCAGCGGCGGGCCGAGGTCGAGGCGCTGATCGAGGCGCTGTCCACCGAGGCGCCGCGCGGGGCCCACAAGATCCGCATCCACGGCGACTATCACCTGGGTCAGGTGCTGGTTTCCGAGAGCGACCTGATCATCGTCGACTTCGAGGGCGAGCCCTCCCGCCCGGCCGACGAGCGGCGGGCGAAGTCGATGCCGCTGCGCGACGTCGCCGGCCTGATGCGCTCCTTCGCGTACGGGGCCGAGACCGTGATCCGCGAGATCACCGTCCGGTTCGGCGATTCCGAGGAGCGGGCGCGGGACGCGGCCAAGGCGTGGCGCGGCATGATCGAGGCGGCCTTCCTGGCCGGCTACGACGCGGCCGCGGCGGGGACGCGGGCGGCCGTGACCGACCCGGCCACCCGGACGCGGCTGCTGCGCCTCTGCCTGCTGACCAAGGCCCTCTACGAAGTCGATTACGAGGCCAACAACCGGCCGGACTGGATCGAAATCCCCGCCCGAGGGGTTCTCACCATTCTGGACACGGACGGCCGCGAGCCCGGAGAAACTGAATGACGGCGATCGACGAGACCTTCGCACCGCGGAACGACCCGGAAGCGGCGGGCGCGCGGAACGCGGACGTCCCGAACTCCGGAGCCGCCTCGGCGCCGGCGGGCTCCCATCCGGGCGTCCATCCGGACGCGATCGCCGCGCTGATGTCCGCCAACCACGGCGACCCGTTCTCGGTGCTCGGCCCCCACCGGGTCGGCCCGAACGCCTGGGAGGTCCGCGCCGTCCTGCCCGAGGCGCGGTCCGCCGCCCTGGTGACGAGCGCGCGCACCGTGCCGTTCGAGAAGCGGCACCCGGACGGGTTCTACGTCGCCCGGATCGAGGGCGAGGGCCGGCCGCTCTACGAGATCGAGGTCGAGTTCTGGGACGGGACCAAGCGGCGCCGCTTCGACCCCTACGGCTTCGGCTCCTCGATCGAGCCCTACGACGTCGCGACCCTGCGCGAGGTCGGCACCAACCTGGTCTACCGGATGCTCGGCGCCCAGTCGGGGCAGCTCGACGGCATCGACGGCTTCCGCTTCGCCGTGTGGGCGCCCAACGCCCGCAAGGTCAGCGTCGTCGGCGACTTCAACGAGTGGGACGGGCGGCGCCACCCGATGCGCCTGTGGCAGGAGGGCGGGATCTGGGAGGTGTTCGTGCCCGGCCTCAAGGCCGGCGAGCGCTACAAGTTCGAGATCCGCGGCCCCGACGGCGCCCTGATCCCGCTCAAGGCCGACCCGGTCGCCTTCGCGGCGCAGCATCCGCCGGAGACGGCCTCGGTCACCCACGGGACGGGGGAGTTCGACTGGCGTGATGCCGGCTGGATGACGACCCGCGGCGCCAAGGATCCGCGCCACACCGCGATCTCGATCTACGAGGTCCATCTCGGCTCCTGGGCGCGGGTGCCCGAGGAGGGCAACCGCTACCTCACCTACAAGGAGCTGGGCGAGCGGCTGATCCCCTACGTCAAGGATATGGGCTTCACCCATATCGAGATGCTGCCGATCACCGAGTTCCCGTTCGACGGGTCCTGGGGCTACCAGCCGGTCTCGCTGTTCGCCCCGACCAGCCGCTTCGGCACGCCCGAGGATTTCGCCGCCTTCGTGGACACCGCCCACGAGGCCGGCATCGGCGTGATGCTCGACTGGGTGCCCGGCCACTTCCCGCTGGACGCGCATGGGCTCGGCCTGTTCGACGGCACGCACCTCTACGAGCACGCCGACCCGCGCCAGGGCTTCCACCAGGATTGGGGCACCTACATCTATAATTTCGGCCGGACCGAGGTCGCGACCTTCCTGGCCGCCAACGCCCGGTTCTGGCTGGAGCACTACCACCTCGACGGCCTGCGGGTGGATGCCGTGGCCTCGATGCTCTACCTCGACTATTCGCGCCGGCAGGGCGAGTGGATCCCGAACCGCTACGGCGGCAACGAGAACCTCGACGCCATCGACTTCCTGCGCAAGACCAACGAGGCGACCTACAGCCACGCCCCCGGCACCATCACGGTGGCGGAGGAATCGACCTCCTGGCCGGGGGTCTCGCACCCGACCTACACGGGCGGCCTCGGCTTCGGCTTCAAGTGGAACATGGGCTGGATGCACGACACGTTGAAATACGTGTCGGAGGATCCGATCCACCGCCGCTACCACCACCACAACCTGACCTTCGGGCTGCTCTACGCCTTCTCGGAGAACTTCATCCTGCCGCTCTCCCACGACGAGGTCGTGCACGGGAAGGGCTCGCTGCTCGGCAAGATGCCGGGCGACCGCTGGCAGAAATTCGCGAACCTGCGCGCCTATTTCGGCTTCATGTGGGGGCATCCCGGCAAGAAGCTGCTGTTCATGGGCGGCGAGTTCGGCCAGGAGCGGGAGTGGAACCACGACATCAGCTTGGACTGGCACCTGCTCGACGACCCCCTGCACAAGGGCGTCAAGGACGTGGTGCGGGACCTCAACCGGCTCTACGTCTCGACCCCGGCCCTCCACACCCGGGACGTCGAGGCGACCGGGTTCCAGTGGCTGGTGGCCGACGACCAGGACAACAGCGTCATCGCCTGGGCCCGCAAGGGCGCCAAGCCGGGCGAGGTCGCGATCGTGGTGTCGAACTTCACTCCGATTCCCCGGGAGGGCTACCGGGTCGGCGTGCCGGAGGCGGGTTTTTACCGCGAGGCGTTCAACTCGGACGCGGGGGTCTACGGCGGCTCGAACCTCGGCAACAACGGCGGCCGCCACACCGACGCGGAGGCGGCCCACGGCCAGGCGCAGTTCCTGTCGCTGACCCTGCCGCCGCTGGCGACGATGATTTTTTTGCTGGAGCGGTGACGTAAATCCCTCCCCCCTCTGCGGGGGAGGGTGGCCCCTGCGTCAGCAGGGGTCGGGAGATGGGAGCGCCGTTTCCGGAAAGCGCGCGACAGGCGTGAGATCCTGAACCGTCGCGCTGCCCCTCTCCCGACCCGGCCTGACGGCCGGCCCACCCTCCCCCGCGAAGGGGGGAGGGAGGACGCGTGTCAGATCCGGACTGGATGATATCCTGCCGCGCCGCGAACAGATTCAGAGCCTGCCGAAGCGCCAGCCCTACGCGGCGCGCCAGCGCAGCGCCGGGCTGTTGCCCATGGCGCGGGCGTAGAGGCCGGCATAGCTGTCGGCGGCCTGGTCCCAGCCGAACCGGGCGGCCATGGCGCGCCGGCGCATGGCGTTGAGGCGCTTCTTCTGGCCGAACGCCTCGAACGCCCGGCGGACCGCCGACCCGAACGCCGGGGCCGAGGCCTCCGCGAAGGTGAAGCCGGTCACCCCGTCCTCCACCGTGTCGGCGAGGCCCCCGGTGCGGTGCACGATCGGCAGCGAGCCGAAGCGCTGGGCGTACATCTGGGCCAGCCCGCACGGCTCGAACCGCGAGGGCATCAGCAGGAAGTCGCTGCCGGCGAACATCCGCCTCGCCTGGGCCTCCTCGAAGCCGACATGCACGCCGACTGCGTCCGGGTGGCGCTTCGACAGGCCGCGCAGGGCCTGCTCGAACCGGCCCTCACCCTGGCCGATCACCACGAGCTGTCCGCCCTCGGCCACGATCGCCTCCGCCGCCTGCAGGCTCAGGTCGATGCCCTTCTGGTGCACCAGGCGTGACACGATGGCGAAGAGTGGCCCGCGGGAGACCGCGAGGCCGAATTGCTGGCGCACCGCCTCGGCGTTGGCGCGCTTGCCCTTCCAGTCGTCGACCTCGAACCGGGTGGCGAGGTGCGGGTCGGTGCTCGGATCCCAGGTCTCGTCGATGCCGTTGAGGATGCCGGCCAGCCGCCCCTGGCCGGCGCGGGTGCGCAGCAGCCCGTCGAGCCCGCAGCCCATCTCGGGCGTCTGGATCTCCCGGGCGTAGGTCTCGCTCACCGTGGTGACCTGCGAGGCGTAGAAGATGCCGGCCTTGAGGAACGACAGCTGGCCGTAGAACTCCGCGCCGTCGACCTGGAACGCCGAATCCGGCACGCCGAGGCGGCCCAGGCTGTCGCGGGGGAACAGCCCCTGATAGGCGAGGTTGTGGATCGTCAGCACGCTCGGGATGCGCCGGCCGCGCCAGGCCAGGTAGGCCGGGGCGAGGGCCGCCTGCCAGTCGTTGAGGTGCAGCAGGTCGGCGGCCCAGTCCGAATCGGCGCCGGCGGCGATCTCCGCGGCCGCGAGGCTCAGGCGGGCGAAGCGCAGGTCGTTGTCGCCGAAATCGCCGTTCGCGTCGCCGTAGGGCGTGCCGTCGCGCTCGTACAGGTCGGGGGCCAGCAGGACGTAGATGCGCAGGCCGTCGGCGGCCTCGACCAGGCCGAGGTCGCAGGGGGGTACGCCCGCGAAGCCCTCGAGCCGGGCGACCACCGGGATGTCGGGGAACGCGGCCCGGACCTGGCGGTAGCCGGGGATCAGGACGCGGATGTCGTAATGCGGCACCAGGGCCCGGGGCAGGGCGGCCGAGACCTCGCCGAGGCCGCCGGTCTTCACGAAGTCGGCCATCTCCGGGGTGGCGTACAGGATGCGGCGGCGCAGCGAGGCCGGCCAGGCCGGGTTGGTGAACTGCGCTGCGGCACCGCCGCCTTCGCCGAAGGCCTCATCCGCGCAGAAACCGCCGCGACGCGCGTCGTGCATGGGCATCGCTCCCGGCCGGGCAGGGTGCCCCGGCCTGGCAGAGGATCGGGCAGACGCGGCTGTCACGGCCTCAACCATGTCCAATGCTCCTCCGTCGCACCCGTTCCGCTGCGACGCACAATTTAGGCCAGTGTCAGCCTTAAGCTTCGGTTACAGATTCCGCCATGGCGCGATGTCCGTGCTGCACTGCGACAAGAGATGGCAGGGGCGGGCTCAGGTGCGGCGCAGGATCACCCCCTCGGCAGGCCCGAGCGCCAGGGGCGCGCCGACGCTCGCCCCCGCCCGGCCGGGAAGCGTCGAGAGCAGCACCGTCCAGTCGCCCTCGGGCAGGGACAGGCTGTGCGGATCGCCGCCGAAGTTCAGGATCACGCGCAGGCACGCGCCGTCGGCGCAGCGCTCGTAGGCGAACACGGCCTCGGCCTCGACCGGCAGGCCCCGGTAGTCGCCCACGCAGAGCGCCGGGTGGTCGCGCCGCAGCGCCAGGAGCCGCCGGTGCAGGGTCAGCATCGAGCCGGGATCCGAGCGCTGGGCCTCGACGTTGCGGGTGGCCCAATCCTCCGAGAGCGGCAGCCACGGCTCCCCGGCCGAGAAGCCGGCCTGCGGGGCCTCGTCCCATTGCATCGGGGTCCGCTCCGGGTCGCGGCCGTGGCCGGGCTCGTTGCGCTCCCAGGGGTCCCGGGCGCGCCCCGGCGGGATCGCGACGCGGCCGAGCCCGAGCTCGTCGCCGTAATAGAGGGTCGGGGTGCCGCGCAACGTCAGCAGCAGCATCGCGGCGATGCGAGCCTGGGCCTCGCCCACCCGGGCGGCGATCCGCGGCTGGTCGTGGTTGCCCAGCACCCAGTTCGGCCAGCCGCCCTCGGGCAGAGCCGCCTCGTACTGGGCCACGAGGTCGGCGACCGCGTCGGCCCGCCACGGGGTCTGGATCAGCTGGAAGTTGAAGGGTAGGTCGGCGCCGGTGAGGTCGGGGCCGTAATAGGCCACCAGCCGCTCGATCGGCAGGTAGATCTCGCCGATCAGCACCCGCTCGCCGTACTGGCGCAGCACCGCCCGCATCCCGGCGATGACGTCGAACACCTCCGGGCGGTCGGCGGAATAGACCTGGGTGAAGCGGTTGATCTCGGGCGTGCCCGGCGCGTAGTCGGGATTGGCCGGGTTGTCGCGGAATCCGGCATCCTTCATCAGGTGCCAGATCACGTCGACCCGGAACCCGTCGACCCCGCGGTCCAGCCAGAAGCGGAGCGCGTCGTGCATCGCCGCCCGGACGGCGGGGTTGCGCCAGTTCAGGTCCGGCTGCTCGGCCAGGAAGGCGTGGTAGTAGTACTGGCCGGTGGCCTCATCCAGCGTCCAGGCCGGGCCTCCGAAATTCGACACCCAGTTGTTCGGCGGACCGCCCCCCGGGGCCGGGTCGCGCCAGATGTACCAGTCCCGCTGCGGGCTCGACCGCGACGACCGGCTCTCCGCGAACCACGGATGCGCGATCGACGAGTGGTTGGGCACGAAGTCCAGGATCACCTTCAGCTTGCGCCGATGGGCCTCGGCGATGAGCGCGTCGAAATCGGCCAGCGTGCCGAACAACGGGTCGATGCCGCAGTAATCGGCGACGTCGTAGCCGAAATCCGCCATGGGCGAGGGGTAGACCGGCGAGATCCACACCGCGTCCACCCCGAGCCAGGCGAGGTAGTCGAGCCGCGCCGTGATCCCCGCCAGGTCGCCGACCCCGTCGCCGTTCGTATCCTGGAACGAGCGCGGATAGACCTGGTAGACGGTCCCGCGCTTCCACCAGACGGTCTCGGTCATGCTGCGCCTCGCGAATCCCCGGCCCAGGGTTAACCGCTGAGCCGCGCGCTGGCGACGGCTCAGATGCGCGCGTCGCGGGTTGGCGGTGCCGGCCGTTGTGTCTAGAATGTCACGTAGTCGCGCCATATCTCCGGCCGCGCCGTCGCGTGCCCCGTTCGGGGCGGCACCGCCACGACTTCGCCTGGAAGCCGGTCGCACAGTCGCGGCTTCGGGGCACGGATCGCCCGCCCGTTCACGCGGTGGCAATCCATCAAAAGAGATAATCCGCCCACGATAGCCCTGGCGCTAGAATCCGGGGCGCTGACTTTGGGGGACCCGCACGTGCTGAACGACGTTCTCACTCCGCCCGCCCAGCGGGACGCCCTGCGCGACGACGCCGCGGCCGAGCTGCCGGTGGCCGCCTGGACCGCGCCGCTCCTGTCGCAGACCGGTGACGCCGTGGTCGACCTGCGGGAATCGATCCGCGCCAAGCTGACCTTCGCGCTCGGCCGGACCCCCGAATCCGCCCGCCCGCGCGACTGGTTCGTGGCCACCGCGATGGCCCTGCGCGAGCGCGTCGTGGCGGCCTGCATGGCCTCCGAGAAGGCCGTGCCGAACAAGCGGGTCTACTATCTCTCGCTCGAATTCCTGATCGGCCGGCTGATGTCGGACGCCATGAACAACCTCGGCCTCACCGACACGACCCGGGCGGCGCTGCGGGAACTCGGGGTCGATCTCGACGCCGTGCAGGATGCGGAGCCCGACGCGGCGCTCGGCAATGGCGGCCTCGGGCGGCTGGCCGCCTGCTTCATGGACAGCATGGCCAGCATCGGCATCCCGGCGATCGGCTACGGCATCCGGTACGATCACGGCCTGTTCCGCCAGTCCTTCGAGGACGGCTGGCAGCGCGAGGCGCCGGAGACCTGGCTGGCCGAGGGCAATCCCTGGGAGTTCGTCCGGCCCGACGCGACCTACACGATCGGCTTCGGCGGCACCGTCACGCTGTCCTCGCCCGGCGAGGGCGTGATCCGCCGCCACTGGCAGCCGGCCGAGACCGTGCGGGCGGTCGCCCACGATATCCCGGTGGTCGGCTGGCGCGGGCGCCACGTCAACCGGCTGCGCCTGTGGAAGGCGGAGGCCGGCGAGCCGGTCGACCTCGGCCGCTTCAACGATGGCGACCATGTCGGCGCCGTCGCGGCCCGCATGCGGGCGGAGGCGATCTCCCGGGTGCTCTATCCGAGCGATTCCTCGGCCGACGGGCAGGAACTGCGCCTGCGCCAGGAATACTTCTTCACCTCGGCCTCGCTCCAGGATCTCATCGCCCGCCACGTCATGGAGCGCGGCGACGTGCGGTCCCTGTCGGACCACGCCGCGATCCAGCTCAACGACACCCACCCGGCCATCGCGGTGCCGGAGCTGATGCGCATCCTGATGGAGGACCACGACCTCTCCTGGGAGGATGCGTGGCACGTCACCACCCACACGCTGAACTACACCAACCACACCCTGCTGCCCGAGGCGCTGGAGACCTGGCCGGTGGAGCTGATGGAGCGGCTGCTGCCGCGCCACATGCAGATCATCTACCTGATCAACTGGATGCATCTCGAAGAGCAGGCCAAGCACGGCCGCCAGGACGCCGCCCACCAGGACGCCGCCTACCTGGCCTCGATCTCGCTGATCGACGAGGCGCATGGCCGGCGGGTCCGGATGGGGCACCTCGCCTTCCACGGCGCCCGGCGGGTCAACGGCGTCTCGGCGCTGCACACCGAACTGATGCGGTCCACGGTGTTCGCGCCGCTCCACGCGCTGGATCCGGACAAGATCGTCAACAAGACCAACGGCATCACCTTCCGGCGCTGGCTCCACAACGCCAATCCGGGCCTCACCCGGCTCGCCGTGGAGACGGTGGGCGCGGGCGTCCTCGACGATCCCGAGCTGCTCCGGGGCCTGGAGGCCCATGCCGAGGATCCGGCCTTCGTGGCGCGCTACGCCGCCGTGCGCCGGCAGCGCAAGGAGGCGCTGGCCAAGGTCGTGGCCGAGCGCACCGGCATCGACATCGATCCGGACGCGCTGTTCGACATCCAGGTCAAGCGCATCCACGAGTACAAGCGCCAGCTCCTCAACGTCGTCGAGACGGTGGCGCTCTACCAGGCGATCAAGGCCGACCCGCACCGGGACTGGACGCCCCGGGTGAAGATCTTCGCCGGCAAGGCCGCGCCGAGCTACGTCCGGGCCAAGCTGATCATCAAGCTCGCCTGCGACGTGGCCAAGGCGGTGAACGACGATCCGGAGGTCGCGGGCCGGCTGAAGGTGGTGTTCCTGCCGAACTACTCGGTGAGCCTCGCCGAGACGATCATCCCGGGCGCCGACCTGTCGGAGCAGATCTCCACCGCCGGCATGGAGGCCTCGGGCACCGGCAACATGAAGTTCGCCCTCAACGGCGCGCTCACGGTGGGCACGCTGGACGGCGCCAACATCGAGATCCGCGACCATGTCGGGGCGGACAACATCTTCATCTTCGGCCTCGACGCCGCCGGGGTGCAGGCGCGCGAGGCCGAGCCGGGCTACGCCGCGACGGCGATCCAGGCCTCGCCCCGGCTGGCGGCGGCGCTGGACATGATCGCCTCCGGGCGGTTCTCGCCGGAGGAGCCGGGCCGGTTCCGGCCGCTCACCGACGACCTGCGCCAGCGCGACCAGTACCTGCTCACCGCCGACTTCGACGATTACTGGCGGGTGCAGCGCTCCATCGACGCCGCCTGGCGCGACCCGCGCGGCTGGTGGGCCAAGGCGATCCGCAACACCGCCCGGATGGCGTGGTTCTCCTCGGACCGCTCGATGCGCGAATACGCGGACGAGATCTGGCGCGTCCGCCTGGGCTGAAGGACGTCCCGGTTTCGAAAGGAAGTCCTGGTTTCGAAAGGAAGTCCTGGTTTCGAAAGGAAGTCCTGGTTTCGAAAGGTCTCGGACCTTTCGCGGGTCCAGGGCGGCGCCCTGGTGTCGAGCTCCGCCCCGACACCCCGCCCAAGGGCCTCAGGCCCTTGGGAAACCCCTGAGCCGGCGCAGGTTGCGTAGAAGCCGGTGACGGATCAGCGCCACGCGCTCGGCGAGGCCGAGCCGGCGCCGGACGAAGACGTGCGACACCCGGCCGAGACGCGGCCCCCGGTCCGGCTCGCCCTTGCGCAGGGCGATGTCGGGCAGCGCGGCCCCCTGCGTGATCCTCAGGGTCCGGACGGCCGGGAACACGAAGCTCCGGAACATGGAGCGCGTGTAATAGGAGAATTCGTCGTAGGCGGTGATCGCGCGTGACCGCCCGGTCGCCGGATCCTGGACCGTCAGCGTGCCGGCCCGCGGGCCGTAGGTCACCAGGGCGCCGATCACGCGACGCGGCCGCCCGAGCGGGATCTCGACGCTCGCGCCCTCGGGAATCTCCAGGAAGTGCAGCGGGATGCCGTTGCGGCGCAGTTCGAACCCGCATTCCAGGCCGGGGAGGGTGCGCAGCGGCAGGGATTCGAACCGGACCGGCAATCGCCGGAGCCGGTCGACATAGGCGCGGCCGGGGGGCGGCGCCCGCATGAAGGCGTAGACCAGGATGCCGTAGAGTTCGGCCCCGGCCGGGGCGAGATGGGTCCCGTCCTTCAGCAGGTAGGTGATGTCGCCCGCCCCCGCGGCGGCCACCGGGGCGGCGATGTCGAGGTAGACGATGCCGTAGAGGGCGCGGTACTCCGCGAGCAGGGCGGCGACGGGCTCGGCCGCGTAATCGACCCCGCCCTGGTGGAGGTTGAGGAAGGCCACCGGCAGGCCCCGCCGGGCGGTCGCCGCCAGGATGTCGTCCAGGTAGGCCCGCATCGTCGCGCCGTCGAAGTAGCGGACGTTGCCGGTGAACAGCTCCAGCAGGACGTGGTCGCAGGGACAGGCGTCGAGGATCTCGTCGATCAGGGCGGCGATCGAGGGCAGCGAGTGGCCGCCCCAGCCGCTGCGCAGGAAGGTGACCGGCCGCCCCTCGGCCGCGGCCAGGGCGTTGGCGTGCTCGACATAGCCCGCCAGCTCCGTGACGCTGTAGCCGAGGCAGAGCACGCGGAGCATCGACGCAGACCGACTCACGGGAAGGGACGAAATCCCAAAGGGCGCCCGGCCCTTTGGCGGGGTATCGGGGCGGAGCCCTGATGGTCCGGGCGCGGTCCGCGGACGGGCGCCGTGGTCAGTCGAGCACGATCGGGTAGCAGCGCGCGCCCACCGCGGCGGCGAGCACCTGCACGGCGCCGACGGTGGCGATGTCGCCGGCCACGTGGACGACGTCGGTGGCGCGCAGGCTCGGCAGGTGGGCGGTGAGCGGGCCGGAGCGCACGTCCGGCGGCCGCTGGCCGCCGCGGTCGGCGCAGAGCACGATCCGGCCGACGCCGGTGCAGCGCAGCCAGTCCAGGCTCTCGCGCATGTAGAGGTCGAGGGCGTCCCGGGCGCCGACCGCCAGCGCCATCTCGCGGGCGGGCTCGACGTAGCGGGCCGCCCGGGCGATCGCCCAGATCGGGCCGAAGCCGGCTCCCGCGGCCACCAGCACGAGCCGCCCGCCGCCGGGCCGGTACTGGCCGCGGCCGACGGGGCCCTTCAGGCGCACGGGCTGGTCGAGCCGGATCGCGTCGACCGGGCCGCCCTCGGGGTCGCGGGGGATGTGGAACACCGCCTCGTTGATCTCGGCCGAGCCGTCGATCCGCAGGGTCGGGGACAGGGTCAGGGCAGGCAGGCCCGCGAAGGTGACGAGCGCCTGGTGGCCGGGCTCGAGGTTCGGGCGCCGGGTCAGGGTCGCCACGACCTCGACGATGCCGGGGCAGAGCCGCCGGATCTGCGAGACGGTGCCCTTGCGGATGGCGACGGCCGGGGGCGGGGCCTCCTCCTGGCCCAGGATCGGGGCGCCGGGCAGGCTCGACCGCAGGGCCTCGGCCCGGGCCCGGCGGGCGGGGGGCCGACGGCTCGACGGCGCGGCGCTGCCCTGGCCGGCGACCTGGCTGGCGAGCTGCGCCTGCACGGGCGCGATCATGCCTTCGGCGAGCGCCGCCTCCAGCGGCGTGTCGCCGGTCGAGACGCGCACCGACCGGCCGTTGACGACGAGCGAGCAGCGCGCGCCCATGGCCGTACCCCGCTTGGTCTGGAGAGGGATCACCGGGCGCGGATCAGCAGGGTGTCCACCAGGGACGCCCAGCGCTCGCGGGTCGCCCGCACGTCGTCGCTGGCCGCCGATTCGGTCAGGAGCTGGCGCTGCGCCCGGAGGGCCTCGACCTCCTGCCGCTGGGCCCGGAGCACCGCCTTCATCACCTGCAGCTCGGTCTCGAGCCGGGCGATCTCGTCGGCCTCGTCGAAATCCTCGGACAGGTCGTCCTGGGCGGCGCCGGAGACGCGCGGATCCTGCACAGCTTGGCCGTGCACAGCTTGGCCTGGCAGAGCCTGGCCGGGGACCGGCAGCCGGGTGCGGGCCTGCTGCTCCAGCCGGACCGGCCGGGCGATCAGGCGACGCACGAGATCCGAGCTGCCCGCCTGCTGGTAACGCCTCGCCGCCTCGGCCATCCGCCCATCCCCTCCACGCGCGCCGGAGCGCCATTCCATCAACAGGAGCTTGCGCGGACATGGTTAAGGGGGACTTAAACCGATCGTCGACTTCCGAAGGGGTTCAGGCGGCCTCCGCCGCCGCTCCCGTCATCAACCCGGCCACCAGCGTGTAGGTCTCGGTCCAGGCCGCGCGGACCTCCGGGGTGAAGTCCGGGCCGAGGCCCTGCTCCAGGGTCCACAGCAGCGCGGCGCCGACCGGGGCGTAGTGGGCGGCCTGGGTGCCGTAGGCCACGTGCTTGCGCCCGAGATCCCGGATCGCCGGGGCCACGGTCTCCGGGTGGCCGAGATGGGCCACCGCCAGGCCCAGCATGGCCATCAGCTTCTTCTTCTGCTCGGCCATGTCGTCGGGGAAGAGCGGGCGGACCTCCGGGGCGATCTCGAACAGGCGCCCGTAGAACAGGTCGGCCGCCGTCCCGGCGATCGGCCGCACCTTCGCGAAGCTGTCCTGGACGAGCCTGACCTGTTCGGGCGTCATCGCATCCCCTGCCACCGCCTTCATCGCTGGTCGGCAGTATACCTGATTCGGTCGGCCAGAACCAAGATCAGGCCGCCTCGGGGGCGGCTCCGACGATCTGGCGGGCCTGCAGCATGGTCATGGGCTCGCCGAAGGCCGGCCCGAGGGCGTATTCGCAGCCGAGCCCGGCCAGCGCCTGCGCGTCGCCCTCCGATTCGCAGCCCTCCGCCACGATGGCGAGGTTCAGTTCGCTCGCCATCCGGACGATCGAGCGCAGGATTGCGGTCTGGCCGGTGCCGATCTGGCGCACGAAGGTCGCGTCGACCTTGATCGTGTCGAACGGGAAGCGCTGGAGGTAGGACAGGGCCGAGTAGCCGGTGCCGAAATCCGACAGGCACAGGCCGGCCCCGAGGTCGTGGATGCGGGCCAGCATCTGGGCGGCGTATTCCGGGTTCTCCATCACCAGGCTCTCGCTGAATTCCAGCTTGAGCGAGCCGGGCAGCGCCCCGGAGCGGGCCAGCACGGTTTTTACGTCGTGCAGGAGGTCGTGGCGCAGGAGCTGGCGCGACGACAGGTTGCAGGCCGCGAAGATCGGCGGCTCGACCTCGAGGGAACGCTGCCAGGCGGCGAGTTCCAGGGCGGTGCGCTCCAGGGCGAAGATGCCGAGGTTGACGACGAAGCCGCTCTCCTCGGCGAGCGGCATGAAGGTCGAGGCCGGGATGCGGCCGAGCTTCGGGTGGTCCCAGCGCAGCACGGTCTCGAACCCCGCCACGGTGCGGTCCTCGAGGCGGACCACCGGCAGGAACAGCACCCGCAGCTCGTTGCGCTCGATCGCCTTGCGCAGGTCGCTCTCCAGCATCAGCCGGTCGGAGCGGTCGGTGCGCATATGGGCGCGGAACACCTCGATGCGGTCGCCGCCGTTGCGCTTGGCCTGGATCATGGCGATCTCGGCGCTCTTGAACACCTCGTCGCGCTTCAGGTTCGCCCCCGCCTCGTAGAGCGCGAGCCCGATCGAGACGGTGAGGAAGATCTCCCGGTCGGCATAGGTGATCGGCGTGGCGATCGCCCGGCGGATCATCTCGGCAAACGCCAGGATCCGGTCGGGGTCGCGCTCGGACAGCAGGATCACGGCGAATTCGTCGCTGGTGATCCGGGCCAGGCTGTCCTGCGGCCGCAGCAGGCGGCCGAGCCGGCGGGACAGGGTCAGCAGGATCGAATCGCCCGCCGACAGGCCGATCGCGTCGTTGATGCCCTTGAACCGGTCGACATCCAGCACGATCACGGTCGGCTTGAGCCGCTGGTCCTGGCCGGCGAAGGCCAGAGCCGCGTCCAGGCGGTCGCCGAACAGCTCGCGGTTGGGCAGGCCGGTCAGGCTGTCGTGCACCGCGTCGTGGAGCAGGCGCTCCTCGGCGGTCTTGATCTCGGTGACGTCCGCGATGGTGCCGACCACGCGGATCACCTCGCCGTCGGCGCCGATCACCGGCCGCGCCTTCAGCCGGTACCAGAAATAGGTGCCGGCGGCCGAGCGCAGGCGGAAATCGTGGACGATGCGCCCGCGCCGCTCCTCGATCACCGTGTCGAGGGCCGCCGAGTAGCGCTCCACGTCGAACGGGTGGAGCGTGCCGAGCCAGTTCGTCGCCGGGCCCTCCAGGGTGCCCCGGGGCAGGCCGAGCTGCGCCTCGATCTCGGGGCCGGCGAAGACCCGGTCGGCCGGCACGTCCCAGTCGAACACCACGTCGCCCGCGCCGGTGAGCGCCAGCGCCCGCCGCTCGGTGTCCGACACGAGGGCATGGCTGAGGCCGCCCCCCGCGAAGGCGTGCTGCAGCACCGTGAAGCCGATCAGCATCACGATCAGCACCAGGCCGCCGATCAGCGCCGGCTGCACCAGGTCGCTGCCGATCTGGCCGGTGACCGCGAAGCCCGCCGCCGTCACCCAGACCACCAGCAGCAGCCAGGTCGGCACCAGCAGGATCGCCCGGTCGTAGCCGTTATGGGCGGCGAGGTAGACGATCAGCAGCAGGCCGATCCCCGCCACCGCGGCGATGGAGATGCGCGCCACCCCCGCCGCCACCGGCGGGTCGAACACCGCGAGCCCGACGAGGCCCGCCAGGAAGGCCAGCCAGAAGAACGCCACGTGGCTGTAGCGCACGTGCCAGCGGGCGAGGTTCAGGTAGGCGAACAGGAACACCAGCAGCGTCGCCCCGAGCACCGCCTCGGCGGAGGCCCGGTAGACCCGCTCGGCCAGTTCGGTGACGGGGAACACCCGCTGCAGGAAGCCGAAATCGATGCAGGCATAGGCCAGCACCGACCAGGCCAGGGCCGCGGCGGCCGGGAAGATGATCGCGCCCTTGACCACGAACACGATGGTCAGGAACAGCGCCAGCAACCCGCTGATGCCGATGATGATGCCCTTGTACAGGGTCAGCCCGGCGGTCTTGCGGCGGTAGGCGTCCTGATCCCACAGGTGCAGCTGGGGCACGTTGGGGCCGCGCAGCTCGGCGACGTAGGTGACCGTGGTGCCGGGATCCAGCGTGATCGTGAACTGGTCGGCCTCGGGGTTCTCGTCGCGCTCCGGGCGGATGCCCTGGCTCGCCGTGATGGCGGCGATCCGCGAGCCGCCGAGATCGGGCCAGATCACCCCGGAATCCACCAGCCGGAAATGCGGCGCCACCAGGATGCGGTCGATCTGCTCGTCGGTGTCGTTGGTGAGGGCGAACACGATCCAGTCCGGCCGGGCGCCGGCGTCCCGCGCCTTCACGACGATGCGGCGGACGATGCCGTCCTTGCCGGGCGCCGTGGAGATCTGGATCAGGTCGCCGTCCGAGCGGTAGCGCTCGATCGCGGTGGTCAGGTCGATCACCGGCGCGTCGAGGGTGACGCGCACCGCCTCGACGGCTTGAGCCGGCCCACACAGCGAGAGGGCACCGACGAGGCCGCCGACCAGGGTCAGGAGGAGGGCGAGGATGCGCAAGGGTGTCTTGAGTTCCGGCCGTGCGAGCTTCGGCATCGGCCACCCGGGCGGCCGCGATCGAAAGGAAGGCCCCGGCCCCGGGGCAGCCGCCCCGGTCCGGATCCGGACTCCGCGGATCGCGCCCCTTTGCGGCCAAATCAAGTTGGGCGGGGCAGGGGGCGTCGTTGCGGGGCCCGAACAGGGCGTCTCAGAGCCTGTCCGGCTCGGAGTGTCTTAACCCTCACCGTGGCTGGCGCGCGCGGTCGGGCGCCCCAACGGAGGCTCAAGCCCCCCGAAGCGCGGCGGCGATCCGGTCGAGGGCGGGCAGCTTGCGGATCGGACCGATCGCCGCGAGCGTCGGGGCGCCCTCGAGCATCGCGGCCGCGGCGGCCCGCACGTCCGCCACCGTGACGGCGTCGACCTTGTCGATCACCTCGCCGGCCGGGATCACCCGGCCCCAGGCCAGGATCTGGCGGGCGTTGCGCTCGATGCGGCCGCCCGGCGTCTCCAGCGCCGAGAGCAGCGACACCTTCAGCTGCGCCTTGGCACGGGCGATCTCGGGCTCGGCGAGGTCCCGGGCGGCCCGGGCCGTGGCCGCCAGCGTCACGTCGACGAGCTCGGGCAGGTCCGCCCCCGCGGTCCCGGCGCCGATGCCGAACAGGCCGCAATCGGAGAACGGCCAGTGGAAGGCCTGGATCTCGTAGGCGAGGCCGCGGGTCTCGCGCACCTCCTGCCACAGCCGCGAGGTCAGGCCGCCGCCGAGCACCTGCGCGAACATGTGCAGCGCGTAGTAGCCGTCGTCCCGGAACGACAGGCCGGGCAAGCCGATCACGACGTTGGCCTGTTCGAGCTTGCGCGGCATCCGCCGCTCGCCGCCGCCGTAGAGCCCCGGCACCGCCGCGGGCGCCGCCTTGGCCGGCAGGGCGCCGAAATGGCGCTCGGCCGCCTCGACGATCGCCTCGTGGGTGACCGCGCCGGCCCCGGCCACGACGATCCGGTCCGGCGTGTATTCCCGGGCGAGGTAGGCGCGGATGCCGGCCTCGTCGAAGCTCCGGATCGTCTCGGGGCGCCCGAGGATCGGCCGTCCGACCGGCTGGTCCGGGAAGGCGGCCTCCGTGAAGGCGTCGTAGACCACGTCGTCCGGGGTGTCCTCGACGGCGGCGTATTCCTGCAGGATCACGCCCTTCTCGCGGGCGAGCTCGCCGGCATCGAACACCGAATCGGTGAGGATGTCGCCGATCACGTCGAGGGCGAGGCCGGCATCCTCGCCGAGCACCCGGGCGGTGTAGCTCGTCCCCTCCGTGGAGGTGGCGGCGTTGATCTCGCCGCCGACATTCTCGATCTCCTCGGCGATCCTCTGGGCCGAGCGCGTGCGCGTCCCCTTGAACGCCATGTGCTCGATGAGGTGCGACAGCCCGGCCTCGTCGGCGCGCTCGTTGCGCGAGCCGGCCCCGACCCAGACGCCGACGCTGGCGGTCGCCACCCCGGGCATCGGCTCGGTCACCACCGTGACGCCGTTGGCGAGCCGCGTGGTGCGCAGGGACGGGGAGGCGGCGTGCGTGGAGAAATGCTGGTTCATCGCGGGCTCAGGCACCCTTCGTGATGCGGGCGCGCGCGCGGATCAGCCGCTCCACGGCGGCCTGATCGTTGGCCACCGGGGTCATGCGCTCGGGCCGGTCCATGAGGTCGGCGAGGTGCGGCGGCAGGGGCGGGCGCAGGCCGCCGGTGGCCTTGGCGACCGCGTCGGGGAATTTCGCGGGGTGCGCCGTGGCCAGGGCGACGACGGGGGTCGCGGGATCCCGCTCCAGGAGCCGGCGGCCGGCGCGCACCCCGATGGCGCTATGGGGATCGAGCACGATCCCGGTGGCGGCCTGGGTCAGGGCGATCTCTTCCATCACGTCGGGCTCCGGCACCGCGACGGCGTCGAACTCGGAGCGGATTGAGGCCAGGATCTCCGGGCTCAAGGAAAAGCCGCCGGACTGCTTCAGCCCGGACATCAGCCGCGACAGCGCCGAGGCGTCGCGGCCGAGCGCCTCGAACAGCAGCCGCTCGAAGTTGGACGAGATCTGGATGTCCATGGAGGGCGAGGTCGTGGGCACGACGCCGCGCAGCGCGTAGGCGCCGTGCTCCAGGGTGCGCACCAGGATGTCGTTGGCGTTGGTGCCGATCATCAGCCGCTCGATCGGCAGCCCCATCCGCTTGGCGACCCAGCCGGCGAGCACGTCGCCGAAATTGCCGGTCGGCACCGCGAAGGAGACCGGCCGGTGGGGGGCGCCGAGCGCCACCGCGCTGGTGAAGTAGTACACCGCCTGCGCCGCGACCCGGGCCCAGTTGATCGAGTTGACCCCGGACAGGCGCACCGAATCGGCGAAATCCGCGTGCTGGAACAGGGCTTTGACCAGGTTCTGGCAATCGTCGAAGGTGCCGTCCACGGCGAGCGCGTGGACGTTCTGGGCCGGCACCGAGGTCATCTGCCGCCGCTGGACCTCCGACACGCGCCCGTGCGGGTAGAGGATGAAGATGTCGACCCGGTCGAGGCCCCCGAACGCCTCGACGGCGGCCGAGCCGGTATCCCCCGAGGTCGCGCCCACGATGGTGGCGCGGGTGTCGCGCTTGGTGAGCACGTGGTCCATCAGCCGCCCGAGCAGCTGCATCGCCACGTCCTTGAAGGCCAGCGTCGGCCCGTGGAAGAGCTCCAGCAGGAACAGGTTGTCGTCGAGCTGGGTCAGCGGGCAGACCGCCGGGTGCCGGAAGGTGGCGTAGGATTCGTCGATCATCCGGTCGAGATCGGTGTCTTCGATCTCGCCATCGATCAGCGGGCGCAGCACGCGCTTGGCGGCCTCCGCGTAGGGCTTGCCGGCGAAGCCGGCGATCTCCGCCCGGCCGATCTGCGGCCAGGTCTGCGGCACGTAGAGGCCGCCGTCGCGGGCGAGGCCAGCGAGGAGGGCATCCGAGAACGAGAGCGGCGCGGCCTCGCCGCGGGTCGAGACGTGGAGCACAGGGGCCTCCGGGAGGAAGGCGCCCCCTCTACACGATGCGGGCGGACCTGTCGAAAGTCCGGGCGGTCGCGGCGGGCCGGCGCGGTTTAACCGGGCCTGAACGGGCCGGTTCAGGACCGGTTGCGCGGCCGCTCCTAGGAACCGGATCACCCCCGCGGCACCCCGGTTCGACCGGCCGCCGCCGCCGGGGCGGCCCGACCCCGCCCGCGGGGTGCTTCCTCAGAGAGAGCCGACATGATTCTCCCCCTCATCCTTCGCCCCCTCATCCTTCGCCCCCTCGTCGGCGCATTTCACGTCGATC
>NZ_CEEDEA010000041.1:0-24295 GCF_979253755.1 Methylobacterium sp. AC315
CAGGCGTTCCGCATGCGCAACCGCGACCTGATCTACGTCTCGAACGCCCCGTTCACCGAGGTCCAGAAGGTGCTGACCGCCTTCAGCGGCGTCACCGGCCCGCTCAGCTCCGCGGCCACCGCCTACGCCTACGCCAAGTAGCCAGTGAGTCTAGGTCGCATCAGCGGCTCGCGCCAATGGGGCTCTGGATTCGGTGCAGGTGGGCTGGAATCCCGATGCGCCCCCGGCCGGGGACGATCGTCACATGCGATCGTCGAAGGCCAAGTTCTCGGCCGGGTATTCGATCATCAGCCGGCGCTGGACTTCCGAATTCGCCCAGTCCCCGATCTTCATGTAACCGCCACCGACATCCCGGACCTCGATCGCCTCGCCCACCGTCTCGATCGACTGGAAGCCCTGCGGCCAGTTGCACGAGAAGTAGAACACCTGCTCCACCCGCTGTGACACGTGGCAGACGCCGGGGCCGAACGAGCCGAAACCGAAGACGAGATAGCGGCCGTCGGCGATCGCCGCGACGTCGTCGGTGAGCGTGCCGCTCTGGGTCGTCAGGGGCAGACCCACCCCCGCGACGTAAGCCTCCAAGGCCGGGATCACCGGATTTGCCCGGTTCTCGAACACCATCTTGACCGACCCGATGCGGCCCTCGGCGCGCAGGCGCTCGATCACCATCCGGTAAAAGGCCAGCGGCGGCTGCGGATAGTTCGGGTCGATCCAAGTGCTGAAGATGTCGCCGGAGCGGATGTGGATGATCAGTTGGTCGTCGGGCTTGGCCGGGAACACCCTGGGCAAGCCGTTGAACACAGGCCGGATGTAGGACTGGACGATCTCGCGCATCGGCAGCGGATCGCGGGCCGCGACGATGCTCTGGAATGGCGTATCGAAGAACATGCCCGTCAGAAAGTAGCCGTCGTCCGGCAGCGGCTCGTCGGCGGGGATGAACGTGATCTCCCCGCAGGTCAGGCGTTCTTTAAGAAAGATCGCCTGGCTCCGATCGACCTTCGGGATCTTGACGAGCCGCAGCCCGAGCGCGCGCGCCACCGAGATCGCGATCGCGTACTGCACCAGGCAATTGCCGAACGCGCCGTTCTCCAGGAGCGCGATGCCGGCGAGCGTCCGCGAGCGCGGCCGCTCGACGCTCATGAGGCTGTAGGAGGTGTGGAGTACCGCGCCCGGGTGCTCGTGAAGGATGTTGAACGCAAGCCCGAGTTGCGCGCGAAGGCTGATCAAGTCGAGCGCGGCCGCCTCGCACCAGACGTGCAGCCGCGCCTCCGCTGATCCGGCCGCGGCGGGCAACGCGACGCGGACGTGGCGAGCCCAGCCGGTGATCCCGGCCACCACGCCGACCCCCTCGTCTCGTGGCACGGTCCCGGGCTCCCACCAGTCCAACCCGTCAGACGAGAAGGCCGGTCGCAGCGCCCCCCCTTCCCCGGACCGTCCCGTCTCGGTCAGGGCCGGGTGCCGGGTCAGCGAGATCGCGTGGATCGGGAACCGCGCGCCGAGGTCGACTTGCAGCGTGATCACCTCGCCAGCGGCCGCTCCCTCGGCGAACGCCGTCGTCGATCCGACTGCGGTTCGGCTGAGCTGTCGAATGATCGCGAGATCGATCAACTCCCCGTTTCGATCGGCTGTCGCTGCCATGCGCTGCACTCATCCATCGCCCCCGCGTTCGACGCGTGAGCCTGCGATCGCGTAACGGCCCGCCCCCTGGTGAGGCAAGCCATGCGGCCGTGCTTCGCCGCGATCGCCCGGGAACAACGCAGTTGACCGCGCACGCGCCACCTGCTCAGACGCCCGCGATGACCGCGCCCTTCGACGATCCGGATCTCTTCGTCAACGTCGCCCTCGGCAAGCCGGCGGCGCAAAGTTCCCGGCCGGGATGGTGTCCGCGGGGCCCCGAGGGGCTCGTCAACGGCGATTTCAGTCAGGAATACAACGCCCACACGGACGGGGACGAGCCGGGGTGGTGGCGGGTGGATCTCGAACGGCGCTACCCACTGTCGGCGATCGTGGTCCACAATCGACGCGAGCACGCCCGGGAGGCGGCCCGGACCCTGCGGGTCGAGGTGTCCGACGATGGCGTGAACTGGACTTTGATCCACGCCGGGCTGACGCACTTTCGGGCGCGCGGGCAGGCGATCCCGCTCCAGCTTCCCCTCGGCGGCCTGGTCTGGGCCCGCTTCGTCAAGGTCTCCCTCGACGAGCGTCAGGCCCTGGTGCTGAGCCAGGTCGAGGTCTTCGTCGAGCGGCCGGCCGTCGAGTTGATCGGGCTGCGCGAGGCGCTCGGGCTCGATGTCCCGCTGCTCGCCGAGATGCCTGGGGCCGTCGAGCCGATGAGCTACGCCCTCGTCGGGGCTCCGGGTACCCGCGACGCGCCGCTGATCGGGGTGTCCCTGGTGCTCAACGGCGCGCTGGGCAACGGCATGATGCAGCACACGATGGCGATCGCCGTCGCCCGCAAGGTCGGGCTCCGGTTTTTCAAGCTCGCCACGCGGGACACCAGCGGGGTGGTTGCGCGCACGGAGCCGGTTGAGCTCGGCGGCCTCACCTTCCTGCCCGGCGCCGACCCGCTGCCCGAGGGTGGTTGGTTCCTGGAAGGCATGTTTTGGGAGTTGGAGCACCACGCGCGGTTTGCCCGGGATCTGCTCACGCCGAGCCAGAGGCGCGAGACGGTGCGGACCATCATCCACCCGCTCTACAACCTTCTGCCGCCGGTGTTCGCGCCCAAGCCCGCGGACGAATTGATCATCCACATCCGCTCCGGTGACGTGTTCAGCACCTGGGTCAACGCGGCCTACATCCAGCCGCCTTTGGCCTTCTACACCCTCGTCATCGAGCGATTCCTGCAGGCGGGCCGCATCGCTCGGGTCAAGCTCGTCTATGAAAACCGCCTGAATCCGGTGATCGACGCGCTCGAAGCCCACCTCACCGAGCGCGCGATCCCGTTCTCGGTCCAGAGCGGGACCATCGTCGAGGATACCGCCACCCTGGTGAACGGGCGGCATCTCGTCTTCGGCTTCGGGACGCTGGGGCCGGCGATCTGCTACCTGTCGGATGCGGTCGAGACCGTGGTGTCCTTCTCGAATGGCCACGATCACGGCTTCCGGGAGATCCCGACGGTGGGAAACGTGGTCGAGGTGTTCGACGCGGGCGACTACATCCGACCGGGCAGCTGGAACAACTCACCCGAACAGCGGCGCATGATGGTCGAGTACCCGGAGGCGAACCTTCGCATCGTGGGGACGTTCTGATACGAGCGAGCGACCCGCATCCCCGTCCGCTCGCGGCATTGCGGGACGCCCCGGTCCGTAATCCGACATCGCCGATTTCGACGTCGATTCGTCGTTTGTGAGCAGCCGTCGGTGGGTGCCCGGATCGCGAGCGTCCATCGCGAAACTGTCCGCGCGCAAGCGCGAGCGGCTGGTATCCGTCGGTGCGGGCGCCAGGCGCTTCGGCGCGCTGGCCTCTGGTGGGTCGGGCTCAAGATCAGCCCGGAACCAGGGTGGCCTCCCGGCCTCGCTCCGCCCTCACCCCCCGCATGCGCGGCGATTTGGACGGCGGCCGCGAATTCGGATGTGAGCGCCGCCGGGCTTGCGGGCACCGGTGTCCTGGCGCGGGAGCCCCCTACCGCCTGAACGTCGGACCGTTTTGCTGAACCATTTCTTCGATGCCGATGGCGAGCACGTTCGCGATCTTTTCATCCCGCGGCGAACCCCGACCGATCTCCCGGCAGAACAAAGCCGCTTGGCGCAGTCCTTCGCTGTGGGCTGCGCCTAACGCCGCGATGACCCTGTTGATCGTGCTCGTTCGCTCCGCATCGCTACCTTTCAGTTGAAGCAGTAGGAAAGCGACGAGTTCGAGTTTCCACTCGGCCCGGGTCTCGGGTGAGTCCATGTTTACCCCTCCAGCGTCTGTGCCGGTAAACTCGCGGCGCGATGAGCCTGCACGCTCCACGATCGAATTCGGCCCGCCGGTTCGGGCTCCAGAACCGCTGGGATCCGGATGTGCACGGGTTTTTGCGCTAGATGAGCGCCACGCGCCGAGGGATCCGCCCGCACGCTTAAGCCCACGCCGCCACTAAGCCGAGGTCATCACCATCAGCATGCGGACCTCGGTCTCAATCTGATCGTCGGAGCCATTCGGCATGCTGGCGACCACGGTCTCGATGATGCCGCGCGCGATGCCCTCATAGAGGCCGAGCTGACGGGCGAAGCCGCCCAGCTCCGTCATCAGGCGTTCGGCGACGACCGAGCGCGTCGGTTCGTTCAGGTCCGTCACCGCTGCCCCAGAAGGATCGCCATACGGGTCATGTCGCGCCCCCAAGCCGGCCGGCCAACGCGCCGGCGTCGCTTCAACATCTGTCGCTCTCGCCGCGTCCGGGCAAGGTCAGGGTTTCCCAGAGCCCGGCGCGGCGCGGGTCTCAGCGCCGCGATCGCGGTCTTGTGGCCGTTCGGAACCCGCTGAACCCGCCGAAACCCTCGGCATCCGCCATAGCGCGATCCCCGGCGGTGGAGCGCGCAAATCCTCAAGCGCCCGGGATCAGCGACTGGATCGGGATCAGGTCCGGGCGGTATTCCTGCATCCCGCCGGCGATGCGCTCTTCCACGGCGTCGAGGAATTTCTCGGGGTCGGTGATCGAGCACTGGCGCAGGTCCCAGAAGGCGTAGCGCCACCAGCGCACCGCCAGGTAGCGCTCGATCAGCGCGTCGGGGAAGCGCATCTTCACCACCCGGGCCGGGCTGCCGGCCACGATCGCGTAGGGCGGCACGTCCTTGGTCACCACCGCCATGGCGCCGATGATCGCCCCGTCGCCGATGGTGATGTCGGGCATCAGGAAGGCGCCGTGGCCGATATAGACGTCGTTGCCGATGCGCACGCGCTTGGGCCACAGGTAGGGCCCGCAGATCTCGTAATCCTCGGCGCGCGGATCGTGGTGGTCGAACACCGCCGAATGGTGCGTGTAGAACAGCGGCGAGGTCGAGCCGCAATGCACCGGGTGGCTGCCGCGCCCGACCTGCACGCTCTCGCCGATCGAGCAGTAGCGGGCGATGTCGGCGCCGAAATAGTAGCCGCTCACCGCGTACGAGAACGCCCCCATGGTGAGGCAGTAATCGATCCCCATCCACTTGATGCTGCACGGCGGCTCGAAGGTGCAATCCTCCGGCAGGCCGAACGGAGCCGGATGCAGCACCGAGATGCCGCGCCGCAGCATCTCCTGCTTCATGTCCTCGTTGACGGAGATCATGCGGCGTCCTCGCGCGCGGCAGAAACGGGATCAGCGCAGTCTTGCCCTGTGCGGGCGCCGGTTTGGGAGGTGGTTCGGTCGGGCATCATGCGCCCTGCCCGCTCACGAGAGGGACGCCAATCCGTAATAGTCGCTCAGGAGATCGTCGTACTCCGCGGCCTGGATCGGCCCCCGTATCCGACCACGCGGCGAGACGTCGACCGACAACAGGTGGTCGTTGAAGGCGGCCGGGTCGTTCACGAGGGCGTAGGGCAGCACGTGCCCATGCCGATAGCCGCGCAGCCGTTCCCCCTGTGCGCCGAGATCGAAGGCCACCACCGGCAGGCCGGTGCGCAGCGCGAGTGTCAGCGCGTACGAGTAGGTTTCCGGCCAGATCGCCGGCAGCAGCACGAGGTCGGCGAACGACCGCGCGGTGAGGTCGAGGGCCTCGTCGTCGCTCATGTAGCGCCCGGACTCGGTGACGCCGGCAGCCGCCAGGGCCGGCCGAAGCGCCGGGTCCGAGAAACCGATGATGGTGAAGTCGATCTGCAGATCCCGGTCGCGCGCGTCCGTGGCCAGCGCTTGGAGAAAGCGCGCGCCCTTCATCATGTTGATGGCCCCGAGCACCGCCACCCGACGCCGGCCCTCCCCGCGCTTGCGGGTCGCCGGGCGGATCCGGCGGTCTGCCTCGAAGTGCGGGTGCACCGTGATCGCCAGATCGGGGTAGACCTCGGCCAATCGCCCGGCCGTGTCGGCCGACGGCGCGAACACCCGCGCCGCCCCGGCCAGGAACCGCCCGAACACGCCCCGACGCTCGCCCGGATCCGGCTCCTCGTAGCCGTCCGCGTCGGAGGCCAGGCAGACGCGGCAGACCGGCACGGTGGCGAGCCCGCAGTAGGTGCCGTCGGGCTGGACCAAATGATTGCGGTGGCAGACCGGCGAGAAGTCGTGCAGCGTCCAGGCATAGGGCCGCCCCGATCCGGCGACCAGATCCATCAAGGCGCGCGCCGCGCTCCAGCGCAGGCCCGCCAGCGAGTGCACGTGTATCAGCCGCGGCGCCAGCTGCGCGATGAACGCGGCGATCTCCGCCTCATCGCGGGGCAGGTAGAGGCTCTCCAGGTTCGGCAGGTACAGATACTCGCCGCTGCGATACGAGACGTTGATCTGAATGTTGCGGGCCCGGTCGACCGAGAGCAGCACCACGCTGGTCCCCTCGCCCTGGAGACGGGCGATCACGTCCTCGATGTGCCGCTGGATGCCGCCGCCCCAGCTGTGGGTCACGAACAGCACCGCCCGGCCGCTGAAGTGCCGGGCCAGCCGGTACAGGTCGAGCCGCGCCCGGGCTCGGCGGCCGGGATCGGCCGCCACGAATTGGCCGACCACGGCCGGGTAGTCCGGGTGCTTGGCCAGGAGCGCCGCCTGGCCCTGATCGTACTCGCCGCCCTCATCGAGCCCGAACGAGATCTGCCCGGCATGGTAGACGTACACGTCCTCGGCCAAGAGGTTCGAGAACCCGGCCTTGCGGGCGCGCATGCACCAGTCGTTCTCCTCGCCGTAGCCCTTGCCGAAGGCGACCTCGTCGAGGACGCCGACCGCGTCGAGCGCGGCGGCGGTCATGTACATGCAGAAGCCGACGCCGGTGGGGACTTCCACGGCGTGGCCGCGGTTGATCCGCGCCGCCGCCTGATCGAGCTCCGGACGGGAGATCTCGAGCGCCATGGTGTTGTTGGCGTTGAACTTCGGGTAGCTGCAGATCGTGGCGTTGCTGGACAGCGGCGTGATGCTTCCGACCCGCTGTCGCGTCTCGGCATGTGCGACCAGCCGGTCGAGCCAGTCGCCGAACACCTGGGCGTCGGAATTGAGCAGGACGACGGCCCGGCCCTGGCGCATCGACAGGCCGCGGTTGACCGAGCGGACGAAGCCGAGATTGCGCTCGTTCTCGACGAGGTGGAACAGGCCGCGGCGGGCCAGCTCGGCCAGCTCGGCGGTGAGTTCCGGGTCCGGGGATCGGTCGTTGATGGCGAGAAGGGTGAACGGCGTGACTTGCGGGGCGGACAGGCAGGCGTGGATCGCCCGGAGGGTCTCGCCGCGGCCCTTGTAGATCGGCATGATCACGACGACCTCGGCCTGCGCGATCGGCAGGCCGGAGAGGAGGTCATCCCATTCCCCCGGCCCGGGGGCTTCCATGGGCGGCCAGGTGCCGAGATCCTCGGGGCATGCCATCAGCCCGGCGGCGCGGCCGGTGCGGACGTAGTGCAGGAACGGCGATTCGCCCGCCGCCAACAGGTGGCCGTAGGCCCGGCCGTAGAACTCGTACGAGAAGCGCTTGTTCGGGAGCCTGCCCTCGTGCTGGCCGTGGGCGACGAAATGGGCGAGCGCGCCGCCGCGCGCGCCGGCGACGTCCGGGTAGCGCTTGGCATAGAAGTCGGCGTCGAAGTGCGGCTCCATCAGAAGAGCCTCGTCCATCAGCGCCTCGTCCGCCTCCGAGGGCGGGGTGCCGTAGCGCGGGTCGAATACGCCGGGCGCGATATCGACGCCGAGCATCAGCGCAGTGGCCAGATGGTGGACGAACGGCGCCACCCCGGTCTCCTGCACGGAGCCGTGCTCATCGAGATATTGCTGCCCGTTGAAATCCGCGCGCGGGTTGCGCCCCGTTCGCCAGCCGCGCTCGCAATAGTCGCGGATCGCGTCGACCTCGTCGGGCACGCCGTAGCGTCGACGGTAGAAGGCATGGTCGAAATGCAGCGCGGCCAGGGCTGCCTGGAGACGCAGATAGGCTTCGGGGTCGACCGGCTCGCGGCCGATCTCGGCGATCCAGCCGGTCTCCTCGACCGGCGGCTTCTCCGGCCGGAAGCCGCAGACGCGCAGCAGGGTGAACAGCGTCGAATGCCGCGGCCCCGGATCGCGCCCCTCGCGCCAGCCCGTGCTCGCGAAGTGGGTGTAGGGCCGCAAGCCGCCGCGCATGTCGGAATAGGTGGCCCGGTACCACTCTTCGTCGACCGCCGGAAAATTGATCCGGCCCGGGCCCTCGAACGGCCACCCGCCCGACAGCAGTGTCTCGGCGATGTATTGGAAGAACGGATCGCGGCGCACGGCGCGATTCTCAGCCCGCTCCTGCACGAAGCCGGCCGGGTCGAACTCCTGGCGCGGGCTGCGCATCCGACGCCACTCGCCGGCTGCGTAGGCGCGCAGAAGCTTCTCGTCGGAGCGATCGTCGCCGCTCCCGCGGTAGTAGCCGGCGTCGAAGTACGGCGCGATCGTGCCAACCTGAAACGCGACCGCTTCATCCTCGCTCAGCGGGCAGGCTTGGCCGCCGTGTCGAATGTAGTGCAGCAGCGGGTTCTCTGCGGCGTAGCTGATGCCGCGGGTGAGGCAGTAATACGGGGTGTCGAAGTGGGGCGACGGTTCCCGGCCCTCGTGCCAGCCCGAACTCATGTAGTGGCTGGCCGGATCGACGCCCGCGCCCCGAAGGTCGGGGTTACCGGCCAGATAATATTCCGCATCGACGAGGCGACGGGCTAGGCGGGTGGCACGTCGGAGGTCGGGCGGCCGGATCGCCACGACGCCCCGGTCGAGCAGGCCGCGTAGGTAATGTACGAACGGGTTGATATCGGCGCGCTGGAGGAACGGGCGCGCGGCAAGGTACTCCGTGGTTGAGAAGTCGGGCCGCGGGTCCCGGCCCTGGCGCCAGCCAGTGCGCAGATAGTCACGCAGCGCCGCCTCGCCGCCGATCCCGTACCAACTCGCGTAGAACGCCGCGTCGAAATGAGGCGCGAGCAGCGCGAGTTGATCGGCTTCGGCGGTCGGGTCGGTCGCCCGCGGCAGGCCGCCGCGAGCCGCGAGACGCACTAGCGGATTGCGGCTCGCGCGCGTGCCTGGTGCCCCGGCCCAGCGGTGAAACAGCCCGTCGAGGTCGCCTAGCAAGCCCCCGCCCCTGCGCCAACCAGCGCCGATCAGGCGGCCGGCGCCGCTGCGGGCGATCGTCCGACCGACAGGGCGACCCAATCTGGTCAGGTCCCCAGCCCTGCCCAGGATAAAGCGCAGCGCCATCACGCCACCTCTCGGCGCGGACGCGGCGGGTCCGCGACCAGGGCGGGCGCGATCGGAGAGATCGGGTCGGTCGGGCACATGTCAGCTTGACTTTGGGAAGGCGGATGGTCGCCGCGCGGATCTGATCTGGGTGAGCGGACTAATCGAACCGGCCAGCGCCGTAAACTCGAGGGCTGAGGCCTCAGGTCGGCGGCCATCCATCGTAGTTCGGTGGCCCGAGACGTAGGACGGCGTCGTTGTAGTACGGATCGTGTGCGATCCGCGCGCCCCAACGCTCAGCAAACCGCGCGGCGTCGCCGGCACCCGTCCGCGGTGCGCGCCGCGGGACCGTATCGGCGAGGACGGCACCCGGCTCGTAGACGATCCGGAGGCCGGCCGCGCGTCGTCCGAGACAGTAATCGATATCCCACAGGGCGGCGCCCAGCTCCTCGTCGAGGCCGCCGGCCGCGCGGAACGTCTCGGCCCGGGTCATCAGGCACTCCCCGCTCACGGCGAGGAAGTTCCGCGCCGCCGCTGCGCTGAAGAAGTAGCCCTCCGCCCCGCCGTTGCCTTCGCGCACAGGCTCGGGGATGCCAGCATGGGCTACGATGCCGGCGTGGCGGAACTGCCCGTCCAGACCGATCAGGCGCGCTCCGACCGCTCCGACCGCGGGTTTCTCGAACTGGATCACCATGCGCTCGATCCAGTGGCGTTCGACCGGTTTCAAGTTTGAATCGAGGAACAGCAGGAACTCCCCCGATGCTGCCCGGGCGCCGACGTTGAGCCGCCGCACCGGACCGCCCTCGGGAGCGACCACCGGGCGGCACCCGGCCTCCCGCAACGCCGCCTCGGCCGGGCCGTTCGTGCGGTCGAGGACGGCGATCGAATCGAGGGCGGAGTGGCTCGACGCCTCCCGGATTGCCGCGACCCGGCCGAGGAACGCCTCGACAGCGCGCGCTTCTTCGCCCGCCGGGCCGAGCGTCAGCAGGGCGATTGCCGATACGGTCTCGTCCCGCGGACCGGGCGCCACTGCGTAACGTCGCGCCCCCGCGGCGACCTCGACCTTGGCGCGGGTGCGGCCGGTGCGCGCCAACCGCTCGCCGATCAGGGTGCGCTCGTCCTCGTCCTGCCCGAAGCGCCGGTCCGGACCGCGCAGCAGGATCCGGCGCAGGTGCCGGACCTGGGCGCCCGCCTCGTCGAGGTGCAGGGTCAGCTCGAAGGCGCTGCGCGCTGCCGCCAGCAGGCCGTCCACCGCAGCGCCGCGGAAGCACGCCGCCCTGCCGATATAGTCGAAGCTCTCCAGGTAGTCCGGGCTCCAACCCGGCTTGAAGAACGGCACGGCGCCGCGCGGACCCGCGACCTCTTCGTCGCCGTAGATCAGGTCGGCCGCCGGCGCGCGGTTGATGTCGCAGGCAAGGTCGTAGAGGGCACGCGGAGGCAGCTCATCGCCGCCCTTGAGCCAGAGCAGGTAGGCATCCGCCCGATCTCGCAAGGTTTCCACGCCGGCGCTGCGGGTTTGGCAGGCGACGACCCTGTCATAGATCTGCCGCTCCAGCGAGGTCCGCGTGCAGCGTGTCGCCTCGGCGTCGCCGCCGTCGATCAGCACGACGAAGGTCGGCTGCTGCACCATCAGCCCGATGTGTCGATGGAGGTCTTGGATCTCGCCTGCGAGCGCCACGCGCTCGGCGGCGACGCGCCGGGCGTGGAGGGTCTCCAGCGGCAGGGGCGAGCGCCCCTCGGCCCGTCCGGCGACGGCGAAGTGGGCGAGCGGGTTGAGGCCGGCGCCGGCCACGTCCGGGTGGCGGTCGAGGTACCAGCGGGTCGAAAAGTCCGGGCTCGGGTCGCGCCCCTCCGCGACGCCGAGGTGCAGATAGTGGTGCAGCGGTGTCTCGTGGCCGTCGATGAGCTCGGGATAGGTCCGCAGGTACCAGCCGCCGTCGAACAGCGGATGCGGTTCGGAGCCGATGTGCACCCCGCGCTCGACGTAGTCCAGCAGCGGGTCGGCGTCCGGTCCGAGTTCTGGGTGGCGCGCCCGATACCAGGCAGCGTCGAACAACGGATTCGGATCACGGCGGGCCCGGATGCCCTGCGTCAGGTAGTGGACGAGGGGATTGGCGTCTCCGAGATCCGGGACGCGGGTGCGATACCAGTCGACGTCGAACAGCGGGTGCGGGTCGCGCCCCTCGCGGCCGCCGTCACCCAGGAAGTGGACGAGCGGGTTCTGACCGGAGCCCGCGACGTCCGGGTTGCGCTCCAAGTACCACGAGCTGTCGAACAGCGGGTGCGGGTCGCGCCCCTCCGCCGCGCCGCCCTCGACGAAATGGGCGAGCGGGCTGCGACCGGTCTCGACGAGATCCGGATTGCGGGCACGGTAGAAGACGGCGTCGAACAGCGGGTGCGGGTCGAGCGTAGCCCCCCGGGTGCGATAATGCAGCAACGGGTTCTCGCCGCGGGCGTCCGGGTTGTGGTCAAGGTACCACGCGGCATCGAACAGTGGGTGCGGGTCGGCTCCGCCGCGGTCCTTCAGGTAGTGCAGCAGCGGGTTTGCCCGGGCGTCGGCCGCCTCCGGCACCTGCCGCAGGTAGTGTGCAGGATCGAACAGCGGATGCGGGCTGAGGCCGGCCCGCGCCCCGTCGGTGAGATAGTGGACCGCCGGGTTCATCCCGGCCTCGGCAACGTCCGGCACCTGATCGAGGTACCAGGGCGAGTCGAACAGCGGGTGCGGCTCGGCGCCGGCCACTGGCTCGCGCCCGAGATAGTCGAGCAGCGCGTTCTCGCCGGCGTCGGGGAACGAGCCGCGGTACCATGCCGTGTCGAACAGTGGGTGCGGGTCGTAGTCAGCCTGAGCCCCGGTCCTCAAGTAGTGGACTAGCGGGTTCTCACCCGTAGCCGCGACCTCCGGGTGTCGGGCGAGATACCACGCGCTGTCGAACAGCGGGTGCGGGTCGACCCCCTCCCGGCCCCCGTCGGCGAGGTAGTGCAGCAGCGGGTTGAGGCCCGCCTCCGCCACGTCCGGGCGCTGGCGCAGGTAGAAGGCGGTGTCGAACAGCGGATGGACGTTGCGGCCCTCGCGTCCGCCCTCGGCGAGATAGTGCTGCAGCGGGTTTGCCCCCGCTCCGGCGACATCGGCGTTGCAGGCGAGGTACCAGACGGTATCGAAGGCCGGGTGCGGGGCGAGTTTCGCGGCGGCCCCGAGCGCGACGAAATGCGCGAGCGCGCTTCCGCCCGCATCCGGAGCGCGGACCCGGTACCACGCGGTGTCAAACAGCGGGTTCGGGTCGTGCCCAGGCCGGTCTTGATGGGCGAGATAGTGCGCGAGCGGATCATCGGCGGCCTCCGGATGGCGCGCGACGTACCAAGTGGCGTCGAACAGACCGGATTCCCGGATCGCCCGGACCGTGGAGTCGGCTTCGATTTGGCGCCCCGGCGCGATCCCCGAACCGTCTGGGGCTGGCAGGTTGGAGTGCGGCGAGGCGTCCATGTCGTCCCGGTTCGTCGAGGGGTGCAACAAATAGCTGCGGCTCCGGCACGCCGCAACGGCCGGATAATGGGCTCGGCCTTCGGCGGCGTAGGTCAGGGCATCGGCCCACGAAGAGACTTGCGGCCCCGGCCCCGCCCGAGTCCTTACCAGTCTGCGGGCTGCAGGGTCGGCAATTCGGAGGGGGGCGGCCGCTGGTCCCTGCGTTCCGCGGGCGGTAACCCATCCCAGGTCGCACGCAGCCGATCGTAGGCTCCGCGGTAGCGCACCAGCGTGCGCTGAATGTCTGCCGCCCCGGGCAGGGCCCGGCCGTCGATCGTGGCCGAGTCTTCCGATGGCTGACTCGCCAGGCCGATGACCGTCACCCGGTCCGTGCACTCACGCAGCAACGCGCCCGCCTCCGATAGAAGCGCGGCGTAGTCGGCGAGCGTCCGCCGATAGGTGTAAAACTCGGCCTGCGCGAACGCATAGTCTTCGACGGTGTAGGGTTCGGTGGTCATGCTGTCCGATCTCGCCCGATCGCCCCGGAGAATGGATGAGGTGGGTGCCCAACTCCAGTCTCGCGCGTCGCGGCGGGCCAGCTGCGTTCCCGGCGCATCCATCTGCCCCGCGGGTCCATTCAGGCGTTGGCGCTGAGGCGCTTGATGTCAGCCTCGACCATCTCGGTGATCAGCGATTCCAGGCTGGTCTGCGCCTCCCAGCCGAAGGTGGCCTTGGCCTTGGCCGGGTTGCCCAGCAGCACCTCGACCTCCGCCGGGCGGAAGAACGCCGGGTCGATGATCAGGTGGTCG
Source organism: Methylobacterium sp. AC315 (assembly GCF_979253755.1). Taxonomy (NCBI): domain Bacteria; kingdom Pseudomonadati; phylum Pseudomonadota; class Alphaproteobacteria; order Hyphomicrobiales; family Methylobacteriaceae; genus Methylobacterium; species Methylobacterium sp. AC315. The sequence continues at coordinate 13,520 of NZ_CEEDEA010000041.1, forward strand.
TCGATGTTCAGGCCGACATGTTTGAACGCGATCACGCACATGTCCCGCACCGTGGTGGTCCGGCCGGTGGCGATGACGTAGTCGTCGGGCTTTTCCTGCTGCAGCATCAGCCACATCGCCTCGACGTAGTCCCGGGCGTGGCCCCAGTCCCGCTTGGCGTCGATGTTGCCCAGCCGCAGCTCCTTCTGCATGCCGAGCTTGATCCGGGCCACCGCGTCGGTGACCTTGCGGGTGACGAACTCGACGCCGCGCAGCGGGCTCTCGTGGTTGAACAGGATGCCGTTCGAGGCGTGCAGCCCGAAGCTCTCGCGGTAGTTGATGGTCATCCAGTGCGCGTAGAGCTTGGCCACGCCGTAGGGCGAGCGCGGGTAGAACGGCGTCGTCTCGCTCTGGCACTCTTCCTGGATCAGCCCGAACATTTCAGAGGTCGAGGCCTGGTAATAGCGCGCATTCGGCGCCACCGAGCGCAGGCATTCGAGCATATGCACGGCGCCGAGACCGGTCACCTGGCCGGTGAGCAACGGCTGTTGCCACGAGGAGGTGACGAAGGACTGGGCGGCCAGGTTGTAGATCTCGTCCGGCTTGGTGGTCTGGACGATCCGCAGCAGCGCAGACTGGTCCAGCAGGTTGCCGTCCACGAGTTCGACATCGCCCAGGATGCCGAGCCACTTCAACCGGTGGTCGAACACCCCGGCATGGCTGGAGCGGCGTACGATGCCGGCGACCGTGTAGCCCTTGTGCAGCAGCAGCTGCGCCAGATACGCGCCGTCCTGGCCCGTAATCCCCGTGATCAGCGCGCGCTTGGCTGTCATGAAACCGTCCCGTCCCGATGAGGACCGGCTGCTAGTGCCGCAATTGGGGTGACGTCAAGGCGGCTGAGTAGGATCGATCCGGGCAGATCTCCCGGTTGCGCCCGCTCGACAGAGCCTCAGCCGGTCGCTGGTAGGTCGAGACACCCGGTCACTGCCTCAGCCATCATCTGCCGGCCGACGTCGTTGTAGTGTACGATGTCGGTGAAGATTGGTTGCTCGGTCTTGAAGAACAGGTCGCTGAGATCGTGGGCGTGGAATGACGCACGCGCTCCGAATTTGTCGCGGTAGCCGCCGACCACGGTTTTGATCCGTTCGTATTGCCGATCGAGATAGGACAAAAATTCGCTCGACGCGAAGGTCTGCTCGGTATCGGAGAGCTGCGCTTTGCGCACGACCATCGGCTGGAGGACGAGATGGATCGGTATGCCGATCCCCTTGGCCAGGCGGCCGATGCGATCGACTGCGAGCTCGAAATGCCGGACGACCTCCCACTCCCAGGCAGGGTCCTTCCAGCGCGTCACGGCACGCAGGTTGTGCAGGCGGGTAAAAATCAGATCCTGCATCGCGGCTTGGCTCAGATCATCCAGGGCTCCTCGGGTCCGGGACTGCGAGAACAACTCGTCGTAGATCCCCTCAATGGCGAACATGTTGTACGGGTATCCCGGACGCGGATCGAAGGTCCAGGGTTGGAAGATGTCGGTACCGCCGGCTAGGATGACGACCGCATCCGCCTCCATGTCGATAAGCTTGGTCGTCACCAGCATGATCATCTGGTTGAGACCGCTGGATATCGCGCCGAAGTTGTAGACGTGGGCGCCCGAGCCGACCTGCGCACGCAGCGTCGCTTGGACGCGACCGGGGACGGTGTCGCTCAAAGTGACTCCGTCGACCATTGTGCTGTCACCCACAATCAGCACCCGCAGGGTTTCGCCCGGACCTCGTGGGCCAATCGCGACGTCATTGCGGTATCCAAGCGCGTCGTAATGCCAGCCGTGCTCGAAGATCTGCGACGACGGCCTGCCGGCGAAACCGACATACGGTGCTGGATAGCGGATGTTCGCGTCGAAGGTGTCGAGATGGCGGACGAGTTTTCGCTTCTCGGCGTCGACAGCGGATTCGGGTGCATCGATCGTCATACGCGTTCCCGTGGATACATCCGTCGCGGAGCCGCCCCCGCGTCCCGGGTCTTGCGCTCAAAGCCGGTCGGCCATCGCGAGCGCGCCGCGCAACAGCGTTCTACGGATGGACGGACCTTCAGTAGCGATCATGATGGCGACATTCGGACGGGAGCGGGCGGACCTTCGGGGCGATCGACCCGAGGCGCGATCAGACCCGATCGGGTATTGGATCGCGTTGGATCCGCGATCAACGCGGCACCTCAGGCCTTACCGTCGTCCTCCGGCGCTGTGCGGATCGCCCGCCGCAGCGGTCTGGACCGCGAGGCAGGCGCTGCCCCGACCTGACCGGACCTGAGTTGCAGCTCCGCTTGGGTCGTAGCGATGTCGCGTTCGCCGGGTGGCGTCACCTGCGGCCGGCCGTTCTTGTCGTGTAAGCCCTACTCTGATCGACGGGCTGGCGGCGACAGGGGTGCCCTCAGGAAACCGAACGGCACCGCAGGCCTTCGACGGTTCGCCGCTCCGGTGCTGGCAGCGTTGTGATGGCGCCCGATCTGCGGCATCCTTAGCGCAAGCGCAGCCGGGCGCGCACGCAAATGGGAATGCCGTGACCAGTCTGAAGTTTGGCACGAGCGGTCTACGGGGCCTCGTCACGGACCTCGTCGGAACTCCGAGCTACGCCTACGCCAGCGCGTTCTTTCGATCCGTTGCCGCGGGCAGCGGTGCCCGCGATGTCGTGATTGGGCGCGACCTGCGCGCGAGCAGCCCGGGTATCGCCGCGACCGTAGCGGCTGCCGCAGCTGCGGCAGGCTTCCGGGCGATTGATTGCGGCGCGCTACCGACGCCAGCTCTGTCGCTTGAAGCGATGCGGCGCGGCGTGTGCGCCGTCATGGTTACGGGCAGCCACATCCCGGAGGATCGTAACGGACTAAAATTCTACGGGCCCGATGGCGAGATCACCAAGACCGACGAGGCCGCCATCCTGTCAGCCCTCGAGGCGGTTGCGGTTGCGGATGCGGACGTCGTGGCGTCTGTCCAGCCGACCGTCGAGCCCGATGCGATCGTCCGCTACCGACGGCGCTACAGTGGCACCTTCGCCTCGGACATCCTGGCGGGCCTGCGCGTTGCCGTCTACCAGCAGAGTTCGGTCGCCCGCGACCTTCTGGTCGACCTGCTCGGAGAACTCGGGGCGCGCCCCGAGGCCATCGGTCGATCGGAGCGATTCGTGCCGATCGATACCGAGGCGCACCGTCCCGAGGACGTCGCTTTCATCAGAGAGGCCATGGCGTCCGGCACGTTCGACGCACTCGTGACCACCGACGGCGATGCCGACAGACCCCTGGTCGCGGACGGCGTCGGGCGGATCGTGCGTGGCGACGTGCTCGGGCTCATCACTGCGCGCTACCTTGGCGTCGATGCCGTTGTGGTACCGATTACGGCAAGTTCGGCGCTTGAGCGCTCCGGGGGCTTCGAGCAGGTGGTTCGGACCCGAGTGGGGTCACCCTTCGTCATCGCCGGCATGCAGCGTGCGCGGCTCGACGGGGCGCGGACCGTGGTTGGATTCGAGGCGAATGGCGGGTTCCTGCTGGGATCGGACGTTACGATCGACGGCGCGGTCCTGCCTGCGCTGCCGACCCGCGACGCGATGCTGCCGATCCTGGCGGCGCTTGCTGCCGCCCGGGCGTCCCGGGTAGCGCTCTCTGACCTGATCGCCGGTCTCGACGTCGGCGAGATGGCGAGCGATCGCTTGCCCGACACACCTTCGGAGCGTAGCAGCGGCTTCCTTGCCCGGCTGGACGATGGAACATTCCTCCGCGCGTTCCTAAGTCCAATCGGTGTGCCGCAATCGGTCGACCGGCAGGACGGGATCCGGATCGGACTGGATGGCGGAGGCACGATCCACTTCCGCGCCTCTGGCAACGCGCCCGAGTTGCGTTGCTACGCCGAAGCGCGGACGGAGACCGAAGCGCAAGACCGCGTCCGATGGGGACTGGCGGCTGCGGCGGCTGTGATGAAGTCCTGAAACCTGGGGCCGATACTCGGAAGGGCCCTGCAATGCGGCGTGGGCGGTGATCTCGAGAGCGGTTAGGTCGACCACGCTGTTTGATCGTTAGAGGATCTCCGAAGGGTCGGGGACATCGTTTTGCGATGTCGGTTGGTCCGGGCTTCGCGCTAAATTAGCGATTGAGCCTGACCGGCACGCGTTCGTCACCCGTCGCGCCGACTGAGGAGACGCAGCCGGTTCTCGCCATCGTCGTCTCGGCATCAGACAACTGGCGTCGCGTGATCGCGCACCAAACCAGCGAGCCGGGTTTGTTGCAGACCCGATGCGGGCAGCGATCGAACCGGGTCGTGCGGTTGGAGGCCGAGCCTTGTGCGGTCCCGCTGCGTTGGCGTCACGCACGGGACCACAAGCGGTTATCGAACGTGGCCTGACGACTTAAGTGGGCTCCGGTGATGCTGAGCCCCCAAGCCGGGACAATTGGAGCTGTGTGGGTTGGACGAACTGCGATCTGCAATTCCGTCTGCAGATGCCCGCGATCCTGCGGCAGCCCGTATCTCGGTACACCCGCCAGGGCACGGGAGTGGATCGGGACGCCGAAGGCGCACACAAGCTCGCGGGACCGTGGCAGTTCGGCTCCGCGGTGGAGTAACCTGTATCGACCGTCGAACCGCCTGCCACGCTGGACAAGCTACATCAAACGGAAGCGGTAACTTCTACGCTTGCGCCGTCCGCGGCGCTATCACGCCCGCCGTTGTTTCCTGCACCAGGGGGCCCGGGATCGCCGCCTCCGCAGCATGCATCAGACGAGCCTCGTGCCGTCGCATGAAAAGCCACAACGCGACAGCTCCGAGGAGGACAAAACCCAGCAGCCCAAGGCCGACCGGTCCCATGACGTTCTCGATCGAGCGTCCGCACAAGTAAGCACCAAAGCCCATGATTGAGGCCCAGGCGACGCCGCCAAGCGCGTTGAAGGCCATGAATCGGCGTGCGTCGAGACGGTTCACTCCAGCGAGCACAGCCGCGTAGGCGCGCAGCATCGCGGTGAAGCGGCCGAAGAACACTATCTTGCCGCCGTGCTGACGGAACAGATATTGGCCGAGCTTGAGCCGGCCGTGGTCGAGGCCGATCAGGTGGCCCTTGCTGATGAGCAGGGGCAGGCCCCACCGGCGTCCCACCCAGTATCCCGCGTTGTCGCCCACGATCGCGGCGGTCGCGGCGATCGCTACGACGAGGGCGATGTTCAGGTTGCCGGTGCTGCCGGCGTATACCGCCGAGGTGAGCAGGACCGTCTCCCCTGGTAGCGGCAGGCCGGCGCTCTCCAGCGTGATGATGACGAAGAGAGCGATGTAGCCGTAATGTGCGACGAAGTCGCCGATGGGCAGCTCGTGCAGGAAAGACATGCTGTCGCCTCGCGGATCGGGGAACACGCTGTCGACGACAAAGGTGGCCACGGCAGGGCAAAGAGCGTGCAGAGCCCGTCTTTCGCCCGGCGAGCAATGCAAATGCTCGCATCGATCGTCCGACGAACTCGACCAGAGCATCTCGACGATTCAGGTTGACGCTGCCCCGTGATCCCGAGTGCTCACCACCGGTTTCGTCACCGTTGGGTCGAAGGTCGGATCGGTGCAGGTAAGAAAGTTGAACCGAAGACTTCAAGCGTTCCCGAGCGTAGGCCAGCCGGGACCGGCTCTGGTCATCCGATGTTGGCTTCGGCGATTTATGTCCAACGGCCCACCGCGTGCGACGACCGTCCTCGCGGTGGGAGCACGCCAGCACGTGCAATTCGAGCCCCGGAAACGCAGTTCGCGTCCGTGAAACCGCTTCAGCTTGCCGATGGCGGAGTGGGCCATTGATGACGCCCTGACGACAGGCGGGGAGTCTGCTGTCGAATTTTTGCTTGTAAATCGGGCCAGCACTAGGCGCCACGCGGCATCCTTTGGCTCATGCGGTCTCACCGCCAGGCGGGCGTGAGGCCGCCGGGCATCAGGACCCCCAGCCCCGCGCCCGGCTTGCCCGGAAGCGCGGCGTGGTGGCGGCAGCCGGCGTCGCAGAACGCGCGCAGGGTGCGCCGGTCCAAGCCGACATCGCGCAGCGCATCGTCGTCGAGCGCCGAGAGGACGCGGTAGGTCCGCGCAGCCGCGCGCCGGACCTGAATGGATCTCAAGATCGAGACGAGCATATCGCGCTCTCCCCCGCTGTAAATATTGATGTGATGTCGATATTCGACGAATGGGAGCGTCGTTTTATTCTACGGTTCGCGCATCACTCATTTGAGCGATGCTGCGTCGAGAATCGATTTGGCTGCGGATTTGCCTCCGCGGTGGCCGGGATGGGGAGCGGGCACAGCAGGAGCAGGCGCATCAGCTCGGCCTGCCGGTTGGTGCCGGTCTTCTCGAACAGACGGCGCAGATGCGCGCGCGCCGTGTGCAGGGTGATCCGGCGCCGGGCCGCGCTCGCCGCGAGATCGTGCCCGGCCAGGATGTCGGTGGCGAGCGCCGCCTCGGCCGGCGTGAAGCCGAACAGCTCCTGCAGCGCCCCCGGGTCCGGCAGCGGGGCGGCGGCGGGGTCGATGACGCGTAGCAGCACTCCGTTGCCGGGGATCGGGCAGGCGGCGATCAGGAGCGTGCCGCCCTCCCCCGCGAGGCGAAGCGCGCCGCCGGTGCCGGTTGCGCAGCGGGCGACGAGCTGGCCGAACACCGCGGCGTGCTCGGGCGTGCCGGTGCACAGGTATTCGTTCCGGAGGCGCAGCAGGCCCCGGCGGACCAGGGCGTGGGCGGCGCGGTTCAGGACCTGCACGCGCCCGGACCGGTCGGTCACCGCCACCCCCTGCTCGAGATGCTCGACCAGCCGGTAAAGCGCGTCCTCCAGAGTTGCCGGTTCGCGGGCCGGGCGCGGCTCGCCGAACCCACGGGGCGGATCGGGCGTCGGCGTGGCGTGCCGGTCGGATGGGCGCAGGGTGCGGTCGGGACTGACGATCACGCGCGGCCCTCATGGGATCGAAGCGGATGGCAGGATGAAGAACCCGGTTCCCCGCGCGGTTATTCCCGGACGCCGATCGAATTCGTCAGTGCGGCTGCCCGGTCCGGGCGCGGTACAGCGCTACGAAGCCCCGCAGGTCCCGGGCGTTGAGGTCCGACACCGCCCAGTAGGTGAGGTCGCCGGCGCTCCAGCGCTCGATGAACGTCCCGTCCCGGCGCGCCTCGACGGCCGCCGCATCGCCGGCCGCCGGCACCACGGTGACGCTGATCACGTGTCGGTCGTGGCGGTAGACCAGGGTCGGCACCGGCTTGCCGTCGACGATGTCGATCCGGCCGCCGGCCAGCGGGTAGCCCCGTTCGGCGAGGTCGGGGGCGTCGGGGGCGATGATGGTGCGGCCGTTGAACCACGGCTTGACCACGTGCCCGTCCGAGGAGGGGATATCGTAGGGCTGCGGCGCGGCGAGACCCCGCAGATGGCCGGCCAGGATGGCGTCGGCCGGTGGCGGCGGGGCCTCGGCGGTCCCGGGGGGAATGAGGCCACCGAGCGAGGCACCGAGGGCGATCCCGACCACCAGCGTCGCGGCGAGCGCCGGCCAAGAGGTGAGCCGAGGGCTCAGCCAGGAGCTGATCCTTGCGCGGCGGGGCTCCGGGTCGGCGAACCCGACCTCCTGGACGATCCGTCCGCGCAGGGTCTCGGGGAGCGGCACCGCCGCCAGCGTGGTCCGCACCGCGCCGGAGAGGCCGCGCAGGCGCTCGGCCCTGGTCCGGAGCTCGGGATCGGCCGCGAGGCGCCGCTCCATAGCCAGCACCTCGCCCGGCGACAGCTCGCCGTCGGCGTAGGCGCACAGCAGCAGGAGGGTCTCGTCGCCGCCGGTCATCGCCCCTCCCCTGCGAGCCGTTCGAGCAGGTGCTGGCGCGCCCGCCCGAGACGCGACATCACGGTCCCGATCGGCACGTCCGTCACCTCGGCGATCTCCCGGTAGCTCAGGCCGTGATACTCGCGCAGCACCAGCGTCTCGCGGAACGGGACCGGCAGCGCGTCGATCGCCCGGGCGAGGCGCCCGCCCTCGTCGTGGGCGATGAGCGCGGCTTCGGGCGTCTCGGGCGCCTCGGCGTGCACGCTCCCTGCATCCAGGATCGCGCGGGCCTCTGGAGCGAGGTCCTCGGCGAAGATCACCGTCCGGGGCCGGTGTCGGTGCAGCCACGAATAGCCGGTGTTGCGGACAATGGTCAGGAACCACGCCCGGGCGTTGCCCTCCGCGAAGGTCTCGATCGCCCGGTAGGCACGCAGGCAGGCCTCCTGCATCACGTCCTCGGCGTCGGTGGCGTTGCCGGTGAGCCAGTGCGCGAGCCGGTAGCCCTCGTCGAGCCGGGGCAGGACGAGTTGGCTGAAGCGCGCACGGGCGAGCGTCGTCATGCGCCGCCGCCCGCCGGGTCCGTATCCTGCGCCGCCATCGGCCGCTCACCCCGCAGCTCCGCGCCCCGGACTGAGAACCGTCAGGCCGTCCCGGGTATTCCCGGGATCGGCGAAAAATCAGGCGTCGAGCCGGAGCATCAGCCCGAGATTCTGCACCGCCGCCCCGGAGGCGCCCTTGCCGAGGTTATCGAGGCGCGCCACCAGCACGGCCTGGCCGTGCTCGGACGAGCCGAACACCCGCAGCTCGAGCCGGTCGGTGTCGTTGAGATCCTCGGGCGTGATCTTCTCGCGATGCTGGCCGGTCTCGGCGCCGGTCAGCACCTGAACCAGCGGCTGGCCGGCGTACCAGTCGCGCAGGGCCGCCTCGAGGTCGCCGGCCGTGGGCTTGCCCGGCAGCGCGTCGAGGTGGAGCGGCACGCTCACCAACATGCCCTGGCGGAAATTGCCCACCGACGGCACGAAGATCGGCCGCCGGGTGAGCCCGCTGTAGCGCTGCAGCTCCGGCACGTGCTTGTGGGCGAAGCCGAGGCCGTAGAGTAGGAACGGCGCCGCGCCGCCCCGCTCGTACTCCTCGATCATGCCCTTGCCGCCGCCGCTGTAGCCGCTGACCGCGTTGACGCTGAGCGGGATATCCGCCGGGATCAGGCCGGCCTCGACCAGGGGGCGCAGGAGCGCGATCCCGCCCGTGGGGTAGCAGCCGGGATTGGCCACGCGCCGGGCGCGGGCCACGGCGGCGCCCTGCTCCCGGGTCATCTCCGGGAAGCCGTAGGTCCAGCCGGGGGCGACCCGGTGGGCGGTGCTGGCGTCGAGGATGCGCGGGCCGCCCCCGGGCAGGCCGTCGGCCAGGGCCACCGTCTCCCTGGCGGCGTCGTCCGGCAGGCACAGAACGGCGAGATCGACCTCGGCGAGCAGCGCGCGCTTCGCCTCCGGATCCTTCCGGTGCTCGGGCGCGATGCTGCGCAGGGCCACGCGGCCGTCACGCTCCAGGCGCTCGCGGATGCCGAGACCGGTCGTGCCGGCCTCGCCATCGATGAACACGATGGGCCGCGTCGCTGCTTCGCTCGCCATGATCCGCCTCTCAGGCCAGAATCACGCCTGGCCGTCAGGTCCTGGAGGTGACCATTGCGCGCACGCCTGTCAACGGCGGCGCCCGCATCGGCTCCGGCGCGGGGCGGCCGGGACGATGCGGGCGCGTGGTGTTCCGGCCTCAGGTCGGCAGGCGGCCGTCGGGCGAATAGCGGTCGATCGCCGAGGGCAGCTCGCGGGACAGGCGCGCCAGGAGCGCCGCCCGGCTCAGGCCGGTCTGACGGGTCAGGTGGTCGAGGGTCTCGGGCCCGATGGCGCGCTCGAGATCGGCCTCGGGGAGGTCGCGGTTGGCGCCGTGGTTGATCCACGAGGTGGCGGCCTCGCCGTGACCGCCCTTGGTGAAGTGGTCGACGAGCTCGCTGAGCCCGCTGGCGATCAGGCCGCCGACGCCGGCGGTCCCGGCGCCGCCCAAAAGGCCCGAGAGGCCGGAAAAATTCTCGAGCCCGCCGGTCGCGGTCCCGGTTCCTGTCGGGGCCGATTTCGGCACGGACGGAACCTGCGCCGGGCTGGTCCCGTGGTCGTGGCCCTTCAGCAGCTCGGCGAGCTTGTCGCGGTTCTGGTAGCCGGCCACGGCCAGTAGGCCCAGCAGCGCGGTCATCGAGGGGTAACCCTTGCTCATTGGTGTGTCCTCTCGTGTAGCCGCCCATCGTCGTGGAAGCGCGGGCCCCGGTCGGCGGATGCCGGGCCCCGCGATGCGGATCTCAGCGGGGGCGGCGGGTCGGCGCGGCGGACCGGCCGGCGAAGCGGCGGCCGACATAGGCGATCAGCTTCGGCAGAACGAAGATGGTGAGGAGCTTGCGGATCATCGTGGGTCTCCGTGACGGTTCAGCGGGGGGAGCGGGTGAGCCAGCCGACGCCGAAGGCGACGACGGCGACGGCGAGAAGGGTGCTGCTGCGGTGGTCGTCCGCGTAGCCGAGGGCGTCGCGGCCGAAGCGGGTGCCACGCTGCCGGGCCTCCCGGGCGTAGCGGCTGCCGTCGTCGAGGAGCCGTTCGCCCCGCCGGCGGGCTTCGTGGGCGAACTCGGTGCCTTCTTCCACGAGATCCTCGGTGCGCTCCCGAGCGCGGCCGTAGGCGTATTGCGCCCCGCCGGCGACCTGATCGACCGCGCCGCGGACCTGGCGGGCCGGATCGCCGGTCAGGCCGCCGAGCGCGGTGTTGGCGCGGCCCTTGAGGTGGCGCGTGGCGCCGCGAAACCCGTCCCGGTTCATGTGAGGCTCCTGTCTCGGTCCCTGGGGCGGAAGCGGCCGGGCGGCCGCCCCCGCGCTTTCGGCAGCGCTTGCGTCAATGCTTGCCGGTGATCTTGTCGGCGAGGTTCTTGGCGCCGTCCTTGGCGTCGCCGACGGTCTTCTGCGCTTCGCCCTT
>NZ_CEEDEA010000042.1:0-20431 GCF_979253755.1 Methylobacterium sp. AC315
GAGGATGGGAAAGATCGAGCAACAGATTCTAACACAAATCCGACAGTGTCGGCCAATGGACCCGCAGAATTGTCCTGCCGTTCGCGGCCGGGATCTGCGAGATGGCTTGTTCGACAACCTGGCCGCCCATACGCTCATAGAAGCGAAGCGCAGCCTCATTGGCCTCGAAAACCCATAGGTACAGGCCATTTCCCGCCTGCTGGGCGGCGAGCTTTCGCGCAGCCGAGCGCAGCAGTGCCTCCCCGATCTTCCTGCCCCGCATCTCTGGACGGACGTGCAGGTTATCGACCAAGCTGCCCCATCGCCGATCAAGATCACGATGCGTCGCTACGAAGCCGACAAGTCCTTCATCGGACGTCGAGGCGATCTCGACCATGAAATTCAAGGCCGGCGTGTCGAGCTTTCCGAGCCAGTGCGAAAGGCGATCCTCCTCGACAGGCTCGGCCAGAAACGCGGGATCGAGGATCGACCGATAGGCATCGCGCCAACTCGCTACGTGGATCGCAGCGATGGTCTGCGCGTCCGTCGCCCGCGCGGCCCGGTAGATGATGTCGGCCATCCGCACATTATCCGTGGGGCACCGCCTGCGGGCAATTCACCCCGTGTCACGCACACGGCAGACGACCGCGGAACGCGTAGGATCCGGCGCGGCCCGACGTTAATGCCGTCCTCTGCGCGCAACCGTGATGCTGCAGCCTCGTTCCCGTCCAGCCTGCCGATCCGGCGCAAACCCAGAAGAGGCTTCCCGCCCGTGACGCTCTCCACCGCCGTCACCGCGACCGATCCGTCCACGCCGGCCCCCGCCGTGCCCTCGAAAGCCCGCCTCAGCCCGCTCGAGATCCGGTCGATCGTCTTCGGCCTGATGACCGCGATGCTGCTCGCGGCCCTCGATCAGACCATCGTGGCGACCGCGATGCCGACCATCGGGCTCGATCTCGGCGACGCCGCCAACCTGCCCTGGATCGTCACCGCCTACCTGCTCGCCTCCACGGCGGTCACGCCGCTCTACGGCAAGCTCTCCGACATCCACGGCCGGCGGATCATGCTGCTGATCGCCATCGCGACCTTCGTGCTCGGGTCGCTCGCCTGCGCGGTGGCGCCCACCATGGTGACCCTGGCGCTGGCCCGGGGCCTCCAGGGCATCGGCGGCGGCGGGCTGATCGCCCTGTCGCAGACCATCCTGGCCGACATCATGGCACCCAAGGAGCGGGCGCGCTACCAGGTGGTGATCGCGGGCGTGTTCGTGGCGGCCTCGGTGGCGGGGCCCCTGCTCGGGGGCTTCTTCGCCCAGCACCTGCACTGGTCGCTGATCTTCTGGATCAACCTGCCGATCGGCTTCCTCGCCTTCGCGCTGACCAACGCCAAGCTGAAGCTGCTGCCGCGCAACGAGCGCCGCCACACGCTGGATTATCCCGGCGCCATCCTGCTGGTGCTGAGCTCGACCACCCTGATGCTGGCCCTGAGCTGGGGCGGCGTGCGCTACCCTTGGGGCTCCGCGCCGGTGCTCGGCCTGCTCGCCGTTGCGGCCGTGCTCGGGTGCGGCTTCGCGGCCCGGCTCGCCACGGCAGCCGAGCCGCTGATCCCCACGCAGGTGCTGAAGGACCGGGTGGTCTACAGCGCCACGCTGTCGGCCTGCTTTGCCATGGGCACCTTCATCGGCCTGACCATCTACGTGCCGATCTTCCTCGAAGGCGTGCTCGGGCTCACCGCCAGCGAATCCGGCGTGGCCCTGGTGCCCCTGATGGTCGGCACCGTCACCGGGGCGACGCTGTCGGGCCGGTCGATGCTGCTGTTCCGGCACTACAAGCGCGTGCCGCTGGCCATGATGAGCGTCAGCATCGCCTGCTGCGCCATCATCGCCCTGGAGGGGCGGGCGCTGCCGTTCTGGCTGATGGAGGTGATGCTGGCGCTGCTCTCCATGGGGATCGGGACGATCCTGCCGCTCTCCACCATCGCGATCCAGAACGCCGTGGAGCCGCACCAGCTCGGCATCGCCACGGCAGCGATGAACTTCTTCCGCTCGCTCGGCGGCGCCCTGATCGTGGCCGCCTTCGGGACGATCGTGCTCGGGGGGGCCGCCGGGACCGGGCACGACGTGGAGAGCCTGATCCGCGGCGGCGATCCCGCGCATCTGGCCGAGACCTTCCGCTCCGTGTTCCTGGCCGCCTGCGTCGGCCTGGTGGCGGCCCTCGGGTTCCTCGCCTACATGGAGGAGCGCCCGCTCGGTGAACGTCCCGCGGCAAAGCCCGGCGCAGCGCCGGCCGCCGACACCCCGACATGAGGACACGACCTTGGCTTGGCTGATCCTGCTCGCGGCCGGCCTGCTGGAGGTGGTCTGGGCCTACGCGATGAAGCGCTCGGACGGCTTCACCCAGCCTATCCCGAGCGCCGTGACGGTGGCGGCCGCGCTCGGCAGCTTCGTCCTGCTGGCCTTCGCGATGCGCAGCCTGCCGCTGGGCACCGCCTACACGGTCTGGACCGGCATCGGGGCGGTGGGCGCCTTCCTGCTCGGCATCCTGATGCTCGGCGAGAGCGCGAGCCCGTTGCGGATCGCCGCGGCGGCGCTGATCGTCTCGGGCCTGGTGCTGATGAAGCTGTCCGGGGAGGCCTGAGCACCGGCCGCGGACGCGGTCCGACGCGCGAGTCACCTGCACGCCGCCACCGTGCCCTTGATTCGCCCGGTTCGCCCGCTTAACTCGCCCCTATCGGCTGCGGGCCCCTCTGGCGGGCGCTTTTCAGCGCCCGTGATGTCGGAGCCGATGCTTTCCTTCCGGAATCAGCATCAGGTCCCGCACATGATGGACGTTCTAACCGTCGAATGGCTCGGCAAGCCGTTGTGGATGTGGCTCGGCTTCCACGTCCTGATCGCCTGTCTGCTCGCCTTCGATCTCGGGCTGCTGCACCGGGACAAGGACCACGAGATCGGGGTCCGCGAGAGCCTGCTGCTGACCGGCTTCTACCTCGCGCTCGGGCTCGCCTTCGGCGGCTGGATCTGGTGGTATCTCGGTCCGCAGGCGGGCGAGGAATACGTCACCGGCCTCGTGGTCGAGAAGTCGCTGTCGATGGACAACGTCTTCGTCATCGCCATGATCCTGGCCGCCCTCGGCATCCCGCGCGCCGCCCAGCACCGGGTCCTGCTCTGGGGCATCCTGGCCGCCGTGCTGTTGCGCGGCCTGATGATCGGGCTCGGCGCGGCGCTGGTGCACCAGGTCCACTGGGTGCTGTCGCTGTTTGCCGCCTTCCTGATCTTCGCCGGCCTCAAGATCCTGTTCTCGGGCCCCGAGGAAGAGGGCGACTTCCAGAACAGCGCCATCGTGCGCTGGATCAAGAAGACCTTCCGGGTCACGCCCGAGCTGCACGGCCAGCACTTCGCGGTGCGCCGGCCCGACCCGGCCACCGGCAAGAAGGCCCTGTGGTTCACCCCGCTCGCCCTGGCGCTGGTGCTGGTCAACGGCGCCGACGTGATCTTCGCGGTCGACAGCGTGCCGGCGATCTTCGCGATCACCACCGACACGTTCGTGGTCTACACCTCCAACATCTTCGCGATCCTGGGACTGCGCGCCCTCTACTTCGCCCTCGCCGCGATGGTCGACCGGTTCGCCTATCTCAAGACCGCGCTCGCCTTCATCCTGATCTTCATCGGCGCCAAGATCGTCATCGCCGACACGTTCGGGCTGATCCACGTCCAGCCGTGGGTGTCCCTGGTGGTGACCCTGTCGCTGCTGACGATCGGCGTGCTCTACAGCCTGTGGCGCACCCGCACCGACGCGCCGGCCCCGGCGGTCTCCGGCCCGGCCCACGGCCACGAGGCGCCGGCCCATCGGGCCTGAAGTCCTGGTTTCAAAAGGTCCGGGACCTTGTGCGGGTCCAGGGCGGGGCCCTGGTTCATCGGGGCTCCGCCCCGACACCGCGCCAAAGGGCCGAGCCCTTTGGAAGCCCGGGATTTCCCCGTGCTAGGCTGGTAGCGCGGCGATCAGGTCGCGCAGGGTGGTGATGGTCGAGGCGTCGGCCACGCCGTCCACGCGCTCCTGGCGGAAATGGCGCTGGAAGGCCGTGACGACCGCATGCGTGCGCGCATCGAACGTCCCGGTTACCGCCACGTCGTAGCCATAGAGGGCGAACATCGCCTGCAGCGCCTCCACGGGCTGGCCGGCATCGCCCTGCGCGAAGAACCGCCCATCCCGGAGGCGGGCCGGCGGCACCCGGTGGCCGATGCCGGCCACCGCGAGGCGATCCCAGGGAAAGGTCTCGCCCGGATCCTCCTTGCGCTCCGGGGCGATGTCGGAATGGCCGAGCACCCGCTCCGGCGGGATCGGCCAGCGCCCCAGGATGTCAAGGGCCAGAGCGATCACGGCGTCGATCTGCACGTCCGGGTAGGGCGGCAGCCCGCCGGCATGGCCCGGATGAACGATCTCGATCCCGACCGAGCGGGAATTCAGGTCGGTCACGCCCTTCCAGGCACCCCGGCCCGCGTGCCAGGCGCGCCGAGCCTCCGGCACCATCTGGACGATGCCGCCATCCTCGAACACGAGGTAGTGGGCCGAGACCTCGCTCAGCGGGTCCCGCAGCCGCGCCAGCGCGGCGGCGCCGCCCGCCATGCCGGTATAGTGCAGGAGCAGCATGTCGGGCTTCGCTCCGCGGCGCTCGCCGTGGTTCGGCGAGGGCGCCACGCGGCGGGCGAGGGGGCTGTCCGGATCGAGGCTCACCGCGCTCCGCGCTCCTGCACGATCCGGTCGTAGGCGGCGTTGATGGCGGCGAGCCGCCGGGTCGCGATGGTCACGGCCTCGGCGGGCAGGCCCCGGGCCAGCGCGCGGTCGGGATGATGCTCGGCGACCAGCGCCCGGTGACGGGCCTTGACGGTGGCCTCGTCGGCCTCCGAGTCGAGGCCGAGGACCGCGTAGGGATCGTCCGGCAGCCGCACGTGCCGGGCCGCGATCCGCCGGAAGGCGGCATCGTCGAAACCGAAGATCTCCGAGACGGCGCGCAGGTAGCGCTCCTCGGCCTCGTGCAGCGCGCCGTCGGCGCCCGCGATCTGGAACAGGCCGTCGAGCACGTCCTCGAGAAGGGCCGGCTCGTCACCGAAGGTCGTCGCGAGCTGACGCGCGTAGGCTTCGAAGCCGTTCGTGGTCTTCTTGGCCAGGTCGAACAGCCGCTCGACGCCGGACCGCGCGGATTCGTCGACGCGGACGACCCGGCCGAACGCCTCGACCTCGGAGGGCAGCACGACGCCGTCGGACTTGGCCATCTTGGCCGCCAGCGCCACAAGTCCGGTGGTGAACACCACGTCGCGCGGCGTCGGGCCGAACGGCGCGCCGATCCGGTCGACCAGGAAGTGGCCCGCGACGCCGCCGATCAGCGCCCCGAGCGGACCGCCCACGGCGAGGCCGAGCCCGGCACCGCCGAGCTTGCCCCAGGGGCCCTGGAGCTTGGCCCCCTGGCTCATGGACTGGGCGTTCCCGAGGGGAAACGCGGACGCGATGCGGTCATGGTCGGCGGCTTCAGGTCCGGCACCGGGGACGCCCCGGCCAAGGCCGGGATAACCGCTCCTCGGGCGGTGCGGAAGGGCCGGGACGCGCCCGGCCCCCCGGCTTTAGCGGCAGTAGATGTTGCCGTAGGCGTCCCGGTAGGTGCCGTAGGGGCAGCGCGGCGCCGTGGAGGCGCCCACGATGGCGCCGCCGGCGCCGCCGATCGCGGCACCCGCCAGGGCGCCGCCAGCGCGGCCCGTGGCGGCAGCGCCGATGGCCGCGCCGGTGAGCGCGCCGAGGCCGGCACCGCCGAGAGCCCGGTCCTCCGGCGTGTTGCAGGCGCCCAGCGACAGGGCTGCGATGGTGGCGAGGGCGGCTGCGGTCAGCTTCTTCATGGTCCCCTGATCTCCCTTGTGCATCCGGTCCGGCCGTCGTCGTGGCGGATCGCGGTGAGCTTAGCAGTAAAGCAATGCGCTCCCTACGGCTAAGGTTCCCTGCCCGGAGCCGTCGATCGCGCGCGGGTCCCGAATGCCGCGCCGGCGCCTCCCACCGGCGGCGGCCGGAGTTGCGCCCGCTTCCCGTCTCGCCCTATGCCACCGGCCTGAGGCGGCGCTCCGGCCGGGGCGCCGCGGCGCCATCCCCGAGGGTCCCATGTCGAGAGCCACCACGATCGTCCGCCGGGCCGCGGTTCGCCCCGACCGCGTCGTCGACACGGTGAGCCTCGACCACGCGGGCCGGGCGGCGGCCTCCGGATCCCTCGTCGCGGAGGGCGGCCTCGGGTTCGAGGTGGCGCTCGCCAAGGCGGCGGCGCTGGAGGACGGCGACGCCCTGCGCCTGGAGGACGGCCGCCTCGTCGCGGTGCGGGCCGCCGCGGAGGCGCTGCTGGAGGTGCGCGCCGGGAACCCGGCCCGGCTGACCCGGCTGGCCTGGCAGCTCGGCGGCAACCACGTCCCCGCCGAGATCGCCGCGGACGTGCTCTACGTCCCGGCCTCGCCGGCCAATGCCGAGCTGGTGCGCGGGCAGGGCTGCACCGCGAGCCCGGTCTCGCGTCCGTTCCGGCCCGAGCATGCCGCGCACGACCACAGCACCTGCGGGCACGATCACGGGCATGACCATCACGACCACGGGCATGACCACGAACACGCCCACGAACACGCCCACGGGCACACCGACGGGCACACCCACGCGGCGCACGCCGACGATCACGCACATGCGCATGATCACGGGCACGCGCATGATCAGGGGCACGGCCATGGCCCTGATCACGACCCTCACGCGCACGACCAGGCCGGGACGCATGACCATGCGCATCCGGGGCACGTGCACGGTCCGGGCTGCAACCACGACCATTAGGACCAACCGCGTCCGGAGCCGCAGCGCGCCGCCGAACCCGGGGCGACTTCGGCGGCCTGCCTGAAAACGCCATGCCGACCCGGCTCTCCCGCGGAGACGGGTCGGCTTGCCCGACATGCACGGCGTCCGACAGGCACGCGCCCGCTCTCGATCAGCGCCCCTCCAACCCGCCCCCAGATCCTCAGGCGTGAGCCATCCGAGTCTCGGTCCGTCGCCTCAGGACGCGGGCGAGGATGGGAAAGACGAGCCAGACGGGCCCCGATCTGGATCGGGCCGCCAGACCATGCGGAGAAGTCACGCCACGAGTCCCACAACATTCGCGCGGGGGTGGAGCGAGTCTATCCGACCTTAATCTATGTTTGTGCCGTAGGCGAACATTGCGACAGTTCTTTCGAACACCGTCCTCGATCCTTCGCGTGACGGCTTTCGATTCACCTTCTCCCCGGACGACCTGTCGCAGGCGGGAACAGTGACCTGAAACCGCAGTTGCCCGAGTCCCGACCAGCGGTTGCCCCCTCCGGGGCGGACCTGCGCAGATACGGGCTACGGAGCGCATGCAGTTTCCCCGCGACGACCAAGAGCATCCGCGTGCCCAGGCCTTCCGCGACTTCATTCGAAATCCCCCGTTCCCCTGCGTCGGCGCCAAGTCGGCGCTGTCGCGCGGGCGCATGAAGATCGTCGTGGCCCGGGACATCACCTCGGGCTGGGACGACATGCGCATCTACCCGGCTCTGCTCGCCTTCGTGGCGCGCTACCGGGAGGCTCCCGACCTGTTCCAGAGCTTCGCGGTGGTGTTCGAGGGGCCGGGCGACCTGTCAGAGGAAGCGTTCGAGCAGAATCTCTGGGCGCGGGCGCAATCCCTGACCGACAAGGATGCCTGGCTCGGCCAGCCCCACGACGCCCGGGTAGCGGACGATCCGGACAACCCGCACTTCTCGTTGAGCTTCGGCGGCGAGGCGTTCTTCGTGGTCGGCCTGCATCCGAACGCGAGCCGGCCGGCGCGGCGGTTCTCCTCGCCGGTTCTGGTGTTCAACCTGCACGCCCAGTTCGAGCGGCTGCGGGCCGAGGGCCGCTACGAGAAGCTCCGCGCCTCGATCCTGGAGCGCGACGAGGCCCTGGCCGGCAGCCTCAATCCGATGCTGGCGCGTCACGGGGAGTCCTCGGAGGCGCGCCAGTACAGCGGCCGCGTGGTCGGCGACGAGTGGCGCTGCCCGATGCAGGGCCGTCCGGCGGCGCCCGCCACACCGGTCGTAGACGATTGGCATCCGCTGGCTTCCCCGCGCGACCTCACCTTCCCGACCAGCGGCGCCTGAGGCGCCGCTGGATCGCGGCGGCGCCTGCCGCGTTGCCGGCCGGAGCGGAGCGGGAGCAAAGACACCATGGACCGGGCGGATGTGCAGCAGATCGAGCCGCGCTCAGGCGTCGCCTTCACCCTGGACCGCGGCCAGCGGCTGACGGTGATCGACCCGCGCGGGGAGCAGGTGGCCGATCTGGTCGCCTACAACCGCCACGACACGGGTGAGGTGATCTCGTCCGGGCGGACCCTCGACTATGCCAGCCGGATCTACCTGACCACCGGCGACCCGCTCTACTCGAACCGCTCGAACGTGCTGCTGCGCATCGTCGAGGACACGGTCGGCCGCCACGACTTCCTGCTGACGCCGTGCTCGGCCGACACGTTCCGGATCATCTACGGCGACACGGACCCGCACCGGGGCTGCTTCGGCAACCTCGCCGCGGCACTCGCCCCCTACGGCATCGCACCCGACGCGATCCCGGTGGCGTTCAACTGCTTCATGAACGTGCCGATCGATGGAACGACCGGGGCGCTCACGGTCGAGCCGCCGCTGAGCCGGGCGGGCGACCGGATCGTGTTCACCGCCGAGACCGACCTGATCATCGGATTGACAGCCTGCTCGGCGCTGCAATCGAACAACGGAAGCTTCAAGCCGATTCACTATCGGATCGACGCTTAGGCCACACAATCCCGCCGGCGCGGCAGTTGTTCCGCGAAGAGGTTCGTAGTTTTTTCTTGGAAACCTCTTGATCCCCCGCGCTCGTCGCGCGATGTGGCCATCGAATATGTGTCCAGAGACTTATCGAGACCGGAAAGCGTATCCAATACGCTGTCGATACCCGGTGTGGACCGAATCTTTACCAATCCCGTGACACACCTTCGCCCCGGAACGGTGCCGTGGGGTCCGGGCCGCCGTGGGCGGTGCCGCCCCCCGGCACCGGCAGCCCTCGACGGCCTTCGCCCGTCCCGTTTCCGGTGCCTCAATGATACGCTCGCAGACCGACCGCTCGTCCGAGGGCCACGCTGTGCCCCGGTGGAGCCTCTCGAACGTCACGCTGCGCCACAAGCTGGCGGCGGTGATGGCCCTGGTGCTGGCGGCGGTCGGCGCCCTCAGTGGGTTGAACTACGTCGACACCCGCTCCTCGGCGCTCGAGGACCGGGCGTTGATGACCAGAAACCTCGGCGACGTCGCCCAGAGCCTGCTCGCCCATTACGAGGCACTGGCCTCCGCCGGCCGGATGCCGCTCGATCAGGCCCAGAAGGCCGCCCTCGACGCGGTGAGCGCCCTGCGCTTCGGCAACGCCGACTATTTCTTCGTCCTGGATACCGACGGACGGCTGATCGCCAACGCGTTCAACGCCAAGAACGTCGGCAAGGTGGTTCTGGAGCAGACCGACGTCCCAGGCGGGAAACGCTACTTCGCCGAGATGGTGGACGTCGCCAAGCGCGACGGTGCCGGCTTCGTCGACTACATGAAGCCGCGTGCGGGCGGGAGCGAGCCGGTCGAGAAGGTCGCCAGCGTCCAGATGTTCAAGCCCTGGGGCTGGGTCGTCGCCGCCGGGCTCTATCGCGACGACGTCTACGCGGCCGTACGCCACCGCGCGCTGACCAATGCCCTCTGGTCCGCCGGCCTGGTGCTTCCCGTGCTCGCCCTGCTCGTACTCATCGGCAACGGCCTGTCGCGGCCGATCGTGCGCCTGACCGCGGCGATGCGGGGGCTCGCCGGCGGCGACCTCGTGGTGCCGGTGGCGGACCAGCGGCGAGGCGACGAGGTCGGCGCGATGGCCCGGGCCGTACAGGTCTTCAAGGACGCGCTGATCGCCAAGCGGGACGCCGAGACCGTCGCCGCCGCCGAGAACGCCGCCAAGATGCGCCGCGCCCAGGCCCTCGACGAACTCACCGGCCGGTTCGACGCCCATGTCGGCGCGCTGACCCAGAGCCTGTCGGCGGCCGCCGTGGAGATGGAGGCCACCGCCCGGGAGATGACCCGCACGGCCGCCCGCACCACCGACCAGTCCGGGCGTGTCGCGGCCGCCTCGGAGCAGACGTCGTCCAACGTCGAGACCGTGGCCGCCGCCAGCGAGGAGATGTCCGCCTCGATCCAGGAGATCGCGTCCCGCGTCGCCCAGTCCTCCACGATGGCCGACCAGGCCAGCGTCGACGCCGCCCGCACGAACGACCTGATGCAGGTCCTGTCCCGGGGCACGGACCAGATCAGCGAGGTGATGGGCCTGATCGCCGGCATCGCCGGACAGACCAACCTGCTGGCGCTCAACGCCACCATCGAGGCCGCCCGGGCCGGGGAGGCCGGCAAAGGCTTCGCCGTCGTGGCCGGCGAGGTGAAGGCCCTGGCGGCCCAAACCGCCAAGGCCACCGACACGATCGCCCATCAGATCGCCGCGATCCAAAGCGAGACCCGGCACGCCGTCGAGTCGATCCGGACGATCGGGGGTACGATCGATGCCATGCGCACGGTCGCCCTGAGCGTGGCCGCCGCCATGGAGGAGCAGGGCGCCGCCACGAGCGAGATCGTGCGCAACGTCACCCAGGCCGCGCAGGGGACGCAGGCCGTCAGCGCCGACATCGCCGAGGTCCGGGAAGCCGCCGGCGAGACCGGCGCCGCCGCCAGCCAGGTGCTGAGCGCCGCGCAGGATCTGGCGCGCTACGCCTCCGGGCTGGGACAGGAGGTGACCACGTTCCTCGCCGCGGTCAAAGCCGCCTGAGAGGGTGGCCTAAGCTTCCGCTCCGGCGCGATGAAGAGGTGCTCTCCTCGCGCCGCTTGCGGGGAGAGGAGAACCCGCGCTTCGTCCTGAGGGGACGACGCGCAACCCGGCTTCGATCGGTAGCCCGCACCAGAGAAAATCAAAGAATCCCGTCGATCGCCACCCGGAGATGTTCAGGCCCGCGCAGGGCGGCCCCGGAGCGGTAGGGCGGCGGGTTTTCGATCAGCCGGGGGGCCTTGAGCCGGCTCGCCAGGGCGGTGAGCGCCGCCTCGGCCTCGAACCGGGCGAGCGGGGCGCCGACGCAGTAATGGAGGCTGCCGCCGAAGCCGAGGTGGCGGATGCCGGCGCGGTCGGGATCGAAGCGATCGGGATCCGGGAAGACGGCGCCGTCGCGGTTGCCGGAGGCGAGCAGCAGGACGAGGTCGGCGCCCTCGGGGATCGTGACGCCGGCGATGTCGATGGCCGACAGCGTCTTTCGGGTCCGGAACTGCACGGGCGGCTCGTAGCGCAGCAGTTCCTCGATGAGGCGCGGGGCGCGGCCGGGATCCTGCCGCAGGCGCTCCAGCTCGTCGGGGTGGCGCAGCAGGGTCAGCAGCCCGTTGGTGATGAGGTTCACGGTGGTCTCGTGGCCTGCCACCAGCATCAGGATCGAGGTGGCGATCAGGTCGTAATCGCCCATCTTGGCGCCCTCCGGCGTCGCCTCGTTGGCGAGCCCCGAGAGCATGTCGTCCTGCGGATGGCGGCGCTTCTCCTTGATCAGGTCGGCCATGTAGCCGCCGATCGCGTCGAAGGTCCGGCTGTTCGCATCGCGGATCTCCCGATCCGACAGGCTGTCCGGCTCGAGGGCAGTGGCGAGCTGGGTCGCCCAGCCGTGGAACTTCGGCTCGTCTTCCCGGGGGACGCCGAACAACTCGCATATCACAGTCACCGGCAGCGGGTAGGCGAGGTCGTCGACCGCGTCGATCTCCCGGGCGCCGCACTTCTCGTTCAGCAGGTCGGCCACCAGCCGGTCGGAGCGGGCCCGCATCGCCTGGACGCGCGCACGGGAGAACTGGTGCATCACGGACGCCCGCAGGACGTCGTGGTCCGGCGGGTCGCGGAAGATGAAGACCCGGTGCCGGTCCATCATCCAGTCCTTGAGCGGCTTGACGATGAGGTCGGTGAGGGGGTTGCCGGTGCGCGGCCGGTCGGCCGGGGGCAGGGTCTCGGAGCTGACCCGCGGGTCGTGCAGCAAGCTCGAGATGGCGCCGTGGGTCGCGGCCACCCAGGTCCCTTCCTCGGTCCCGTCGTCCTGGCGCGAGACCGGATGCTCCCGCAGCTTGGCGTAGATCGGATAGGGGTCCGCGCGGTTGGCGAAATCCTTGACCTGATCGAGGAGGGTGGCGTCGGGCATGCGGTGTCCAAGTTGCGCATCGTCCGGACGGAGACGTCCGGGCCGATCCAAATCGAAACCTCGGCGCGCCGCCCGGGATCCCGGGCGGGGCGCCGGAGCGGTCAGGGAAAGCCGGGGGTGAGGAGGGTGATCCCTTTCGCCGGGCGATCGGCGGCGGTCCCGTCCGGCGGGAACGGCGCGCCGGCGGCGACCCGCTCGGCATGGGCCGGCAACCAGCGGGCGCTGTCCACCGAGACGGCCGCGATGCACCGCCCCGCCCGTCCGTAGACGGCGAGGAAGCGGCCGGTGCCGGGCTCGCCATGGGTGATCGCCAGGGCGTCCGCGCCCTCGGTCAGCCCGACGGACTTGACCACCACGTTGCCCTGCGCGGACCAGAAGGTCGGCAACGCGCCGTAGGGGCCCTCGGGCTTCGCCCCGGCCAGCAGCCGCCCGGCATGGATGCCCTGCGCCACCGCCTGGCTCCAATGCTCCAGCGCCACGCGCCGCCCGCCGTAGAGCGGATGGGGGAACCGGGCCACGTCGCCGGCGGCGGCGATGCGCGGGTCGGCCGCCCCGTCGGTGTCGAGGACGTAGCCCGCCGCGTCGCAATCGACGCCGCCCGGATCCGCCGACAGGCCGGAGCCGTCGAGCCATTCGGTGTTGCGGACGGCCCCGAGGGCGATCACCGCGACGTCCGCGTCGATGCGGGTGCCGTCCGTGAGGTGTGCGCGCACGAACCGGCCGTCCGCCTCTTCGAGCCACTCGACCTCGCTGCCGCAGCGCAGATCGACGCCCCGCCCCTCGTGGATCGCCCCGATGAACGCCCCGACCGTGCCTCCGAGGACGCGGGCCAGGGGCGTCGGCCCGGGCTCGACCAAGGTCACCGGCAGGCCGAGCTGCCGGCACACGCTGGCGACCTCGCAGCCGATGAAGCCGCCGCCGATCACCAACACCCGGCGGGGAGCCGCGGCCAGCGCGGTCCGCAGGGCGGCGGCATCGTCCCGCCCGCGCAGGGTGAAGACGCCGGCCAGCCGGCCCTCATGGGGGTTGGGCCACGCCCGGGCGCGGGTGCCGGTGGCGATCAGCAAGCGGTCGTAGGGCAGGGCGCGCCCGTCCGCGAGGTGGAGGGTGCGCGCCCCCCGGTCGAGGCGCTCGGCCGGGCTTCCGAGACGCCATTCCACATCCGCGCCGAGGCTGCTCGGCAGGGCGGTCGCGTCCGGTCCGGTCTCGCCGGTGAGAACGTGCTTCGAGAATGGCGGACGGTCATAGGGCCGGTACGGCTCGGCGCCGACGATGGTCAGCGGACCGGCGAACCCGGCCTCCCGCATCGCCTCGGCGCCGCGCAAAGCCGCCAGGCCGGCGCCCACCACGATCGCGCGCTCGGTGGTCGATCCCGACGCCATCTCAGGCAGCCTGCCCCGGATCCTCGACCCGGATCGCCTGGACCGGGCAGGCGACGCGCGCCCGCTCGATGTCGGCGCGGTCCTGCGCGGCCGGGGCGGGATCGTAGAACAGCGCCTCGTGTCCCTCGATGCGGAAGTGCCGCGGCGCCGCGTAACAGCACTGGGCGTAGGCCTGGCAGAGGTTGAGATCGACGCACACCCGCAGGCCGGGTGGTGAGCCGGAGGACGCATCGGCGGGGGTGGACATGGCGGTGCAACCACGGCGGGGGCGGCGAGTTCCGCGCAAAACGCCGTCCCCGCCGTCGCAGACGCAACGGGCTGAGACGATGGGAACGGATCGGGCCGGGACCCGCGATGGCAATCGGGGCCTTCGAGCTCCACCGTGGAGACGCTGCGCGGGATCGCCGACGCGACGGGTACGGAGCCCGCGGTTCGGTTCAAGGGCTCGCGCCGCGGCAGGCCCGTCCAGCCGAGCCGGACACCGGTTTGAAGCAACGGGCACGCGCTCCTCTCAAGCCAGCCGATCTCCAGCTTCGCAGCTCGGATCATCGGGAACGATTCACTGATCTAAAAATGTCCTGGGGGATCGCCGTCGAAATGATGCTGCGGAATTCCCCTGCGCGACGGTTCGCTCTATTGTCGTGCGGCCCAGCGGACCGATCCGAAACACCGCGATCTCAGGAGGGCACCATGCCGTACGGTGCACGAACGAGTCTCGCCGCGCTCGTCCTCGCCCTCGCCCTGGGCGCGACCGGCGCGCGCGCCGAGCCGGCCTCGGGCTGGACCGACCCGCCAGCCCGCAAGGCGGCCCCGGCCGCGAGCCCGGCCGAGGCTCAGAAAGCCGACCCGCCGCCCGCATCGACTCCTGCTGCCGCGGCACCGGCCCGCAAGGCGGTCGCCGCACGGCCAACTCAGAAGCGCGTCGCGACGCGCCGCCCCGCCCCGGAGGCCAAGCGGGTCGCTACGACGCGGGGCGCCACGACGGCGCACCGGTCGCGTGTCGCCGCAGCGGCGGCCCGGCCCATGCGTCCGCACCGGATGGTCGCGGTCGCACCGCCCCCACCGCCGCCGCTGCCGGACGGCTATCCGCGCTATCGGGCCTACAATTACGGCCCCGGCTATGCCGACGAGCGGCTGGAGCGCCTGCGTGCCGCGGAGGCCGCCGGCTACATGGTGGTACGCCGCCGCACGGTGGAGTTCCCGGACGGCCGGTCGCTGCGCGTCTACCGGCCGGACGACGAGGGCGAGCCGTTCTGAGCTGATCCGACCGCGAACACCGACCGCAGGGGCGCCCGCAGGATCTTGCCGGCGGGGTTGCGGGGCAGGAGCCCGTCCCAGACCACCACGCGCACCGGAACCTTGAACGCCGCGAGCCGCTCGGCCGCGAAGGCCCGGATCTCCTCGGGTCCGGTCCGGGCCCCCTCGGCCAGGGCCACGATCGCGCCGGGCTCCTCGCCCAGCGTCGGGTGGGGCACCGCCAGCACCACCGCGTCGATCACGTCCGGATGCGCGTAGAGGACGTTCTCGACCTCGCAGCAATAGATGTTCTCGCCGCCGCGGATCAGCATGTCCTTGATCCGGTCGACGATGGTCAGGAACCCCTCGTCGTCGGCGCGCGCGAGATCGCCGGTGCGCAGCCAGCCGTCGGACAGGATTTCGGCGGTGGCGTCCGGGTCGTCCCAGTAGCCGCGGACCACGTTGGGGCCCTTCACGCACAGCTCCCCGACGCTGCCGGGCGGCAGGTCCTGCCCGAGCGGATCGAGGATCCGCACCTCGCAGACCGGCAGGGGCGGGCCGCAGGATTCGGGATGGGCGAGATAGTCCTCGGCCTGGTGGTGGGTGAAGGTCGCCGAGGTCTCGGTCATGCCCCAGCCGGTGGCGGGGGCCGCCTTCGGGAACGCCTCGCCGAGCGCGCGCACCAGGTCGCCGGCCGCGGGCGCGCCGCCATAGGTCACCGATTCGAGGCTCGGCAGCGGCCGGCCCGCCTCCCGGGCGGCTGTCGCGAGCTGCCAAGCGATGGTCGGGACGCCGCCGGCTCCGGTGCAGCCCTCCCGGTCGATGAGGTCGAGGGCCTCATGGGCGTCCCAGCGATGCATCATCACCAGGCGGTGGCCGCCGTAGAGCGCCGCCCCGAGGCTCGCGTGGCAGCCGGTGACGTGGAACAGCGGGATCACCAGCAGCGAGGCCCGCTGCGGTGCGGACGGATCGGGCTTCGGCGGCGTCTCGCCCCGGCGCAGCGCACTGCGCGACGCCGAATAGGGGTAGGCCATCACGGTGGTGGCCGCAGCCCGGTGGGTGCCGACCGCACCCTTGGGCCGGCCGGTGGTGCCCGAGGTGTAGAACAGGGTCGCGTCGTCCTCCGGGTCGAGGGCGATGTCGGGCGGGGCCCGCTCGGGCAGAGCGGCCCAGTCCGCCACCGGGCCGATCACCGCGGAGAGTGGCGTCATTCGGTCGTCGGGCTCCATCCGCGTGACGAAAACCCGCTCCAGGGCCGGGCATTCCGTGCGGTGGGGGGCGATCCGCTCGAACCGGGCGCCGTCGGCGATCAGCACCCGGGCGCCGGAATGCCGGAGCGCGTAGGCGAGCTCCGGCCCGGTCCACCACGCGTTCAGCGGCGTCGCGATCGCCCCGGCCAGCAGGGCACCGTAATAGCAGACCGGCCATTCCGGCAGATTGCGCAGCGCGATGGCGACGCGGTCGCCCTTGCCGATCCCGGCGGCCACCAGGGCGTGGGCCAGGGCGGTCGCGGCCCGGGTGAAGCCGGTGAAGGTGACGCGCTCGTCCCGGTAGGCCACGAAGGTCCGGTCCCCGTGCCCTCGGGCGATGCGGAACAGGTCGCGCAGCGTCGGCGGCGCGCTCGTCCAGATCCGGGTCGGGACGCCCCGGATCGGCAGGGTGGCGATCGCGAACGGCGCCCCTGGTGCGGTGAGGCGCGCTTCCGCCTCGCGGAAGGAGAGGGCCGGCCAGCCGGCGGGAAGGCGGGGATCGGGGCTCGTCATCGCGCGATCGTCACGCCGCCGTCGACGACCAGCGCCTGGCCGGTGACGAACCGGCCGGCCGGCGAGGCCAGGAACACGGCCGCGCCCGCGATCTCGTCAGGCTCGCCGATCCGGCGGAGCGGCGCGGCCTCGGTGGTGGATGCCAGCATCTCGGGATCCTCCCACAGGGCCCGGGCGAAATCGGTGCGAATCAGCCCTGGGCACAGACAGTTCACCCGCACGTTGGCCGGGCCGTACTCGACCGCGTAATTGCGGGCGAGCTGAAGGTCGGCGGCCTTGGAGACGTTGTAGGCGCCGATCACCGGCGACCCCTTCAGCGCCCCGATGGACGAGACGATGACGATCGCCCCGTCCCGCCGCGCGACCATCCCGGGGGCGACCATCTGGATCAGCCAGTGGTTCGACAGGACGTTGTTCTCCAGGATCTTGCGGAACTGGGCGTCCGAGATGCCGGCGAGCGGCCCGTAATACGGGTTGCTGGCGGCGTTGCAGACCAGCACGTCCACCGGACCCAACCGGGCCTCGGTCCGGGCGACCAGATCCTCCAGCTCCGCCTTTACCGAGATGCTTGCGGGAATCGCCACCGCGCGGCCCGGGCCGTGGGCGGCCTCGATTTCGGCCACCACCGCCTTGCAGGCCTCGCGCTTGCGCGACGAGATCACCACCCGCGCGCCGTGCTCGGCCATCCGCAGGGCGATCGCCCGGCCGATGCCCCGGGACGAGCCCGTGATCAGCGCGACCTTGTTGGTCAGATCGAACAGGGACATGGCGCGTCCTCCCTGGGTCCGGTCGGGGGTCATCCGGCGTCCAGCATCGACCGGCGCAGGCGCGCCATGCCGGCGAGCCAGCGCTCGGGGTCGTCCGCCCGGCGGCGTGCGTAGTCCGCGACCTGCGGGTGCGGCAGGATCAGGAACCGGCCGGCGGCCAGCCCGTCGAAGGCCGCCTCGGCCACGGCTTCGGGCGCGAGCACGCCGTCGCGGGCGGCGGCGCTCGCGGCACCGAGCATGGCGGTGTCGACGCCCTGCGGGCACAGGGCGGCGATCCGGATGCCGTCTCCCGCATGCGCGATGGCGAGGTGCTCCAGAAAGGCGAGGGCGGCGTGCTTGGTCGCCGAGTAGGTCGCGCTGCCGATCTGGCTCAGCAATCCGGCCGCCGAGACGGTGCCGAGGAACGCCCCCTCGCCCCGGGCGAGCCAGAGCGGGACCAGGACCCGCGCCGCGTGGACGTGGCCCATCACGTTCACCGACCAGGCGCGCTCCCAGCTCGCCGGATCGGCCGAGGTCGCGAGCCCGGGATCCGGGTCGCGCTCCAGGATGCCGGCATTGGAGCAGTACAGCGCGATCGGCCCGGTCTCGGCCTCGATCCGCGCGATGGACTCGGCCACGGCATCGGGATCGGCCACGTCGAGCGCGCAGGCGCGGCCGCCGAGCCGGGCGGCGACGGCCTGGGCCCCGGCGCCGTCCCGGTCCAGGGCGACGACGCAGGCGCCCCGCGCGTGGGCGGCCTCGGCGAGCGCACGGCCGATGCCCCGGGCGGCCCCGGTGACGGCGACGACGCGACCGGCGAGATCCATCTCAGGCCCCCGCGCGCTCGGCGAACGCCCAGGCCGCGGCGGCCAGAGCCGGCACCCGCGCCGCCATGGCGGCGGCGTGCTCGCTCGCGGCGTTGCCGGCCTTGGCGCGCGCGGCCACGCCCTGGAGGATGCCGACCAGCCGGAACAGGTTGTAGGCGAAGTACCAGTCGAGGTCGGGCAGGGCCGCCCGGTCCGCGGCCCGGCAGTAGAGCGCCACCGCCTCCTCCCGGGTCGGGATGCCCAGCGCCGGCAGGTCGAGGCCGCCGAGGCCGCTGCGCCCGTCCGCCGGCAAAGCCCAATGCATCAGCAGGTAGCTGAAATCGGCGAGCGGATCGCCGAGGGTCGACAGCTCCCAGTCGAGCACCGCGCTGACGCCGCCGTCGGGCGAGAAGATCAGGTTGTCGAGGCGGTAATCGCCGTGGACGATGGCCGTGCCCTGCTGCTCGGGCACGGTGCGGGGCAGCCAGGCGATCAGGCGCTCCACATCCGCGAGCCGGCCGTCCTCGGCGGCCCGGTACTGGCGGGTCCAGCGATCGACCTGCCGGGCGAAGTAGTTGCCGGGCTTGCCGTAATCGGCGAGGCCCGCCGCCTCCGGGTCGATCGCGTGGAGGCGCGCGAGCGTCGCGATCATGCCGGCATAGTGCCGGTGCCGGGCATGGGGGTCGAGGCCGGGCAGGGTGCCGTCCCAGTGCACGCTGCCGCCCACCGCCTCCATCACGTAGAAGGCGGCGCCGATGATCGTTTCGTCCTCGCAGAGGGCGAACGGCCTCGGAACCGGAAACCCCTCGCCGTAGAGCGCGCCGATCACCCGGAACTCACGCTCCACCGCGTGCGCGGAGGGGAGGAGCGGCCCGAACGGCTTGCGCCGCAGCACGTAGGCCTGGCCGGGCGTCTCCAGCCGGTAGGTCGGGTTCGACTGGCCGCCGCGGAATTGCTGCACGGTGAGCGGCCCGGCATAGTCGCGGACGTGTTCTGCGAGCCAGGCGGCCAGCCGGGCCTCGTCGATCCGATGGCGCGGCTCGACCGGCTTCACGCCGGAGAAGGCGTCGGGGCCGCTCATGCACCCTCCCGGGCGTTGGTGTAGCGCCCGAATTCGAGCCGGGCGATGGAGCGGTTGTGCACCTCGTCCGGCCCGTCGGCCAGCCGCAGGGTGCGGATATGGGCGTACATCCTGGCCAGTCCGAAATCCTCGGACACGCCGGCGCCGCCATGGGCCTGGATCGCGTCGTCGATCACCTTGAGGGCGATCCGCGGGGCGGCGACCTTGATCATGGCGATCTCGAGCTTCGCACCCTTGGCGCCGACCTTGTCCATCATGTCGGCGGCCTTCAGGCAGAGCAGCCGGGTCATCTCGATGTCGATCCGCGCCTCCGCGACCCGCTGCTCCCAGACCGACTGCTCGCTGATGCGCTTGCCGAAGGCGACCCGCGAGACGAGGCGCCGGGCCATGGCCTCGAGCGCCGCCTCGGCGACCCCGATGGTGCGCATGCAATGGTGGATGCGCCCCGGCCCGAGCCGCCCCTGCGCGATCTCGAAGCCGCGCCCCTCGCCGAGGATCAGGTTCTCGGCCGGGACGCGCACGTTCTCGAGCACCACCTCGCCGTGTCCCTTGGGCGCGTCCTCGTAGCCGAAGACCGGCAGCAGGCGCGCGACCCGCAGGCCGGGCGTGTCCATGGGCACGAGGATCTGGGATTGCTGCCGGTGGCGGGGCGCGTCCGGGTCCGTCTTGCCCATCAGGATCGCGAGGCTGCAGCGCGGGTCGCCGACCCCGGTGGACCACCATTTGCGTCCGTCGATGACGTAGTGGTCGCCGTCGCGGCGGATCGCGGTCTCGATGTTGGTGGCGTCCGAGGAGGCGACGTCGGGCTCGGTCATCAGGAACGCCGACCGGATCTCCCCGGCCATCAGCGGCCGCAGCCACGTCTCCTTCTGGGCCGGGCTGCCGTAGCGGTGCAGCACCTCCATGTTGCCGGTGTCGGGCGCCGCGCAGTTGAAGCATTCCGACGCGATGCCGACCCGACCCATCGCCTCGGCGCAGAGCGCGTAATCGAGGTTGGTCAGGCCGGCGCCGCGGTAGGCGTCCGTGTCATGCTCGGGGGAGGGCGGCAGGAACAGGTTCCACAGGCCCTCGGCCCGCGCCTGGCCCTTCAGCCGCTCCATGGTGGGCGAGGGCGCGCGGCTCGCCGCCCGCTCGGCCGCCACCGCGGCGGCGGCGGGCAGGATCGCGTCGGCGATGAAGGCGCGGA
>NZ_CEEDEA010000043.1:0-20361 GCF_979253755.1 Methylobacterium sp. AC315
ACGATCAGTGAATCAGTCCAACAGCGCCGCGTGAACCCCACCCATGCGATTCAGCGCAGCCCGAAAACGCTCTAGCGGAGGCCCGCAGGGCCACTCGCCACCGTCCTGATCGGTTTGCCGGCACGCTTCGGGCGCGAACACGCCCTCGCTCCGGGCGTTGCGCCGACGTTTCCTCCCCTGCCCGGCTGCCGCATCCTCCGTGCCGGGTTCCTGTCCCGTCCGAGACGCGCGGCGTGAAATCGCGTCCCGTTGCGGTTTCACGCCGCGCGTGATGCGGATCGGCGGACGGCGGCAGGCAGCGCGTCCTCGATCGATGGCCTTCGCCGACGGCCCCGCCGTCGTGTCCGTGCCCGGCGCCGCGGCGCCGGCTTGGTCGCGGATGTCCCGATGCCCTCGCGCGGCGGCTTGATCGCGGCGCTTCCGGTCCGCACGATGCTGCGGTCCGGTCCGGTCCGGTCGCGCACGGGCAACCGCACACCGTTCACGACCGCCCGCATGGCGAGGCCCCACGATGATCGAGCTGTATGCCTGGAACACGCCCAACGGACGCAAGATCAGCGTCGCCCTGGAGGAGATGAGCCTGCCCTATCGGGTCCGGACCGTCGACATCACGCAGGGCGAGCAGTTCGATCCGGCCTTCCTGGCGATCAGCCCGAACAACCGGATCCCCGCGATCGTCGATCCGGACGGGCCCGGCGGTTCGATCTCGGTGTTCGAATCGGGCGCGATCCTGCTCTACCTCGCCGAGAAGTCGGGCCGGTTCCTGCCGGCCGATCCGCGCCGGCGCATGGCCGTGCTGGAATGGCTGATGTGGCAGATGGGCGGGTTCGGACCGATGCCGGGGCAGGTCCACCATTTCCTCGGCGTCGCCGAGCAGGACCGGGCCTATGGATTGGAGCGCTATCTCAAGGAGACCCGCCGGCTCTACGGGGTGCTGGACCGGCGCCTGGCGGAGGCGGAGTTCGTCGCCGGCGCGCTGTCGATCGCGGATTTCGCCATTCTGGGCTGGGCGTGGCGGCACGAGCGCCATCAGGTGGACCTATCCGACTACCCGCAGGTGCGGCGCTGGTACGATACGATGATGGCCCGGCCGGCGGTGCGGCGCGGCTTCGACGTCGCCTTGAGCTGAGAGCGCGGGCGACGCGAGGGGGCACCTTCGAAACGCGCGACGGCGCCGGGCGCGTCATGCGGCCGACGCGGCCCCACCGTCTCGCCCGTCCTGCGCGACCGAATGGCGGCAGGCCGGCCCTGCGTCCGCCCGCGCCCCGGCCGCTCGCCCCCCCCGGCCCGTCAGAGCACCTGCGAGAGGAACCGGCGGGTGCGCGCGTCCTGCGCGGAGGCGAAGAAGGTCGCCGGCGGCCCGTGCTCGACGATGACGCCGCGGTCGGTGAAGTAGATGTGGTCGGCGACGTCCCGGGCGAAGTTCATCTCGTGGGTGACCAGCATGCAGGTCATGCCCTCCTCGGCCAGCTCGCGGATCGTGACCAGCACCTCCTTGACCGTCTCGGGGTCCAGGGCGGCCGTGACCTCGTCGAACAGCATCACGTCGGGCCGCATCGCCAGCGAGCGGGCGATGGCCACGCGCTGCTGCTGACCGCCGGAGAGCTCGCCCGGATACGCCGCCTCCTTGCCGGCCAGCCGGACCTTGGCGAGCAGGGCGCGGGCCCGGGCCTCGACCTCGCGCCTTTCCTGCCCGAGGACGTGGATCGGCGCCATCATCACGTTCTGCAGCGCGGTCTTGTGCGGGAACAGGTTGTACTGCTGGAACACCATCCCGACCTTGCGGCGCAAGGCCAGCTTGTCGAGCCGCGGATCGGTGACCTCGATCCCCTCGACCCGGATCGAGCCCGCGGTGACCGGCACCAGCGCGTTGATGCAGCGGATCAGCGTCGACTTGCCCGAGCCCGAGGGCCCGATGATGCAGACCACCTCGCCCTTGCGCACGTCGAAGCTGATCCCCTTCAGGACCTCGAAGGTCCCGAAGGACTTGTGCACGTCGACGACGCGGACGATCGGCTGGTCGGGTGTCCAGGCCGGGGACGGGCTGCTGGCGACGGTCGCTTGCATCATGCTCAACGGGTCTCGAAGCGGCGTTCCAGGTGGGCGGTCAACCGGTCGATCGGGTAGCAGTAGAGGAAGAAGCAGAGCAGGGCGAAGCCGTAGAGCGGGGCGAACAGCTCGGGCCGTCCGCCCTCGGCGGCGTGCACCTGCGCGGTCAGCGTCAGCATCTCGGTGACCCCGACGATCGACGCCTGCACGGTGGCCATCGCGATCAGCGCGTAGACGTTCATCCAGGGCGGCAGCATGCGCTTCGCGCATTGCGGCAGGATGATCCGCCACAGGGTCTGCCGCCGGGTGAAGGCCAGGGATTCGGCGGCCTCCCACTGCGTGTTCGGCACCGAGCGCACCGCGCCGCGGACGATCTCGGCGACGTTGGCCATCACCGGCAGGCTGAAGCCGAAGGTCGCCTTCACCCAGTCGGGCAGCGGCACCCGGATCCCGAACACCGTGACCTGGAACGGGACCAGGAACATCACGAAGAACAGCAGCACCAGCCAGGGCACGTTGCGGAACACCTGCGTGGCCGACCACGCGATGCGCGGCAGCACCCGGCCCTCGCCCAGCATGGCCAGGCCGAGCCCGAGGCCCGCCGCCGTGCCGATCGCCATCGCCATCAGCGAGATCGCGACGTTGAAGGCGAAGCCCGTGAGCAGGAGCGGCGCCCACTTGATCACCACCTCCAGCGGGGACAGGGCGGCGGCCCCGCCCTGCGCCCAGGCCGGGAGGGCGACGATGGCGAGGCCGCACAGCAGCCAGCCGTGGATGGGGCGCAGGCGCGCCGCCGGGCGGCCCCGGGCGGGCGCGAACGGCAGCAGGACCGGCAGGTCCGTCGGACGACCCGCCGGGCGGCCGTCGTCGCGCCGGCCGGTCCGGTCCGGAGCGCTCATCGGCCGTATCCGGGGATGCGCAGGGCGCGCTCCCAGCGGTGCATGATCCACACGAGCAATCCGACGAGGACCGCGTAGGTCGCGAGCAGCACCAGCATCATCTCCAGGACGTTCTGCGACTCGGACCAGATCTGCTTGACCGCGTAGAGCGTCTCGGGGACCGCGATGGCGTAGGCGAGCGTCGTGGTCTTGAGCAGGTTGATCAGGTTGTTGTTGAGCGCCGGCAGGCAGACCCGGAGCGCGAGCGGCAGGACGACGTGGCGATAGGCCTTCAACCGGGTGTAGCCCAGCGCCTCGGCGGCCTCGACGGTGGTCTTGGGCACCGCCTCGATGCCGGAGCGGAAGATCTCGACGTTGAACGCGCCGGCAAACAGCGAGAGCGAGACGATCGCCCATTGCACGTTGTCGAGGATGGGAACGCGCAGGCCGTCCGCCGAGCGCACGGCCGGCAGGAGCGTGCCGAGGCCGAAGTAGAAGAAGAAGATCTGCACCAGCGGCGGCGTGTTGCGGAACACCACGACGAAGCCGTTGACCAGCCCCCGCAGCAGGCGCGAGGGCCCGCTCTGCAGCAGCGCCCCGACCGCGCCGATCACCAGGCTGGCCAGGATCGTGCTGATCCCGAGCAGCAGCGTCATCCGCAGCCCAGCGACGTAGCGGTTCCAGTCATACGGGTCGTAGAAGACCGTAAAATTGAAGCCCGTGGTCTCGTAGAGACCCTGGAACCAGGCCTGGATCGCCTCGATCATCGCGGCCGATCACCTGGGCTCGCTGCACGGGGGCGCATCAGTTGGTCGCGTTCTTGTACTTCTCGTGCATCGCCTTCGAGTAGGCGGTGGGCTCGATGCCCCATTTCCGCTCGCCGGCGACGACGAAGCCGGTCTTCATCCAGTCCTTGGTCGCGTCCTCGACCATCGTCTGGAGCGTGGTGTTGCCCAGGGCCACCGCCATCATCCACGGCGCGTCGAGGATGCCCTTGAGCGGCAGGGCGTAGCCGGCCTTCCAGTCGTCGTCGAGCAGCTTACCCTGCAGCATGCTCTGGTCGTAGACGTAGCCCAGGCAGTTGCCCTGCTTGAGCGCGAAGAGCGGCTTCTCGGAGCCGTCGAAGGCGACGATCTCCGCCCCGTAGGTGCGGGCGACGTCCTTGTTGTACCACGCCCCCGAGGTCGCGCAGAGCGGCTTGCCCTTCAGCTGCGCCCAGTCGGTGATGCCGGCGGTCTTGGGCAGCAGCACGTTGACGAAGTCGGAATAGTATTGCGGGTCGATCGCCTGCACGACGCGGCGGCGCTCCGGCTTGTCCGACAGCGTGGCGATCAGGAGATCGACCTTGCCCTGCTGGAGGAACTCGATCCGGTTGGCCGAGACCACCGGCACCAGCTCCAGCTTCACCCCGAGCCGCTTGGCGAGGTCGGCGGCGAGGTCGGGCTCCAGCCCGATGATCGCGCCGCTCGGATCGCGGAAGCCGAAGGGTTTGTAATCCGCCTTCACGCCGACGATCAGCGTCCCGCGCGCCTTGATCGCGTCGACGCCGTCCGCGGCCGAGGCCCGGCCGGGCCATGCCAGCGCCGGGATCGCCGCGAGGGCGGCCAGCGCGGCATTCGTCAGGAGGCGTCGGGACATGGGGCGCATCGGGTCGGTCCTGCTCGGGCGAACGGATCTTGGCACGGTTTCTAGCAATCCACGAGCCATCGGCCTTCGGATCAACCGAAGCGTGCGAGGGCGAACGGCGTGAGGTCGGGTCGCCCGGCGCCTCCGGCCAGGTCGGCGGCGACCGCCTCGCCGATGCCCGCCGAATGCTTGAAGCCGTGCCCCGAGCAGGCCGAGACGACGTGCACCCGGTCCATCCCGGGATGCCGGTCGATGATGAAGCCGCGGTCGGGGGTCACCGTGTAGACGCAGGCCGCGGCCCGGACGACCTCCGGGGTGGCGCCGGCCAGCCGGCCCGCGACGCGCAAGCGGTACATCGCGTCGGATTCCGCGGGGTCGACGCGCCGCGCGACGGCGTCGGCCGTGGTGGCGGTGCTGTACTGCTCGGTCGCGACCTTGATGGCGCGCTCCCCCGCCAGGGGCGGGAAGCCGTAGAGGTAATCCGTGTCGGTGGTCCCGTACATCCAGATGAACACGGGCGCGCGCGGCCCGTACGCGGATTCGTTCGCCAGGGCGTACCAGTGCAGGAGCTGGCGCCGGACCGTCAGCAGCCCGTCGAACGGGGCGCCGAGCAGCGGGGCGGTCCAGGCGCCGGCCGCGACCACGGCGCGATCGGCCAGGATCACGCCGTCGGCGGTATCGATCCGGATGCCGGCCGCGTCCTGATCCAGCGCCAGGACTTCGCAGCCGGTCCGGATCTCGGCCCCCAGGGCGGTCGCGCGGGTGAGCTGCGCCGCGATGCAGCGCTCCGGGAAGACGTAGCCGCCGCCGGGCTCGTAATAGGCCTTCTCGTCGCCCGCGAGGTTCAGGAATTGCGGGAAGCGGCGGGCGACCGCGGCCCCGTCGAGCACCTCGTGCGGGATCCCGGCCCCCTGCGCGGCGCTGATCGAGCGGCCGACGAAGTCCGGCTTGCCGTGATGGGACGAGACCCCGCGGCCGGGCGCCATGACGAGGGCGCCGCAGGCGTTCAGCAGCGTCTCGCCGGTGGCCGCCTCCAGCTCCCGCCAGATGCGATGCGAGGCGACGACGAAGGGCACGTAGTCGCGCCCTTCCCCGACGGCCTGGCGGGTGATCCGCGTCTCACCGTGGCTCGACCCGAGGGCGTGCGGCGGCGCGTAGCGGTCGAGCCCCACCACCGCGGCCCCGCGCTTGGCCAGCTGGTAGAGGATCGCGCTCCCCATCGCGCCGAGCCCCAGGACCGCGACGTCGAACCGGCGCGTCATCGGGCCTGCCCCTGCGTGGGGGTGTGGCCGCAACGGGTATGTCCGTGACGACACGGGCGCGGAGCTGCGAGGCCGGGCATAGGATCGGGATCTCGGTCGAACGGGAAGGCGACCGTGAGCATGACGCGCTCGGGCGGTTGCGCTTGACCGGGAGAGACGCTTTCTTGCACGGATGAGCCAAACCAGCGACGCGATGCCGGATCCGGGCGGCCCGGCCCCGGGGGATCGGCCGCAGGAGATCGGCTTCCTGCTGGTCCCGGGCTTCGGGTTGCTGTCGTTCGCCTCGGCCTGCGAGCCCTTCCGGGCGGCCAACGATCTCGCCGGCCGGGTCCTCTACCGGCTGCGCTACTTCGGCGAGGCCGGAGGCCGGGTCGCCTCGTCCTCGGGGGCGGAGGTCCCGACCGAGGAGCTGCCGCGCGAGCGCGGGCGCCTGGACACGGTCTTCGTCTGCGCGGGCGGCGACCCGACCGAGTGGGACAGGCCGGCGATCCATGCCGGGTTGCGGCGCATGGCCCGGTTCGGCGTCCGCGTCGGCGGTATATCGGGCGGCCCCTACCTGATGGCCGCGGCGGGGCTGCTGGCGGAGCGCGCCTTCACGATTCACTGGGAATACGCCGGCGCCACGGTCGAGGCGTTTCCGGACGCGCGCCTCACGCGGGCGCGCTTCGTCGCCGATGCCGACCGCCTGACCTGCGGCGGCGGGGTCGCCCCCCTCGACATGGCGCACACGCTGATCGCCGCGCGCCTGGGGGCGGCCTTCGCGCGCCGCATCTCGGACTGGTTCCTACACATTGCGGTGGGCGCCGCCGACGACCCGCAGCGCGCCTCCGCGGCGGAGCGGTACGGCATCCACCACCCGGCCCTGCTCGCCGTCCTCGAAACGATGGAGACGACCGTCGAAGCGCCGCTCACCCGCCGGGCCATGGCCCGCCTCGCCGCGGTCAGCGCGCGCCACCTCGACCGCCTCTTCCGCGAGAAGTGCGGCCTGAGCTTCTCGGCCCAGTACCGCGCCATCCGCCTCGCCCACGGCCGGCGGCTGCTGCGCCAGAGCCCGCTTGCGATCGGGGAGATCGCGACCGCCTGCGGCTTCTCGAGCGCCGCCCACTTTTCCCGCAGCTACCGGGCCCAGTTCGGGTGCAGCCCGTCCTCGGACCGGCGCACGGCGCCCGAGCGCGTGGCCTGAGCCCGGGCGGCGCGCCGAGCGCACCTTACAAAACGCCCGATCACCGGGCGTCCCCCTCTGCACGAGACAGCGCAGAGGGCGTTTTGCGCGGGGCTCTCAGTTCGCGCGCGCGACCTCGACGAGGTTGTCCGAGAACGACGGGGCGTGGCCCATGTCGGTGAAGGCCCCCGACGCGATGCTGTTGACCGTGCCCTCGTTGAGCTGGCGCCAGTAGCCCAGCGTCGCGACCACGATCCCGGCCCTCACGTCGTCGGTGATGCGCGCCACGCCCTTGAAGGCGCCGCGGTCGTTGCCGACCTGCACGCGGTCGCCGTCCCGGATGCCACGCGCGTCGGCATCGTGCTGGCTGATCATCACGAACTGCTCGCCCTGGCCCTTCTGCTTGTCCTCCATGTTGGCGTAGCAGGAGTTCAGGAAGTAGTGGCTCTTGGGCGAGACGATGTTCAGCGGGAAGCGCTTGGCCAGCTCCGGGTCGTTGGTGTGGGACTCGCGCGGGCCGAGGTAGTCGGGCAGCGGGTCGAGCGCCTCGCCGGGCTGGAAGCCCTCGTACATCTGCCGGAACGGCGGCGCGACGAAGTTCGTGGCACCCTCGACCTTGAGCATGCACTTGCCGGTCGGCGTCGGGAAGTTGCCCTCCCGGTGGGGCGCCCGGTCGTCCGGCGTCCCGACCTTGAGGCGGGCGAAGCCGTGCTCGCGCATGTAGGCGAGGTCGATGCCCTCGCAGGCCGGCGACGACCAGTCGACGTAGTGCTCCAGGCACTCGCTGTCCGACCACTTGAAGTTCTCGTCCTCGTAGCCGAGGCGGGCGGCGAGCTGGCGGAAGATCTCGTTGTTCGGGATCGCCTCGCCGGGCGCGTCCGCGCACTTGGTGTTGTAGGTGAGATAAAGGTGACCCCAGGAGAGGATCATGTCCTCCATCTCGGCGCCCATCGTCGCCGGGAGAACGATGTCGGCGTAGGAGGCGGTGTCCGAGATGAAGTGCTCGGCCGAGACCATGAACAGGTCCTCGCGCATCAGCCCCTCGACGATCTTGTCGGTCTCGGGCGCCTGCGTGACCGGGTTCGAGTTCCAGCACATCATTGACATGATCGGCGGGTCGAGCTGCATCTCGCCGGTGAGCGCGCGCCCGATCTGCAGGTTCGAGACCACGCGGGTGCCCTCGGGGATCAGATCAGGGCGGCACATCACGTCGAACTTGTAGGGGTGCTCCCAGACGCCGAACTGGGTGACGCCGCCGCCAACGTGGCGCCATGCGCCGGTGAGCGCCGGGATGCAGGTCACCGCCCGGATGGTCTGGCCGCCGCCGTAATGCCGCTCCAGCGCCACGCCCATGCGGATGCCGACGGGCTGCTCGGTGGCCATCTCGTAGGCGAGCTTGCGGATGTCCTCGGCCGGGACGCCGGTGATCTCGGCAGCCCATTCCGGCGTGCGGGTGCTGGCCCGCTCCTTCAGCTCCTCGAAGCCGACCGTGTAATTGTCGACGTAATCCTGATCGACGAGGCCCTGCGCGATGATCGCATTGATCAGCGCCATGGCCAGCGCCCCGTCGGTGCCGGGCTTGGGCGCGATATGCCAGTCGGCCGCCTTGGCGGTGCGCGACGCGTAGGTGTCGATCACGACGACCTTGGCGCCCTTCTTCTGCGCGTCCTTGACGATGGCCCAGTGGTGCAGGTTCGTCGAGACCGAGTTGCAGGCCCAGATCACGATGTACTTGGAGTGGATGTAGCTGTCCGGGTCGAGGCCAGCGGTCGGCCCGACCGTGAGCAGCCACGCGGTACACGAGCCCTCGCCGCAGAAGGTGCGCTCGGTCACGGTGGCGCCCATGCGGTTGAAGAACGCGTCGCCGCCATTCAAGCCATGCACGAGGCCCTGGTTGCCGAGGTAGCTGTAGGGCGCGATGGCCTCCGGCCCGTACTGGTCGATGATCGCCTTCCAGCGGGTGACGATGGTGTCGAGGGCCTCGTCCCAGGTGATGCGCTCGAACTGCTTCGAGCCCTTCGGGCCGACCCGCTTCATCGGGTAGAGCAGCCGGTCCGGATGGTAGTGGCGCTTCTCGTAGTCCTTCAGCTTCACGCAGAGACCGCCGCGGGTCATCGGATGGTCCGGGTTGCCGCGCACGCCGAGCAGTTCCCCGTCCTTAACCTCGAAGATCATCGAGCAGGTGTCCGGGCAATCGTGGGGGCAGCCGCCGAAGAAGGTCTGGGTCAGGCTCTCCGCCTTGGCGACGAGCAGGGAGTCGGGCTTGACGATCTCGTTCATGGTTCCTCCACGGCCGAGCGTTTCGCTTTATTGTTCTAGCGAGCCGGCTCAGCGCAGAGGCAGGATGCACTGGAGTGCGAATAATTCCAAATTCTAGTCCCTGGTGAGGGCGCATCGGCGTGCGTTCGTCGTGTGGACCACGGTGTCGCGGCGCGGGCGTGCGGGGGTCGGTCGCGGAACGTCTGCTCCGGGGCGAAAAGCCGGGGGCCACTTGCCACCCCTGGCCGAGATCGCGGTGGGAACCGAGCCTCCGACTTCGACCACACGGCTGCGGCGCCGCGCGGGCAACGACGGGGGCGGGACCGTCGGCCGCTTAAAACCCCCGCCCCCGCGCCCTCAATGCAGCGTGTCGTCCAGGCAGGTTTCGCCCCCGACGTCGCGGGCCAGCGCCCGGCCGACATGCTCCACCAGCGGGCGCAGGGCGGCCAGGAGACCCGGGTCGCCGATCTCCTCGGCGGCCCGCCACATCTCGATCGCGTGGTGGCCCAGGCGCACGATCGCCGGGTCCTCGCCCTCGCGCCCGCAGGCCTCGTCCAGGATGTCCGAGATGCTCATGCGTGCAGCCTCCGCTCG
Source organism: Methylobacterium sp. AC315 (assembly GCF_979253755.1). Lineage (NCBI taxonomy): Bacteria > Pseudomonadati > Pseudomonadota > Alphaproteobacteria > Hyphomicrobiales > Methylobacteriaceae > Methylobacterium > Methylobacterium sp. AC315. The sequence continues at coordinate 9,831 of NZ_CEEDEA010000043.1, forward strand.
GCGGGCACGGACGGGCGGATCGCCTGCGTGCGGGGGGCGTGCGGGGGCGCGGCGTCGAGGCCGAAGAACCGGCGCGACTCCGCGACCGTGTCGGGCGTCAGCCGGGCGTAGACCGCCAGGATGGAATGGCCCTGATAGGTCGTCGGCAGCCCGAGGGGCTCCACGTCCCAGCCGCAGGACATCAGCCGGTTGACCAGGATCGGGTGCGTCTGCGCCAGCAGGCCGTCGAGGCCGCGCGCCCGCGCCACCTCGGCCGCCGCGATGAAGATCCCGGCGGTGGCCGGGTCGATGCGGCTGGTGCGGCCCTCGCGCCGGGACGGCAGCGTCCCGCACCGGGTCCACTCGTACACCGCCGCGCCCCGGGGCGCCGGGCCGCGCTCGGCGAGGTGCGGGTAGACCTCCGTGAGCAGATGCGGCCGGGTCGTCGGCAGCAGCCGTGTGTAGGCGGTCACGGCCGCGCCCTCCAGGTAGGCCAGGTGGATGCAGCCGGGGCCGTCGAACTGGTCGATCTCGCGGCCGTCGGGCCGGCGGCAGGCCTCCCAGTTCAGCCGCTCCACGAACAGGGCGTGCCGGAACCGGTAGATCTTGTCCATCAGATCGCCGTGCCGGGAAATATTGTCGTCGTCGATCACAACAACCATGGATCACTTCCCCCTTTGGGGGCGTGATGCCGGGTGGCGGGTCCGAAAGAGCCTCGTAAATTTACGAGGTCGGCGGCCGCCCCGGGGTCAGGCTATGATGCCCTGCCGCATGGCCTCGGCGACGCATTGGACGCGGTTGACCGCGTCGAGCTTGCGGGCGGCGTTCTTGAGGTGGAACTCCACGGTCCGCTGCGACGTGCTCAGGATCTCGGAGGCCTCCCAGCTGGTCTTGCCGGCCGCGGTCCAGCGCAGGCACTCGATCTCCCGCGCGGTGAGCCGGGGCGCCTTGCGCGCCGGGCTGCGGCCGCCCTCGCGGATCAGGGTCTCGGCCCGCTGGTAGGCGTAGATCGACACGAGGTGCAGCGCCGCCTTGGCGTCGTCCGACAGGTCGAGCCGGTCCGCCCCGAAGCTGACGCCGCCCCCCGGGCCGGACAGGTGATGGATCGGGACGCAGAACCCCTGCGTCAGCCCGAACTCGGTCGCCTCGCCCATCACCCGGGCGGCCCCGGCCTCGTCGGCCCGGTAGGGCGCCTCCCGCCACAGGAACGGCTCGGTGGTGCGCCGGACATGGTTCGCGACCGGGTCGATCCGCAGGTAGTCCCGGTCGAAATAGCGCTTCCGCCAGCCCTCCGGCCAGGCCGGCACCAGGGCGCAGCCCTGCGTGGAGATCGCGTGCTCCGCCGGCAGGTTGGTGATGATGAAGGCGTCGTAGCCGAAATACGCGCCGGCCGACCGCATCTCGCGCAGGATGTCCGGGATCCGCGCGGCCTGCTTGAGACGGCCGACGATCTCGAAGGCCTTGTGGCTATCCTGGCTCACGGAACGTCCGAATGCTTGCGGAGTAAAATTTATCCGACCTGTAGTTGTAGCAATGTCAGTCTCCCGCGAAGAAACCTATACATGAGGTTGCGCTACCGGCCAAGCGTACGGGGGCGGCCGCGACGGTCCGTGCGGTTCCACCGGGGCCGCCGGGTCTCAGGCCGGCGGCGCGCTCCCCGCGGTCCGCCGCGCCGGCCGGCTGACGAACCGGGATCCGGCGAGCAAAAAGCGCCAGGGCGTCTCGGCGCCGCGGGTGATCCCGATGCGGCGGTCCGCCGCGACCGCGACGGCCTGCGCCCGGGGCTCGAACCGGAACGGCGCCTCCGCCACCGGCAGGCCATCCAGCGCGCCGGTGACCCCGAGGGCCTGGCACAGCCGGCCGGGTCCGGCGCAGAGCAGAAGCGGATCGTCCGTGCCGCGCCGGGCCGCCATGGCGTCCTGGCCCTCGGTCGGCTCGATCGCCCGCAGCAGCACCGCGCTGCCCGGCTCGCAGACCAGGTTCAGGCACCAGTGCAGCCCATAGGACCGGTAGACGTAGACGTGCCCGGGCGGCCCGAACATGCTGGCGTTGCGGCGGGTCGGGCCCGCGAAGCTGTGGGAGGCCGGGTCGGTCCGGTCGTAGGCTTCCGTCTCGACGATGAGCCCGCCCGCCGCGCCGACCCAGAGCCGCGCGCCGATCAGCTCCGCCGCCACCGCGGCGGCGTTCCGGGCGAAGAACAAGGCGGGCTTCGGATCGACGGGGGTCATGCTGGGCGTGTCATGCCGGAAGTGTCATCTGGATGGTGTCAGCCAGCCGGGCAAGGCCGGGCGGTCCGTTGGGTTGACGTTCGGCCGGCATCCGGGTCCGGCCCCGCAGACTTCGTGGACGTGGCGGATGGGCCGCGCGTTTCTTCGTCGATCCCCGGCCGACGGCAATGCCTTTTTCGTTCGCTTCGAAGGGACCGCGAAGTCTGTCGGGCGGCCTCCGCTCCGGTCCCGACCCGAAATTCGCCCGCACGTAGAAAGACAGCGGAGGCCGCGGACGCGGTTTGCTGGTACGACAGGCCGGCCAGACCGGGCCCGCTGCCGATCTCGTCGGACCTCCCAGCATGACGCGCACCTCGTCGATCGCGACGCTCCGAACCCCCGCCGGGGGTTTGCCGGCCGCCCCGATCCCGCTGCGCGCCCGGGTCCGGCCCGTCCTCGGCGTCCGCCGCCTGCGCCTATACAGCGGGCTGGTGCTGTTCGCCTACATCCTGACCCACCTGACCAACCATGCCCTCGGCAACGTCTCCCTCGACGCCATGGAGGACGGCCTCGATATCGCTTCCGCCCTGTGGCTCAACCCGCTGGGCCTGGCGCTGCTCTACGGCGCCCTGCTGATCCACCTGCTGCTCGGGCTCCAGGGCCTCTACGTGGCCCGCTACTTCCGCTGGCGGCCCGGCGAGGTGGTCCAGATGGTCTCCGGCCTGCTGATCCCGCCGCTGCTCATCAGCCACGTCGCGGGCACCCGGATCGCCTTCGCCACCGAGGGCCTCGACAAGGGCTACGCGCAGGAACTCTACGCCTTCTGGGTCGCCGCGCCGCAGCAGGGCGCGATGCAGGCGGCGATGCTGGTCATCGCCTGGATCCACGGCTGCTCCGGCCTGTATTTCTGGCTCCGTCTGAAGCCCGCCTTCGGGCGCGCCGCCCCCTGGCTGCTGGCGGTGGCGGTGCTGGTGCCGGTCCTCGCCCTGCTCGGCTTCGCGCAGGGCGGCCGGACGATCGCCGCGCTCGCCCAGGACCCGGCCTGGCGCGCCGTGGCGCTCCAGCCGGTCCATGTCGGACTGCCCGACCAGGTGGCGCGGCTCGCCGCCATCCGGAACGGGATGCTGCTGACCTATGCCGGCCTGGTGGCCGCCGTGATCGCGGCCCGCGGGGTCCGGACCCTGGCGGAGATCAAGCGCGGGACGATCCGGCTGCGCTATCCCGGCGGCCGCGTGGTCCGGGTACCTCACGGCACCAGCGTGCTGGAGGCGAGCCGGCGCAACCGGATCCCGCATGCCAGCGTCTGCGGCGGCCGGGGCCGGTGTTCCACCTGCCGGATCCGCGTGCTCGACGGCAGCGACCGCACGCCCCCCGCGGGCCGGGCCGAGCGCGCCGTGCTGGAGCGGATCGCCGCCGGGCCGGGGGTGCGCCTCGCCTGTCAGTTCCGGCCCGAGGCCGACCTCGCCGTGGTGCCGCTGTTCCCGCTGCCGCCGCCGGTGCGGCAGGCGGATCTGCTCGACCGGGCGCAATCCGGCGAGGAGCGCTTCATCGTGGCGATGTTCGTCGACCTGCGCGGCTCGACCCGGCTCGCCGAGGAGCGGCTGCCCTACGACACGGTGTTCATCATCAACCGCTTCCTCGGCGCGGTCGGCGACGCGGTGCGGGAGGCTGGCGGCTCGACCAACCAGTTCCTGGGCGACGGCTTGCTGGCGCTGTTCGGCCTCGAGACCGAACCCGAGCCGGCGGCGCGCGACGCGCTCCGGGCGGTGGAGCTCGTGGCCGAGCACGTCGCCACCCTGAACGAGCTCCTGGCCGCGGACCTGGAGCACACCCTCCGGTACGGGATCGGCGTGCATGCCGGCCTGGCGATCGTCGGCGAGATGGGGGACGCCACCGACGCCCGCTTCACCGCGCTCGGCGACACCGTCAACGTCGCCTCGCGCCTGCAGGGCCTGACCAAGGTTTTAGGCTGCATCGCTGTGGTCTCGGAGGCGGTCTACCGCGCCGCCAAGGCCACGCCGACGGCGATCCGGGAGATCCCGGTGGAGGGCCGCTCCGAGCCGGTCCGGGTGAGCACGCTCGGGGTGCTCTGAGCCGCCGGGGTGTTCACGGATCGGTGCCATCTGGCACGGTGAGAAACCCCATCAGCACCGCTGGGCCGCCCTCCCCCCGGCCAGATGCCGGGACAGGGCCAGCATGAGCGGCACCACGGCGAGCGCCGTCACGGCAGCCGCCACCGCGGCCCAATGGGGGCCGGCCGCGTCCCCGAGCCGGCCATAGAGCAGCGGGGCCGCCAGCGCGCTGCCCCCGAGCGTGCAGGTGTAGAACACCGCGAACGCCCGCTCGACCCGGCCGCCCGGGGCGAGTTCCGGCACCGTGCCGTACAGGACCGACGAGGTTCCGTTCAGCATCACCCCGAGCAGCGGCAGCAGGATCAGCGCGGGCACGAGCGACAGGGCGATCACCGCCAGGATCGCGGCCGCGGTCCCGGTCTCGGTCAGCAGCACGGTCCGGGTCACGCCGAGGCGTTCCCCGAGCCGGCCGCAGACGGCCTTGCCGAGCGCGCCGCCGATGAACACCAGCGAGAGCGCGAGCCCCACGGTGGTCAGGGCCGCGCCCTTCTCCTGCAGCAGGAACGGCAGGTAGAGCAGGAAGGCGGGGCGCGCGGCGTTGTCGAGGGTGCCGATGGCGACGAGCAGCCCGAAGCCGGGCCGCGCCTCCGTCCCGTCGCCCCCCCGCGCGGGACCCGGGGCGGTCCGGGATGGCGCGCCGCGTGAGGCGGGATCACGCGGCAGCCAGCGGCCGACGCCGAGCGCGACCGCGACGCCCAGCCCGGCGATCACCCAGAGCGCCGTTCGCCAGCCCGACAGGGTCAGCAGGAAGCCGACCAGCGGCGGCACGGCCGCCTTCCCGAGGTCGCCGGCGAAGTTGTAGGTGCCGAGCGGCCCCCGCGCGGCGGCCCCGTAGGCCCGGGCGATCACCGTCGAGGCGAGCGGATGCTGCGTGCTGCTGCCCGCGCCGCCGAGCAGCAGGCCGGCGCAGAGGCCGATCAGGCCCCCCGACGCCCCGGCGAGCGCGTAGCCGCCGGCGCTGAGCAGCGTGCCGAGGACCAGGACGGTGCGGGCACCGAGCGCTTGGGCGAGCCGGCTCGCCGGCATCTGCAGGGCGGCGAGCGCGCCGTTATAGAGCGAGCGCAGCAGCGCCAGCGCGACGTAATCGAGGCCGAACTCCGCCTGCCAGACCGGCAGCAGCACGTAGATCAGGTCGGTGTAGCCGTCGTGGAGGGCGTGGTTGACCCCGGTGACCACGAGGGTGCGCTTGTCCTCGATGCGCTTGTCCTCGATGCGCTTGGCCGTCCGGTCCGGGGCGTCGTCCAGCGAGGCGGTGAGCTCCGATGCGCGGGCCATCTGCTTCCCTTGGTGGTTCCACCGCAGGATGCGGGTCTCGCGCCCGGCTGACAAACGACTTATGTTGACGCTCGCGTGAGGAAATCTGACAGACATGCATCGCCGCCTGCCGCCGCTCAACGCCCTCAAGGCCTTCGAGGCGGCGGCCCGTCACGCGAGCTTCACCCGCGCCGCCGAGGAGCTGCGCGTGACCCACGGAGCCGTGAGCCGGCACGTGCAGATGCTCGAAGGCTGGCTCGGCGTGCCGCTGTTCGAGCGTCACAACCGGCGCGTGGTGCTCACCGAGGCCGGGCAGAGCTACGCCGCCGAGATCGGCGCCGCCCTCGACCGCGTCGCCCTGGCCACCGCCCGCCAGGTCGAGCGCGGCCGGCCGCGCCTGCTGCACGTCAACGCGCTGGCCACCTTCACCCTGCGCTGGCTGATCCCGCGCCTGTCCGGCTTCCAGGTCGCCCACCCCGCCGTGGAAGTCCGGCTGACCACCTCCAACGTGCCCCTGGCCCACCTGGTGGACCCGTTCGACGTGGCGATCCGGGGCGGGCCGGATACGCGTCCCGGCCATATCGGGCAGCCGTTCCTGTCCGAGCGGCGCCTGCCGGTGTGCAGCCCGGCCCTGCTGCGGCGCCTGCCGCTCCACGAACCGGAACACCTGCGCCACCATACCCTCCTGCACGCGGCGACGCTCCCGGAGGTCTGGCCGCACTGGCTGCGGGCCGCCGGGGTGCCGGACCTGACGCCGCAGGCCTCGGTGACCCTGGAGCACTTCTACCTGACGCTGCAGGCCGCCCTCGACGGCCTCGGCGTCGCGATGGGCCCGGAGCGCCTGATCGCCGACGACGTGGCCGCCGGCCGCCTGACCCGCCCGTTCGCGGGCCCGTCGCTGCCGGCGCGGAGCTACTACACCTACGTACCCGAGACCCGGGCGGACGACCCGACCGTGCGCGCCTTCTGCGCCTGGCTGACCGAGGCGGCGCACGACGCCTGAACACAGGACAGGAAGCGGGATGGCATCCGGAGCTATCCTGGCGCAAGAATGCTTGTCAGGCATAGATGTTTGTCAGGCATAGATGCTTGTTAGGCATAGATGCTTGTTAGGAATGCGTTCGACGGCGTCAGCGCCGACCGGCGGACGCCGCTGCCGAAGGTGAGTTCATGGCGCGCAAGCGTCTCCGCCCCACGATCGCGTATCTGTCCGAAGCCGTGGCGCGGCTCGGGCTCGCCCCGGATTCCGTTGATCTGGAAACCCTGCGCGCCGATCTCGAGCTGCCTGATTTCGGTGCCGAGGTGGAGGACGAGCGGGTCGCCCAGGCGTTGCGCGCCCGGCAGCGGGCCCGGGCCTTCGCCGAGACGGGGGTCCCGGCGGTCCGGAAGGCCATCCCCACCCTGAAGGCCGCGATCACCCGGGACCATCGGGTGATCTGGACTATCCGGATCGAGATCCCGCTGCTCGACAACGGCCGCATGGACCTCCGGATCGACATCGCCCCGGACCCGGCCACCGCCGAGATCCTGGCGCGCATGGCGGCCCGGAACGATCCCGCCCACCGGGTCGAGGCGCTGCGGGCGGCCGTGGCGGAGCGGGCGGCCGAGGCCGTCCGCAGCTTGAGCAAGCCGGTCGAGCGCCTGCGTGCGCAGATCATCCAGGACCTGCGCGAGGTCGGGGCCGATGCGGCCGCCTACATCGCCCACATGGACCGGTCGCTCCGGTCCCGGGTGTTCGCCTACGGGCCGAAGCTGGCACGCGCCCTGGTCGACGCGCTCACCCCCGTGCGCCGCCACGCCAAGGCGGTGGCGAGCGAGGGCTCGCGCCTGCGCCGCCTGCGCGATCAGGTCGGCTTCGGTGCCTATATCGAGCGCTTCGCCGCCGCCCGCCGGCTGAACCGGCGGATCCTGTTCCACATGGGCCCGACCAATTCCGGCAAGACCTACGCGGCCCTGCAGATGCTGACGGCGGCGCCGACGGGCACCTACCTGGCGCCGCTGCGGCTGCTCGCCCTGGAGAATTACGAGGCCCTGCGCGAGCGCGGGCTCCGGGCCGGGATGGTCACTGGCGAGGAGGTTTTGGGCGAGCCCGAGCCGACCCACACCGCCCGCACCATCGAGACCGCCGACCTGACCCGCCCCATCGATGTCGCGGTGATCGACGAGATCCAGATGCTGTCGGATCCCGACCGCGGCTGGGCCTGGACCAACGCGCTGTTCGGCGTGCCCGCCCGGACCGTGGTCGTGTGCGGCTCCGACGACGCCCTGTCGTACGTCCGCCGCGCCGCCGAGGCCGCGGGCGAGTCGCTGGAGGTGATCCCGTTCACCCGCAAGTCGCCGCTGCTGCTGCTCGACGAGGCGGTGCCCCTGGAGAAGGTCGAGCCGGGGGACGCGGTCGTGGCGTTCTCGCGCCGAGCCGTGCACGAGAACCGCGAGATCCTGGTCGCCCGCGGGCACCGGGTGGCGACGATCTACGGCGCCCTGTCGCCGGAGGTGCGCCGGGCCGAGGCCACCCGCTTCCGCACCGGCGAGGCCAACGTCCTGGTCACCACCGACGCGATCGGCATGGGGCTCAATCTCGGGCCGCTCCGGCGGATCGTGTTCTCGACCGTGCGCAAGTGGGACGGCGTGAAGGAGCGCGGGCTGACCAATTCCGAGATCCGCCAGATCGCCGGGCGGGCGGGCCGCTACGGGCACCAGGAGGTCGGCTACGTGGCGGCGACGGACGCGATCGCCGTCGAGCCGATCCGGGTCGCGTTGTCGGGGGCCCCCACGGCGCCGGCAGCGGACTCGCGCTTCTTCGTCCGGCCGGATCTCGGCGCGATCCGCTCGGTCGCCGCGGAGATGCAGACCCACAGCCTCCACGAGGTGCTGACGCACTTCGCCCGGGCGACCTTCTACGCCGGCTCGCCGTTCCAACCCTCGGCTCTGGAGGAGATCCTGGAGGTCGCGCGGGTGGTCGACCGGGCGCGGTTGCCGATCGAGGAAAAGTTCGCCTTCTCGGTCTGCCCGATCAACCGGCGCGACGAGATCGCCATGGGCATGCTCGAACGCTGGAGCCAGGCCCGGGCGGCCGGCACCACGGTCCCGGCCCTGCGGGCGAACCTGACCGGGGAACTCGACTACCAGGAGCGGAGCGTCCGCCTGGCCAGCGCCTATCTATGGCTGTCACGCCGCTTCCCCGACACCTTCGACGACGTCGAGGCGATCCGGCACATGCGCAGCCGCGCCAACGACGCCATCGAGCAGCACCTGCGCGAGACCGCGACCCGCAAGGCCGAGCGCCGCACCCGCCGGGCGGGCACGCGCTAATCCGACCAGCGGTAACCGAGGCTGGCGATGACGGTCCGGCCGTTGCCGTAGAAGCAGCCCCCCGCAGCGAAGCAAGACGTGACACTGGTCCGGTCGAACAGGTTGGCGGCGTTCATCGAGACCTGCCAGCCCGCCAGCCCCGGATCGGCGGCGCCGAGCTCGTAGCGGACACCGATGTCCACCAGGGTCACGGGCGGCACCGAGAAGCTGTTGGCCGGGTCGCCGGCGCTCCGGCCGATGGCGCGGATCCCGCTGGCGAGACCCGGGCCACGATCCCAGGGACCGGATCCGTTCCCGTCATCCCGCGTCGCGTCACCGTAAGCACGGGCAGCGCGATCTCCGTGTCCGTGTCGCTTCGCGGAACCGCCGTGTTCGCCGATCGACCCGTCGCGCGCATCGACCGCACCCGGTTCAATGGCGCAGAGCCGGAATGACCCTGCCCGTCCGCCCGGCTACGCCTCCGTCTGGTGCCGGGAAATGAACGCGTTGCTCGCAGGCGGCGACCCCTTCGTGCTGATCTATGACGGGCGCCGGCACGACGAAGCGCAGGACGACCGGGTCGTGCGCGGCCTCTAGCTGAAACGGAACAAGAAAGCCCTGGGCGGGCGCTGCCGCGCATTGATCGTCGTCGAGCCAGACCCGGAGGGCCGCCACGCCCTTTTCCAGCGTGATCCGCGCGTTCGGCACGCGCCAGGCCGCATGCGCCAACGATCGCGAAGCCGTCGCACTGGCTAGGCAGACCCTGGACGCGGTGGGCTGATCGGAGCCGCAGCGCGCTCAGGCCCCGGCGGTCTCGATACGCCCGAGCGCATCGAGGATCGGGCCGACGATCGCCCGGGCCGCCTCCGCCGCACCCGCTTCGTCCCGTTTCCGGATCGCATCGACCACCCGGCGATGGGCGGCGAGGTCGGGCTCGGGCAAGGCCCTGTCGGCGAGCGCCGTGCTCGTACTGCCGTGCAACGACAAGGCGAAATAGCGGTAGAGTTCCGCGAGCGCGGCGTTGTCGCCGCATTGCGCAACCGCGACATGGAAGGCGATGTCGCGTTCGATGAAGGCAGCGAGGTCCCCATCCTGGGGACGGTCTCCGCGTGCTTCCAGCAAGGTTTCGAGCCGCGCCACGTCATCGTCGTTCCGTCGCGCCGCCGCCCGGCAGGCCGCCTCGGTCTCGAGAAGCGCACGCAACTCGAAATGGTCGCGCAGACTCGCATGGGCGACCCGGCGCATGACCTCCGCCGGATCGACGTTGAGGCGGACATGGGTTCCGTCCCCCTGACGCACCTCCAGCACCTGGGCATGAGAGAGAACCCGCACGGCCTCCCGCACCGTATTCCGCCCGACCTGCAGCATCGCGGCGAGTTCCGCCTCCTTCGGGATGCGCGCCCCGACCTTCCAGCGGCCGGTCTCGTTCTGCGTGCGGATGAGATCGATCGCCGAATCGACCAGCGAGCGGCGGGCGGCCTGAGGCAGATTCGAGGTTGAGGGCATGCGCTCAGCTTCATGCCGGGATGCGGGATCATCCGACTTCTGGACCCACTCTTCGACCACTCCGCTTACCAAGCGAAGCCCCGAGCACGAAACAGCCGGTCCGCGTGAGCGGACCGGCTGTTTGGCTGGATCGTGGTGATCGTGTCTGTGTGTGTTTGGTTG
>NZ_CEEDEA010000044.1:0-19613 GCF_979253755.1 Methylobacterium sp. AC315
TGCGGGCTCTGGCCCGAGCGGCTGTCCGGGTTCGGGACTGTGGCGGTGAGGGCCGCACCTTGCTCTGTCGCGGGCTTGAGGGGACTGTCAGGAATTTCGTGTGGAGGCGGCCATAGTGGATCCGAAGGAGGTTCCCGATGGCACGACGCAAAGCACCCCACATCCCTGACGCGATCCTGGATCAGCTCCTGGCCGGGGCCGATCCGAAGACGGCGTTCGAGTCCGACGGCTTACTGGACGCACTGAAGAAGGCCCTGGCCGAGCGTGCGCTCAACGCCGAGATGGACCACCATCTGGCGGGCGAGGAGGCCGGTAACACGCGCAACGGCTATGGCCGCAAGACAGTCACGACCGAGACCGGTCGGATCGAGCTTGCGATCCCTCGCGACCGACAGGCGACGTTCGACCCGCAACTGATCGCCCGGTATCAGCGCCGCTTTCCCGGCTTCGACGATAAGATCGTGTCGATGTACGCCCGCGGCATGAGCACCCGGGAGATCGTCGGGCACCTGCGCGAGCTCTACGGGATCGAGGTCTCGCCCGACCTGATCAGCGCGGTGACCGACGCGGTGCTGGAGGAGGTCGCCGCCTGGCAGGCCCGGCCGCTGGAGCCGGTCTACCCGATCGTGTTCTTCGACGCCCTGCGGATCAAGGTGCGCGACGAGGGTGTGGTCCGGAACAAGGCGGTCCATATCGCGCTGGGCGTGCGCGCCGACGGATCCAAGGAGATCCTCGGCCTGTGGCTGAAGCAGAACGAGGGCGCCAAGTTCTGGTTGCGGGTCATGAACGAGCTCAGGAACCGCGGCGTCGAGGACGTGCTCCTGGCCGTGGTCGATGGCCTGAAGGGCTTCCCCGACGCGATCCGGGCGGTGTTCCCCGAGGCGCTGGTCCAGACCTGTGGTGTGGACGGTCTCTCAACGGCATCAGGATGTGCCACGATGAGGTTGTTGAAACCCAGATGAAGGAGACCGTCCGTGGAAAAGCCTATCCGGATTGGGATCGACACGTCTAAGCACGTCTTCCAGCTTCACGGGGTAGACGCCGCCGAGAAGCCGGTGCTTCGCAGGCAGTTGCGGCGAGCGGACATGCTGATGTTCTTCGAGAGGCTGCCGCCGACCAGCGTCGCGCTCGAGGCCTGTGGGGCGTCCCACAACTTGGCACGGCTGCTGACCTCTTATGGCCATGAGGTCAAACTGATCGCGCCGCAATTGGTCAAACCTTATGTGAAGCGCGGAAAGATCGATGCTGCGGATGCGGAGGCCATTTGTGAGGCGATGAGCCGGCCAACGATGAGGTTCGTACCGATAAAGACGCCACAACAGCAGGCAGCGTTGATGCTGATCGGTGTACGCGAACGTCTGATCCAAATGCGAACGCAGGTGGCAAATTCCATCCGCGGCTACGCAGCCGAGTTCGGGCTCATAGCCGCGAAGGGCATCTGCAGGGTCGAACAACTTCTCGACCGGATCGCTCTGGATCGCTCCGTCCCTGCGCTTGCCCGGACGCTGTTCGCAACGCAGGGAAAAATCTATCGACAATTGGAAGAAGAGATCGCCGAGACCGAAGCGCAACTCGCCCAGTGGCACCGCGCGGACGAACGCGCGCGCCGTTTAGCTGGAATACCAGGTGTCGGCCCGATCGGCGCTTCGCTTCTCACCATGAAGTCGCCCGCTCCCGAGCTGTTCGCATCAGCGCGGCAGTTCGCAGCCTGGATAGGGCTCACACCAAAAGATCACTCGAAAGGCGGCAAAACGCGAACCGGGAAGATCACGCGAGCCGGCGACGAGGCCTTAAGAAGCGTGCTCGTCGCAGGCGCTACGGCGCTGTTACGGCATGTTCGCGCCGGACGTAGCAAGCATGCGAGCCCCTGGCTCCTGGATATGCTGAAGCGGAAGCCGCCCAAACTGGTTGCCGTGGCCGTCGCCAACAAAATTGCCCGCATCGCGTGGAAATTGATGGTCTCGGGAGAGCGGTACCACTCGCGCAGCACCAATCAACCCGTGACGGCATAATGTAATGAAATCCGCCCAAAGCTCATAGGACAGGTGCTGCTGGGCTGGAAGCGAACTTGCAAGACCACGGTAGATGGATTCGATCGATCCGGGCTCACGGCAAACCATACAATGCAATGGCACTTAAATGCCGCAGACTTGTTTGGACCCTGAGTAGCGGAAACCATCTTGGCCAGCGATCAATCGAGATCGCACCTCAAAGGCCGGACATATGAAGGCAAGCGATCAGCCCCGATCTGCCTGAATGTCTTGTAAGCGGGAGACCGTCCACATATGCATCGTCCACCTCCTGCGCCACAGCCTCGACTTCGTCTCCTACAAGGACCGCAAGCTCGTGGCGGCGGCGCTGAAGGAGATCTACCGTGCGCTCGATGCCGCCGCCGGCGAGACGGCCTTGGCTGCCTTCGAGGCGGGCGCGTGGGGCCGGAAGTACCCGGCCATCGCTCAGAGTTGGCGACGGGCCTGGGGCGAAGTCATCCCGTTCTACGCGTTCCCGGGCGAGGTCCGGCGAATCCTGTACGCCACGAACGCCATCGAGGCCCTGAACGCCACGCTGCGCCGGGCTGTGCGCGCCCGGGGCCACTTCCCAACCGACGAGGCCGCGCTGAAGCTGCTCTACCTGGTCTTGAACCGCTCCGAGAAGGCGTGGAAGATGGGCCCGCGTGAGTGGGTCATGGCCCAGGCGCAGTTCGCCGTCATCTTCGGCGAGCGCTTCACCCGGGCCATGGCGGCCTGATGTTCAACCCGCCGCCCACACACGGAATTTCCGATAGTCCCCACGCCGGCCGGCACACTTCGCCACACGACTTGCGGAAGAACCAGACTTCGATGCCCGTTGACACAGATCCAGCGTCTGACCGTCGCCAAGGGCTACGACGCCCACTGACTGCGTGCTGACTTACGCAAGATCGGCATCACGCCAGTCAGCGCGGCCGCAAGCGAAAGATCCGCCATAACAGGCCCCGCAAGCGGGAGCGCTGGCGCATCGAGCCACTTTCAACCGCCTCAAGGACTTCCGCCGCATTGTAACCCGCTACTACAAGCTCGCCAGAAACTGAGCCTCGGCCGTCGCTCTGACCGCCGTCATCGCTTTCTGGTGCTCATCGAGGGCACGCCCTAGCACCCCGTATGCCTCCCGCGGTATAGTGAGTGCCGACCTCTACGCCGCTGCTCAGTCATTTTGGCGCGACGGTCAGGCCGAAGAAGATGGAGCGCCGTCAAACGATATTTTTCCGAGAAGCAGAAAGAAGGCAATTGCCTGCGGAGGAATTTATCATGTTCATCGAAATCAAGTAAAGCTCCGCTGAGCTGAAAATCTTGCCCTCCTGTCAAAACGCACATCCGATCCCCACAAACTTCGTATCTACGAAATCATAACAAGGTGCGGCAAATGAGTAAAGACGCGAACACATCCATCTCCTTCCAAGCTGAAGAAGATAAAGATCAAGACGAAACCGCACTTCTCAAAAATCAGATCTCAAGATGCCGACTTGAATTAGCTTGGCTATCTAGCAAGCTGCAACAGACGAGGAACGACTCATCCATCATCCAGCAGAATTTCCAGGATCTATTGGTAAGCATTGCGAAATGCGTGGAGGACAAAGAAATCCGAAAATCGATCATTACTTCTGCAAATTTATTCGACGCCTCGTGGTATCTCGCATCGAATGGAGATGTAAGAGAAGCTTGTCTTGATCCACTAAACCACTTTGTCGAGTACGGTATTCTGGAAGGGCGGACGCCAAGCTCGGTGGTAAAATAATACATCTTTCAGAGACGTACGATACCGACTCAATGGAACGGAACGCCAAAGATATGAAAAACGACTTACGAGCGAAATCTTACGCATTGCAGGCCGAATACCGCCGTATGGCGGAAGCTGGATTCGATACCGAAACTTATATTAGAGAATTTCCAGATGTTTTCCTTACCGGGATGGCACCAATTGAGCACTATGTTGAGATAGGCAAACCGTTAGGACGACGACTGCCGATTAAGCCTTCGGCACTACGAGAAAAAAACTTGAATGATGAAGCGATCAAGGTAACGGTACTTTGCATCACCTATAATCAGGAAATGTATATAAGAGACACTTTGGAGGGATTTATACGCCAAAAAGTATCGTTTCCTGTCGAGTTCCTAATTGGAGACGACAGTTCGACGGACAACACGTCCGAAATAATCCGAGAGTATGCAAGAAAAGACTCGCGTATCGTCCCGATTATACGCGAAAAAAACCTCGGAGTTGCAGGAAACTTTCTTGACCTGATGTCAAAGACGCGAGGAGAATACGTTGCCTTGTGCGAGGGCGACGATTACTGGACGGACGAGAGCAAACTACAGCTGCAAGCCGACTTTTTGGACGCAAACCTAGATTACAGCATAGTCTTCCATCCGGTCAAGGTTATTTTCGAAGACTTTAGCCAGCAGCCGTTTGAATTTCCAAAAAGTCTACCAAGCGAACTCAAGTCGTGGGACCTGTTACTAGGAAACTTCATACAGACAAATAGCGTGATGTACAGATGGCGGTTCAGTAACGCGCTGCCCTCTTGGTTTGCTAGCGACGTCAAACCGCTCGACTGGTATCTACACCTAATTCATGCAGAAATTGGGAAAATTAAGCTCATCGACAAGGTTATGGCGGTATACCGGAAACACTCTGCTGGCATGTGGTCAAGTTCTCACGACCTTATAGCTCACCGCCGGAAGCACGGTAGCGGCGAGCTAAAGCTATACAAAGAGGCGCACAATTTATTCGGCGGCTTGCTGAACGACGTTATTTCGGTGACGTATCGATCGTTGTTCGAATTCATGGTGGAAGACGCCATCTTCAACGATAGATACCTCCAACTTGGAGAGATAATTGCAGACAATGAAACTTTAGCTCGAGCATCGCTTCCGTTACATCAAAATGATATTGACGCAATTCGGAGTAGCCCACTCGAAACCGAGACTGTTTTGAGGCAGTCAATCAAAGTTTCCGTAATAGTGACGACGTTCAACCACAGTGCTCACATCTCGCAATGTCTAAACAGCATTCTTGGACAACACGGCCCGTTCACGCTTGAGATCGTAGTTGGGGACGACAGCTCAACTGACGGAACGCGAGAAATAATTGAGTCATACCAGGATAAATTTTCTAATGTTATAAAACTCATCGAGGCTGGTCCGAACATCGGAATGTTAGCCAACATAAAACGTTGTATGGCCAAATGCACCGGAGATTATGTTGCTTTTTGTGAAGGTGACGATTATTGGCTTAGCTCGCGAAAGGTCGTAAAACATCTAATATTTATGTTGAAGCGTCCGGAGCTAGCCATGACATTCAACTGGCTGTTGCTCCGATTGGAAAATAAGGATTCCTATGTTCCTCACGAGGCACAAGGCTATTTGTCAAATGAAGTACGCTCTTATGAAATTGCTAAAGATCCGATTACCGCGAATTTTTCATGTTGTTTCTATAAGAAAGGCGCATTTGGTAGCATCCCGGAGAGCTATTTTGTTACACCTGACGCCGCGGATTGGCTATTTAACGTATACATTGGCCAGACGGGACGGATTGGCTTTATTCGCGAAATGCTTTCGGTTTATAGACTGCACGAGACAGGGCAGTGGACCGGGCTTCCAGCGGCTCTGCAAGATTCAATTTTTCAAAAAATGAGAGATTTCTGCCGTCAGACGATCGGTCCGGCCCGAGGTTTTGACCAGACAGAAATTAGTTTGGAAATTATAGAAGATCATAACCATTCGCTCTCAGAAAATTTCTATTTATCGATGGATGTAGATTTTGGTAAGAATCGTCTTCTCGATCGAGGTAAAATACCAATTCGAGGATGGACTGTGAGCAAGTCAGGCAAACATGTCGAAGTCGCCGTATTGTACAATGACTCTCTGACGAGATACAAGCTGCGCGAAAACCGCCTCGATGTATCTAGCGTTATTTCAAGCCGTGAACGTTCGTTCTGCAGTCCGCTCTGCGGCTTCGACATCGACCTGGACTTCACTGGACGTGATCAGCGATATCACATTTTCGTTAGTTACGATGACCGTTTGATGCCATGGATGAGCATCAATGCCAGGGTAGTAGAAGAAGCGTGATCACTCGATTATGAGTCTCGCGATTCTATTTATCAGTACGTGAAACCAGTAAAGAAGGGGCATCCAAAGTGAAATGTGTAATCATCGGCCATTCCCATATAGATGCTTTGATTCACGCATCGTGGCAAGCGGATTCTATAGTCGCCAGACAAAACAAAGTCGAGTTCAAATTTATTCGGCTGCCGATCAAAGAGCTAGCATCGGTGAAGATGTCTGGAGACAAGTGGACCGCAAGCGAGGTTGTGCGGGACTATCTGGTGGAGAACGCTGCTTTCGAAGACAGGCAAGCCATATTCATATCGGTACTCGGCGGCAATGAATACAACTTGCTCGGTCTTTTAGAGCAGCCTCTGCCGTTCGACTTCGATGATCGTTCAGTTATATCAGATTTTGTCCATATTCCTACAAATACGATCTATGAGACGCTAAATTCGTTGATGCTGCACCAGCTCGGTCTTCTTGATTATATTAAATCGAACGCGACCGGAGCAATAGCACATTTGCAGACGCCGCCTCCAATCGAGGCGTCTGATCTAATCCAGAGCCGACTCACTTTAGAAGGTTTTGCTGCAGAAATGAAAGTTTCGCCAGCGGCTTTTAGAATGAAACTCTGGAGGACCGGCGCAAAAGCGGCGCGAGATATCTGCTCTCGAACAGGAGTGGATTATTTAGATTTGGAGCTCCGGAATTCACTAACCGATTTCATGCTTCCCGAACATATTGGTAGTGACGCGACGCACGCGAATGCTGCGTACGGTGAGGCTTGCCTTCAGAAGATTTATGATATCGCACTTAATGGGTCGATAGAAAGCCGCGGATCGTACAATCCTTACAGGCATATTCCTTCATATCAGCGCTGGTCAAAAGGGGTTTCTAATATACCCAGCGATGAGATCGATCCCGTCGTCGCCGCACCATTCAGAATATCCAGAGACGACAAGATAGCAACGGTAGGCAGCTGTTTTGCTCAGCATATATCATCTCGGCTTCAGTCTGCGGGTTTCAATTATTTTGTCGCCGAGACGGCGCATTATATTATTCCAAAGGATGTTTCTATCTTAAATAATTACGGAGTGTTCTCTTGCAGATATGGAAATATATATACGTCGGGGCAGCTCCTTCAGCTTTTTCAGAGAGCTTACGGACAATTTACTTCGTCTGAGTCTTTCTGGAAACAGGGAGCGTCTATTGTGGATCCCTTCCGTCCTGCAATTCAGTACGGCGGCTTTAAGGATCTTGAGGATTTGAATGCAGACCTAGTACATCACTTTGCTTGCTTGAGAAATATGTTCGAAAATTCTAATGTGCTGGTATATACCATGGGTCTGACCGAGTGTTGGATGCGCAAGGACGATGGCGCAATACTTCCTGTTTGCCCCGGAGTGATAGCTGGCATTTTTGACAATAAGAAGTATGAATTCAAAAATGAGCGTTACGAAGATGTGGTCTCCAACCTACAGCATTTTATAGATCTATTGAAGCGCGTCAATCCAACAATAAAGGTTATATTAACCGTGTCTCCGGTGTCCCTGGCTGCCACAGCAGAAGAGCGCCACGTCATTACGTCGACCATTTTGTCGAAATCGGTTCTAAGGGCTGCTGCCGACAAGTTAACTGCAACCAATGACAGCGTGGCATATTTTCCGTCATATGAGATAATCACGGGCCCTCAGTCCCGCGGGAAGTATTTTGGCAACGATTTGCGCAATGTTTCATCGGAAGGTGTCGACCACGTGATGAGACTGTTCTTCAAACACTTCACGGAAACGGATGATGCGATTGCTCCTTTAGCTTCAGCTCCTCGCGAAGGAGATGAACCCAACATCGTCGCCAGCATAGCTGCGTCAGTGTGTGAAGAAGCGATGTTGGATGCTGGAAGCTAAGGCTTTTTACGTGGGGTCAGAACGTGATTTATCAATCAGAGATTGTGCTGGCTCAACTAACATACACTGATTGATGGAAACGTGGCAGCGACCTATCTCTTGATCTTCGGCAGCCTGTAGGGTGACCTGGCGTTCGAGGCGAACTGCCGGCAAACCATCGAACTCCGCTGTGCGGGTAGGATCTCCGCGATGCCGTGATCATGACGGGAGCAGCCCTGGAGTACCTCCCGCGCAAGTTATAGGAGAGAACATGAAGTACCTTGGATTGATTGGAATGGGCGGCTTTGGCCGAGAGGTTATGCCTATATTACAAGAACAGATTGAGGCCCAGTCCTCACATCACAAGCTATATTTCGTAGTGGAAGATGGTTATGAAGCCCCTTGCTCCTTAATGGGGGTGGAAGTTGTCAATCTAGGCTTTTTTCTCGGGCTTTCCGGTGAACGGTATTTCAATGTCGCTATTGGGGACCATTCAAACAGGCGTCGCATCGCGGAATTTTGTATAAACAAAGGTGCCATCCCCTATAGCTTAACCGACCGGACATTCCGTTCGGTCGGAAAAAATATTGTCGGTGTCGGCCTAATAGCTTGCCACATGTCTACGTTGACGAGTGACGCGATCGTCGGAGATTTTGTTCATCTGAACATCTATTCGTATGTAGCCCATGACTGTAAGATCGGAAATTTTGTAACATTTGCGCCGTCCGTTAAGTGTAATGGCAACGTAACAATAGAGGACGGCGCGTATTTAGGGACGGGGTCTGTCATCAAACAGGGCTCTGCGTCGAAACCTATCCGTATTGGAGCAAGATCTGTTATAGGTATGGGCGCTGTAGTAACGAAAGATGTCGAACCCGACACAGTCGTTGTTGGGAACCCAGCTCGTCCGTTGCTTAGGTCGGCATAATCTAAGGGGGTATATAATCTCGTCTCAGAAGACGCCGGTAGCAGCATGGGCATCACTGAAGGAACCTTATCAGCGAAAGCACTTGTCCAGGCTTAGTGTCGCCGACTAGGTCGGGCTTGTGACGCTCGGCCTAGGTCGCGGACTCATAAAGTTCGCAGCCAGACCCGGATGGCGGCGAGTTTGACGCTGGCAAGAAAGTTGTCGGGATCCTTGTCGTAGCGGGTGGCGACGGCGCGGAAGTGCTTGATCTTGCTGAAGAAGCGTTCGACCAGGTTGCGGTACTTGTACAGGAACGGGCTGAAGGCCAAGACCTGCTTGCGGTTGGGCATCGGCTTCACGTTCGCCCAAGCACCCTGCTCGGACATCCGGGCTCGCAGCGCATCGCTGTCGTAGGCCCGGTCACCCAGCAGGACCTGGCCTTCACCCAGCCCGCCCAGCATGTCGGTCGCCGAGCGCCCGTCATGCGCCTGACCGGGCGTGATCTTCAGCGCCACGGGAGGGCCCTCGGCATCCACCAGCGCGTGGATCTTGCTGGTCAGGCCGCCCCGTGAGCGACCCATGCCACCGGATCCGCCGTCTTTTTTTTGGCGCAGGCTGCATGCTGGTGCACCCGCACGCTGGTGGCGTCGATCATCTGCAGATCGCCCTCGTAAGCCTTCGACACTGCAGCCAGAAGTCGGTCCCAGATGCCGCGCTTGCGCCAGCGCCGGAAGCGGTTGCCGCAGGTCGTGTAGGGCCCGTAACGCGCCGGGATGTCGGCCCACGGCGCACCCGTGCGCAGCCGCCAGAAGATCCCGTTCAGCACCCGTCGGTCGTCCACCCGATCCTTGCCGCGTACGTTCGTCGGAAGCAGCGGCTCGATCACCGCCCACTCTGCATCCGTCAGGTCAAACCGCGCCATCCTCGGTCCTCCATTCGGAGAACCAACGACGCCCCGACCAAACCGTGCCACCCGTTATGGGTTCACACCCTAACATTACAGTTGCGTTTTTTGGCTTTTCCGTCGTCGGCGTGTTTTGCTGGGCTGACGGCGGTGACGCCCTTTGGCGTCTGACGCTCGGCGTTTGAGATGGGCGTTTCGGGCGGCCGCCTGATGCGCGCGTCGCCAGAGCGACCACGCGACCACGCGACGACGTGGGCGGGCTGGATGCGCCGCTGCGCCAGCCGTACGGCGAGGCGGCGGATTTCCTGGACCGACCAGCGGATCAGCGGGCGCGCAGCCTCGGGGGGCGTGATCTCGTCCTGGCTCGGCTTTTTGGGGGCGGCGTGTTGGCGTGATGGCGGATCACCGCCAGCAGCGCGAAGGCCATCATCACCAGGCTGACGTGCCGGTGCCAGCCGTGCCAGGAGCGGGTCTCGTTGTGAGCCAGCCCAAGCTCGGTCTTGGCGGTCTCGAACGCGTCCTCGATCGTCCAACGCTGGCCCTCGACCGCCACCAGGGTCGCGATCGGCGTGCCGGCCGGGCACCAGGTCGTGAAGTATGCCCGCTCGCCATCGCTCAGGCTGCGGCGGATCAGGAGCCCGCGCGTCCACACGCTGGTTTGGTCGTCGTCGGCGCCAGCGAGGTCGGCCAACTCGCAATAGGCCCAGTCGTACAGTCGTGCGCCCTTGGTCCCCTCTCCCGCCGACAGGCGCGCCCAGGCCGACGGAGCGAGGCTGTTGGCGATCACCTCGGCGGTGCCGGCCACAGGCGGCTTGCCGACCCAGGAATTGAACCTGTGATCGGTCTTGACCCCAAGCACGTAGCCCTTGCCCGCGCGGCGTAGCGCCATCTCGATGTCGCCGACCCCGTAGACGGTGTCGGCCGCCACCCAGGAGAACGGCACGCCGGCGGCGATCGCCCGCTCGATCATCGCCAGAGCCAATCCCGGCTTGGTCGAAAAGCTCGTTCCCTCCGGCACGTGCGCGGCGGCTAATCGGGCCGGATCCGAGGTCCAGGTCTTGGGCAGGTACAAGGCCCGATCGATGAACGCATGACCGTGCCGCGAGGCGTAGGCCGCGAACACGCCGATCTGACAGTTCGTGATCTTGCCGGCCGAGCCGGTGTACTGGCGATGCACGCCGCATGAGGCTTTACCCTGCTTGAGAAAGCCGGTCTCGTCGAGAACCAGAACCGCGTCCGGGTCAGCCAGGGTCTCCAGGGCATAGTCCCGCACCACGTCGCGCAGGGCATCCGCATCCCAGCGTCCGCGCCCGAGCACCGCTTGCTGACGCCAGGGCCCGGGATCGCCCGCGGCTTCCGCCCGCATCCAACCCGTCTTGCGCCGCTCCGCGCCGAGCAGCCCGTCCAGGAATGCCCCGGCCGAGGCCGCGACCCGCTCCTGCGTAAACAGCGGGCGCAAGCGTCCCTTCACCTCCCGCAGCGACGAGGCCCACAACTCCAGCGTCGCCTCGATCGAGGTCCCCGATGTCCATGATGCGCGAATCATGGTGACGCAGAGAGTCAGAACCTCGTCGAAAATGCAACTGTAATGCTAGGGATCGACGTCGCAATGATGCGCAACGCGATCGCAGTCGCCGATCGTAAGCGCGGAGGTGAGGTGCGCAATCTCGGCGAGATCGACGCCGCACCCGAGAGCATGCGCCAACTCGTCAGGCACTTGGTCCCCAAGCATGAACGCTTGCGATTTTGCTACAGTGCGGGGCCGAACGGCCGATCGCGCATCTCTACGGGTTCGCAGGCGTACTCCAATCAGCCCGGTTCAAAGCCTGCCAATCAGGTCGGTTTTAGGGGGAGTATGCCGACCTACTCGCGGCGGATCCAGCCGAGCTTGAAAACGCGCGGCTTTCGAACCGGTCGCTTAGCTGATACCCCAGCGCGATGGTGCTGGTGGTCGTGCTGCAGGCCATCCCGAGCGCCTAGGTACAATGCGGTGATGTCTTCGATGGATAGCTCGAACCCTGTATCCCCTGCCGGCACGGCGATCGTGTGCCCGCAGCTCATCCCGAGTGAGCAGGGGATGCTGGGCATAATCGAAGTCTCGAAACACCTCGGATTCACGCCGCGCCGAATTTACTTCCTGACCGACCTTCCTGACGCGGCGAAGCGCGGAGCACACGCTCATAAGGAGCTACAGCAGTGCATCATCTGTTTGCGCGGCAGCGTGACCCTTCGCGTGAATGACGGAGTGCACGAGGTGGTACACCGACTGACCAGCTATGAGCAGGCCATCCTGTTGCCATCAGGCTGCTGGCGAGATCTGACGGATTTCAATTCAGATAGCTTGGTCGTCGTGCTTGCCAGCCAGGAATATGACGAAGACGACTACATTCGCGATTTCGACGACTTTCTGACTTGGAAGGCTCGGATCGTCTCACGGGTAGACGTCCCGTACAACGACCTGAAACGATATGTGCTCGATGAGGAGGACCATACTCTCGATGCCGTCGAGAGAGTGATTGGCTCAGGCTGGTATATCGGTGGCCCAGAAGTCGACCGGTTTGAGAACGCATTCGCCGCCTACTGCGGCGCAGCTGAAGCTGTCGGGGTGGGCAACGGCCTCGATGCGCTGACTTTGATACTGCGTGCCTTTGAGATCGGTCCGGGCGACGAGGTCATCATCCCTGCGCACACCTTCATCGCGACAGCGCTCGCCGTCAGTCACGTCGGGGCGACACCCGTGCTGGTTGATGTGGAGACGAGAACGGGTCTCATCGATTCCCTCTTGGTCGAGGCGCATGTCACCTCCAGGACGAAAGCCATCATCGCGGTCCATCTGTATGGGCATCCGTGCGAGATGGATGCGCTCCGGATGATCGCCACGCGTCACAATCTCCGCCTAATCGAAGATGCCGCGCAAGCGCACGGCGCCCGCTATCAGAACCGCAGATGTGGAAACCTCGGTGACGCCGCAGCATTCAGCTTCTATCCGACGAAGAACCTGGGTGCACTGGGTGACGCGGGCGCTGTTGTCTCCGATGACCCGGCGTTCTGCCGCCGAATTCGCAGCTTGGGCAACTACGGGCGCGAGGGTGGCATGCACCAAGAAGTCGGCGCCAACACGCGCTTGGATCCGCTTCAAGCGGCCATTCTACATGACCGACTGCCCAGGCTCGACGCTTGGAATCAGAGCCGCAAGGCCCTCGCCGCGATTTATTTCGAAGTATTGGGCTCTCACCCGCAGCTCACTCTGTTGAAGCCGCATGATTGGGTCGAACCGGCCTGGCACGTCTTTCCAGTGCAGCTGCATAAGATCGGTCGCCTGGAATTTCGAAACGCTCTGAAAGATCTCGGCGTCGGCACTAACGTGCACTACGAACTTCCCGTTCATCTCCAACCGGCCTACCGCGGGTTGTGGCACCCTGGCGCATTCCCCATCGCCGAACAGATTTGCCAAGCGACGGTGAGCCTGCCTCTAGACGCGAAGCACTCACCCTCGGAGATCAAGCGCTGTGCCGTCGCCGTCGCGACGGCGCTCGAAGAATTGGCGGCTGACTGAGAACGGCGCTGCCGGGAGGAAACAACATGGCTGCCATTAATGCAACGCGCCGGCCGCTGCTGATCGTCGGTGCTGGCGAGTTTGGCCAAATCGCCTATGAGTATTTCACATACGACAGCGACTACATGCCAGTTGGATTCGCGGCTGAGAGTGGAGAAAATCTGGGCGAGACGCTCTACGGGCTGCCCGTATGCACACTCGATGAAGCGGAGCGACGCTTTCCCCCCGGCACAGTCGAGGTTCACGTCGCCGTAACGTATACACAGCTTAACACGGTGAGGATGAGACTTATTGCGGAAATGCGGTCGCGCGGGTATGAACTTGCAAATTATATCAGTTCTCGCGCCTTTGTCTGGCACAATGTCGAACTTGGTAAAAACGTATTTATCTTCGAGAACAATGTCGTTCAGCACTTCTGCACGATCGGCGATGGCGTGGTACTCTGGAGCGGCAACCATATCGGCCACAGAACCAAAATCGGAAGCGGCGCATACATAAGCTCTCACGTAGTGATTTCAGGCTATTGCAACATCGGGGGGCGCTGCTTTATTGGCGTGAATGCGGCATTCGCAGACCATGTAACGTTGGCAGAAGATTGCTTCGTTGCAATGGGAGCAAATGTGATGAATAGCATCGAAACTGCGGATCGTATCGTAAAAGGCTCGCCAGCGCGGCCTACGGAGCGGTTGTCTGCGAAGCGGTACATGAAGGTGCGTTCGAGCTAATGGACCAACTGATGGCGACAAGACGTTGGCGCAAGCACGGCCGGATCGAGATTTGGCCACGCATGAAGATGCCGTGGGCTCGAGAGGACGCGGGCGTGCTGACACCGCAACCGCTGGTCCGGGCGGATGGAAGCGTTCGGATCTATGGAGGCTTTCGCGATAGCAACGGCGTGAGTCGCATTGGATACCTCGACGTCGACGAGCGCGACCCCACTCGCGTGGTTGGCATTTGTCGGGAACCTGCGCTCGATATCGGCTCTCCAGGCATGTTCGACGACAATGGCGTTATTCTCGGAGACATAGTAAAATTTGGTTCTGATTACTGGATGTATTATGTGGGTTTTCAAATGGTATCGCGAGTGAAGTTTCTCGCTTTCAGCGGCCTAGCGATCTCGATTGATGGCGGAGACACCTTCACACGTCGCCAATCAACGCCAATAATGGATCGAAGCGACGCCGCTCCATACATCCGGGCAATCCATTCAGTTGTTCGAATAGCCGACGGGTTTAGGATCTGGTATTCGGCCGGCGATGGGTGGGAACAAATTTTTGGAAAGACATATCCACGTTACCATATTAGGACAACCATCAGTCCCGACGGTGTTACGATCAGCCGCAACGACGGCCCTATCTGCTTATTACCTGAAGAGGATGAATATCGGATCGGTCGGCCCCGCGTAACGCGCACTCCAGACGGATCGTACGAGATGCGGTTTACCTCCGACACTTTCGACAAGGTTTACGCCTCAGGTTACGCGCGCTCGCCGGACGGCTTGTCTTGGAACCGCTGCGATGAAGGATTGGGCCTGCAGGTCGGACCAGAACAATGGGATAGCCATACCGTCTGCTATCCTGTTGTTTTTGAAGCTCACAAAAGGGTTTTTTGTGTCTACGCCGGAAATGGAATGGGCGCGGAAGGTATCGGCATCGCCAGTTTGGATTTGAGCGAGTGATGGACAACGATATTGATATTATTACATATGAACCGCGCTTCGCAGAAGCTTGGAACAAACACGTGAGATCCAGTCGAAATGGGACTTTTCTCTTCGAACGGGGTTTTATGGATTACCACGCCGATAGGTTTGAAGACAATTCCATCATCGCTGTGTCGAAATCTTCAGGTGAAATTTTGGGGCTTTTACCCGCCAACCGGGAACATCAGAATGGCGAACTTCACTTGGTGAGCCATGGCGGCCTTACCTATGGCGGCTGGGTGGTCGGGGACCGAATGACCGCGAGCACAATGCTCAAGATCTTTACTGCTTCGCGGCAACACCTGCAAGCTAGGAGCTTTACGAAACTGGTCTATAAAGCAATTCCAAACATCTTCCACTGGCGACGGGCCGACGAGGAGCAGTACGCGTTGTTCATCAACGACGCGCGCCTTTCACGAGTGGAGGCGGGATCGTTTATCGACTTGCGATCGCCGCTGCCCTGGAACAAAGGCAAAAAACACAGCCTCAGTAAATCTCGCCGCGCCAATCTCATTGTCGAACAGAGCGACGATTATGACACTTTGATCGCTTTAACGACGAACGTTCTAGAAAAACATGGAGCGCGCGCAGCTCATACGGCGTCAGAGCTAAGGCTTCTAGCGGGCCGTTTTCCCAACAACATCAGACTATTCTTGGCGCATATACCCATTGAAGGCGAAACGAAGGTATGTGCTGCGGTCTTGATCTTTGATGCGGGAGCAGCGCTTCATTGCCAGTACATCGCCAGCAACGAGGCTGGTCGGGCTAATGGAGGGGTCGAAGCCATCATGAGTCATATTCTCAGCGCGTGCTGCGACGGTAAATACGCCCTCAGCTTCGGAATTTCTACCGAGCAGGCCGGCCGTTACCTCAATCGGGGGCTTCAAGCGCAGAAGGAGGGCTTTGGCGCGCGTCTGGTGCCCCATTTGCACTACGAGATGCGTGTTTGAGGCGGCACCATGATCTGGCTTCGCAGAGCTGTCCGGCGCCTTCGGCGGAGGACCGCGTCAGCACTGATTGATCCTGATTGGTATAGAGCGAAATATTCGTTGCCACCTGAGGTGGATCTCGTAGATCATTTCCTGGTCGCTTGGCCTACGTTGCGTTGGCCACCGAACCAAACTCTTGAGAAACTTGCATATCGGACAGCTTCGTTCTTGTTGTTAGTGGAGGCTTTGTACCGCAAGCCTCGACAGATTTGGGTAGATATTCATCGCGCGAATATGTTCATGTACGCGCGCAATGCTCAACTTTGGCGTCTGAGGCTTGCCGCAGCGATCGCGACGCGGGCACTCCGGCGGGGGGGCTGTCGGGCCTATATCGGCGTGCTGCCTCTGGCAGCTGTAGAGACGACTGAAGAAGCTTCAATACAGATTACACGCATTGAGCCGTCGTCGCCCTTTTCGTTTCTTGATCCCGAGGTGGCGACGACACTGAAAATCCCTCGACGGCAGAGACGGGTAGAACGTCCGGCGTCTTGGCTCGCGACAGTCTCGAACGCGACCATTGTTGGGTCCTTTAGAGTGATCGCGGATCGAGCTTATGTCCACTTTGAGCCGGCTGCGGACCCTCGGTTCGCCCTCGTCACTGGTCAAAGCACCGTTGTCGAGGATGTGCGCGGATCTCCCAGACGCGTCGTCATCTTCGCTCCGTTTGAGGACGAGTCTCACCTCGAAAAGGGAGTTTTGATCGCTGGACGCGCGCTCAACAATTATGCTCATTTTCTCTTGGAGTACGTCACAAAAGGATGGATATTGGATCAATTTCAGGATTTAATGTCAGTCCCCCTTATAGTCAGCGACAGCCTGTTCGCATCAGAGGAGAAATTGTTAGATATTTTGTTCCCCGACGCCCCCATCCATCGCCTTCCTGAAAGACACCTTTTACGAGTTGATACGTTATATATACCTAATTACATGACCTTTTTACCCGACGATGCGGCTGTGCCATCTTGGTGCGCAGGATCGGTGTCTCACGACCGGCTCGCCTGGGTACGGGATCGAGTACTGAAGTATTTCGAATTTCCGAAAGTCGACTATTTAGGCCCCAGCCGCGTCTATATTACGCGACGCGCGGGACGCGGCGTCCTCAATGTGCACGAGATAGAAGCCGCGTTCGAAGCTTCGGGTTTTTTGATTATAGATCCTGCGGCTTTAACGCTAGAAGAGCAGGTGGAGATATTCAATGGCGCATCTCTAATCGCTGGACCGGTTGGGGCGGCCTTTGCGAATCTACTTTTCTGCAAGGCTGGGGCGCGGGTTCTTGCCTTGGCATCACCCTATATGACGCGATTCCCGTTGTTCGCGAACGTAGCTGCATTTGCCGGGGCACGATACGTCGTTCACCCCGGTCGGGCGCTGGGCTTCGCAACCGGAGACGAAGATCGTCCGAAAACATTTGATGCCGTTACCGGCAGTTTCCACGTCGATGTCGACGAGCTGCAGGCGACGATTAAATGGCTAATCAACCCAGATGATTAGTAAATCGCACTGCGCACATAGGTCTTCACAGAGAACCGGCCTTGCGTTGTAGGCCATCGACGCGCCAGCCGCCGCTTTTGGTATTACTCGAATGGCTACGAACATAAGATGGCTTGAGGTAATTACCCACCCCCTTGCGCGGGTTGGGTTTCGCTGATTCCCTCCTGGGATGAGCCGAAGCGATCTTGAGCGGCTGAGCCGTGAGGAGCTGATCGAGCTGGTGCTGCGATTGCAGCGCCCGGACAAGACCTCGCGCACGTCCTCGAAGCCGCCGGCGACAGACTGCAAGGAGCGGCGCGACCCGGCAAAGCCCGGCGGCGCCAAGCCCGGTCACGAGGGTCACAGCCGGGCGATCAGCGACGATCCGGACGTGGTGGTCGAGCATCGTCCCGACCATTGCGCGTGCTGCGGCGGCGCCCTGGACGGAGATCTTCCCGCCGAGGTCGTGAGCGTCTCAGAACAGATCGAACTGCCGGAGGTCGCGCCGGTGGTGACGCAGCATTGGCGTCTGGCTGTGCGCTGTCCGACCTGCGGGACGCGGGTAGCCGCACCGATGCCTGATGCAGCACGCGGCACGCGGCACGCCCTTCGGGCCACGGCTGCACGCTGTGGCGACAGACCTCAAGACCTTCCAGGCGCTGTCTTACGAGCGGTTGCAGGGGGCGCTGTTCGACCTGTTCGGGCTGACGCTCAGTCAGGGCGGGCTGATGAACCTGCTCCGCCGAGCGCAGGGCCGCTTCCGTCCCGGTCGCGAGGAGGCCATCTCGACGCTGCGCCGGGCCACCGTCGTCGCCTCGGACGAGACCGGCGTGCGCATCGAGGGCAGCAACGCTTATCATTGGGTCTTCCATTCTGCCGAGGCGGTCGTCCGTCAGGTTTCGCCGACGCGCGGTGCGGTCGTGGTGCGGGAGATGATGGACGGGCATCGGCCGGCGGTTTGGATCTCGGACCGCTACACCGCCCAGCAGGGACACGCGGCCGCGCACCAAACCTGCCTTGCCCATCTCGCCCGCGACGTCGCCTACGTCGCCGAGACCAGCGATGATCCCGTACCCTGGCGTCTGCAGCTCTGGCTGGCCTGCGTGTTCGCCCTGGCCGGGCACGTCACCGATCTGGCCGCCTCGACGCGAGCCAGCAAGCGCCGGAGCCTGGATCGCCAACTCGGCGTCATCCTGGCCACGCCGAGCGGCTGCGACCTGACCCGCGACCTGCAGGCCAAGATCGGTCGGGCTCGCCATCAGCTCCTGGTGTTCCTCGCCCACCCCGGCGCGGTCGAGCCGACCAACAACGGTTCAGAGAGGCTGCTGCGTCCGTCCGTAGTCCAGCGGAAGGTCACCAACGGCTACCGCGCGATGTGGGCCGCCGAGGGCGAGGCCACCATCCGCACCGTCGTCGATACCGCCCGCCTCGCAGGCCGCAGCCCCTTCAGCACCATCCTCACGACCGTCGGCGCCTGAACCCCGCACTCACGAGGGTGGGTAATTACCCTCCTCCGGACGGCTGCAGCACGGACCGCCGCCGGCCTGACCGTTGCCATCGAGGACGCGTTCGCCGCCGTCCGACCGGATGAGTGCCGAAACTACCTCACTGCAGCTGGATACGATGCCTATGAGCCAACCTGAAAGGACACGGCTCTAACCGGCGAACCGACCGCGGCAGCTCGACCATATCCTCAAGCATAGACACAAAACGATCCGAACCAGGGACCGTCAGACTCCGCCATCACCAGCACATCGAAAAGAGCGGCTCCAAACACCGCTTACTGTCAAACAGCGTTGAACATTGGTTTCTACGCACTTTCGGTGCTGCGGGATGCTTCGGGCGTTGGTTCACGTGGTGGCCCGAGGGCAGCGCGATGCCGATCTCGAACCCGTCGTTGCCGTCGGTCCCGGACGGCCCGCACGTCGATGGTCTGACGCTGGACACGTCCGGGTTGCTGATCACCGCCCGAACCACGGCGGCCCAAGCCTGCTGTCGGGGCTGCGGGCGGGCGTCAGTGCGGGTGCACAGCAGGTATTGGCGGACGTTCGACGACCTGCCCTGGCAGGACCGGTCGGTGACGTGGCGGGTGCAGGTTCGCCGCTTCCGCTGCGGC
>NZ_CEEDEA010000045.1:0-10507 GCF_979253755.1 Methylobacterium sp. AC315
GGTCTGGGCGGACCGGGCGGACGGGGGTGTCGTCCAGCCGGGACGCGGACCGACTGACAATCTCCGAGGCGGCGCGCCCGCGCCACCCTTCCCCCGCGAACGCGAATGACAAGGATCGACCCCCATGCCCGCCGCTTCCGACTTCCCCAGCCTTGAGTTGTACATGTCCGTCGACGAGGCCGTGACCCTGGAGGCGGCGCTGGCCGCCTTCGACGCGGTCACGGTCGGCGCGGCCCCCACCGCCCGCGACCTCGCGGGCGCGCCGCGCCTGGTCGATTGGCGCCACTGCCTGGTGCCCACGGTCGAGCGCGTGCTGATCGGCACGGCCGAGGGCCACCCCCGCCTTCCGGGCCGGCGCAGCATCGTCACCTCGCCGCTGCTCGCGCTGGATGCGCAAGCCGGATGGGCCCGCACGGTCTCACGGTTCTACCGCCTCGGTCGCTCCTTCGTGTGACGCCCGCGCCGTGGCGGAGCCGGCCCGCCTTGCCCTATCGCCCTTCGCGAGCCCGACGCCGGGCCTCGCCTAGATCCCGCCTCGATCAGGACATCACGCCATGGATCCCGCCCTCCCCGACCCGCACCCGCGTGCAACCGACGCGTCCCATACGCGGCTCCTGTGCCTCGACATCGAGACCGCGCCCGACCGCGACCGGATGCCGGCCGATTGGGGGGCGAAGTTCCCCAAGCCGCTCTGGCACCGGGTCGTGGCGATCTCCGTCGTCGAAGCGCGCATCGAGACGGATCGCGACGGCTTCGAGCGCTACGTTGCCATCGGGTGTCGCTCGGGCGGGACGCCGGATTGGGACGAGGCGCGGCTCCTGCGTGGGTTCTGGACCTATTTCGCGCGCGAGCCGAGCCGCGTGGTGACCTGGAACGGGCGGGCCTTCGACCTGCCGGTGTTGTTGCAGCGCTCGATGATCCACGGGCTGACCGCCCGCGGCTGGCACGGCCGCGGCAGCGGGCGCCACGGCTACACCAACCGGTTCAGCGAGGACTGGCATTGCGACCTGATGGACGCGCTCGCGACCTACGGCGCCTGCGCGCGGCTCTCCCTCGACGAGGCGGCACGGGCGCTCGGTCTGCCGGGCAAGATCGGCGCCCACGGCGGCGAGGTCGAGGCGACGATCTTGGCCGGTGAGGTCGAGCGCGTGCGGGCTTATTGCGAGGGCGACGTGCTCAACCTGTTCGGCCTGTACTGTCGCTACGGCCTGCTCACCGGCCGCCAGACGCCGGCCGGGCACGCCGCAACCCTCGATGGCCTGTCCGCCTACCTCGACGGGGAACGCGCCGGGCGCCCGCATCTCGCCGCCTTCCTCGATGCGTGGCGCGCTCCGGGCGGCGCGATCGCCGATCGCGCCGCATGATGCTCCGGCGGGTGCCGGCACGCTCGGCCGCGCCGATCGCAAAGCCCCCGGCCGATCCCGCCGCCGAGGCCCATCCTCGGGGCACTGCGCACCGGTTGCCGCCCCCGACCCGTTCACCGAGATCCCCGTGCCCCAGACCTGGTTCACCGCCGACACCCATTTCGGCCACGCCAACGTCCTGAGCTTCTGCGATCGTCCCTTCCCGGACATCGCCGCGCACGACGCCGCCCTGAGCCGGGGCTGGAACGCACGGGTGGCGCCCGGCGACGACGTCTGGCATCTCGGCGACTTCGCCCTCGGTCTCGACCCCGACGCCCTGGCGCGCGTGTTCGCCCGGTTGCAGGGGCGCAAGCACCTGATCGTGGGCAACCACGACCGCAAGGCGACCCTGCGCCTGCCGTGGTCGTCGCCGCCGCGCCAGATGCACGAGATCACCGTGGCGGGTCGGCGCGTCGTGCTGTGCCACTACGCGCTGCGGTCGTGGCACCGGATCCACGCCGGCGCTGTCCACCTCTACGGGCATACCCACGGGACCATCCCGGGCACGCGCCATGCCGAGGATGCCGGGGTCGACGCGTGGGCCTACGCGCCGGTCTCGCTGGCCGAGGTCCTCGCCCGCATGGCCGGGAACACGCTCCTGGAGGACGAACTCCGCATCGCCGCCGCGCGCGGGGATCATCCGGGCGCGAACGTCGGCGATGATGGGCGATCCTGAGCGGGCAGCGAGTGCCCCTGCCCCGCCGACGATCCCGGGCCCGATCCCGGTTGGCCCGGAGGTCGGGCGGATCGTGGCGACCAGAGCGAGCGATACACCGTCGGCGGCCGTGCGCCGCTGCGCCCTACGGAGTCGGGCCGCCGGCCGCAAGCGTCTGGCGCAGGCCGGCGTCGAGATCGTAGCGGGGGCAGAATCCAACGTCCTCGCGCAGGCGCGTCACCACCGCCTCGATGCCGGCCGGCTCGGACGCCGGCAGTGGCCGGGCGCCGAAATCGATCAAGTCGGGGCGACCGGTGAGCACCCCGATCCGCTCAAGGATCGCCCGGACCGGTACCGCCGTCCCCGAGCCGAGGTTGACCGAGCCCGTGACCTCAGAGTCGAGCAGCGCCGCGAACGCCCCGGCCGCGTCCGCCACGTGGCAGAAGTCCCGGCGCTGGTGACCGGGGCTGGTGCCGAAGCGCGCCCCCGCGGCCAACGACCGGATCGCGTCGCCGACCAGCCGGCCCGGCCGCTCCCCCGGCCCGTACAGGAAGAACAACCGCCCCCAGGCCAGCGACAGCCCGGTCTCGCTCCCATATGCCTCCAGGATCCGCCGCGTCCCGTCCTTGGCTGCCCCGTACAGGGTCGCAGGGGCGCAGGGCGCGTCCTCGCTGAGACGCTCGGGCCCCCAGGCGTACTCGGCGCAGGTACCCGCCACCACCGCCCGCCCGCCGCCGGCCTCCCGAAAGGCGCGGACCAGCGCGAGGCTCGCCGCGACCCAGTCGAGGTT
The DNA here is from genome assembly GCF_979253755.1 of Methylobacterium sp. AC315. Taxonomy (NCBI): domain Bacteria; kingdom Pseudomonadati; phylum Pseudomonadota; class Alphaproteobacteria; order Hyphomicrobiales; family Methylobacteriaceae; genus Methylobacterium; species Methylobacterium sp. AC315. The sequence continues at coordinate 2,849 of NZ_CEEDEA010000045.1, forward strand.
GGCCGCCGCGCGCCAGTACAGACCGGGCTCGGCGTACCAAGCGAGGTGCAAGAGGTGGCTCGCCTGGAGCGTCTGGACCATACCCCGGACCGCCCCCGCATCGAGCAGGTCGACCGGGTGGAACGCGACCTCCCCGTCGGGCCGCCCGCGGCCCAGCGCGTGGATCTCGAAGCCGTGCGCGCGAAGCGCCGGGATCGCGTGGGCGCCGACGAACCCGGTGGCGCCGGTGAGGATGACGCGCCGCGCGCCCGAACTCACGCGACCGGGTCCGCGCCGGTCCAGGCCGGGAAGGCCAGGTCGCGCTCGGCGATCACGCTCACCGGCTCAGGCCAAGCGACGTCGAGGGCCGGGTCGTCCCAGCGTAGCCCGCGCCCGGCCCCGGCCACGTAAGGCCTGTCGATCATGTACAGCACCTCCGTGTCGTCGCGCAGCGTCTGGAAGCCGTGCGCGAACCCCGCCGGGATGTAGAGCGCCGCCCGATTCTCGGCGGAAAGCTCGACGCCCATCGCCCGCAGGTAGGTCGGCGAGCGGCGTCGCAGGTCAACGATTACGTCGTGAATGACCCCCCGGGTGCAGCGCACGAGCTTGGTCTCGGCGTGCGGTACCGCCGCGTAATGCATCCCCCGCACCGTGCCGCGCCGGAGGTTGAACGACACGCTGGACTGCTTGAACCGACCCACGAGGCCGCGTTCGGCCAGGGTGTCCTCGCACACCGTCCGGGCGAAGAAACCGCGCGCGTCCGCGTGCGGGCTCACCCCGATCCGGTAGGCACCCGCCAGCGGCAATTCCTCGAAGACCATGCCGGCTCACTCCACCGTCAGGCTCGGGATGCAGGTGACGAACCGCCCCCCCCAAGCGCGGATCCCGGCCATCTCGTGCATGATCTCGGCTTTCAGGTTCCACGGCAGGATCAGCACGGTGTCCGGGCCCATCTCGATGAGCGTCTCCGGGGAGACCACCGGGATTCGGCTGCCAGGCAGGAGCGTGCCCTGCTTGTGTGGTGAGCGGTCGGCCACCGCGCAGATCAGCTCCGGGCCGATCCCACAATAGTTCAGGAAGGTGTTGCCCTTGGCCGCCGCCCCGTAAGCGCAGACGCGCCGGCCCGCCCGATGCTCGCCGATCAGGAACTCCAGGCTCGCGCACTTGATCGCGACCACCGCGTCGGCGAACCGCGCGTAGCCGTCGGCCTCGAACAATCCGCCGTCGCGCTCGGCCGCGAGCACCCGCGCCACGGCGGGCGTCGACGCGTGCGGGCCGTCGGCGTGGCAGAAAAACACCCGCAGCGAGCCGCCGTGGGTCGGCAATTCCGCGACGTCGAACACCCGCAGGCCCGACCGCTCCAGGATGCCCGAGACCACGCCCAACGACAGATAGGAGAAATGCTCGTGGTAGATCGTGTCGAACTGCTTGTGTTCGACCATGCGCAACAGGTGCGGGAACTCGAACGTGCCGGCGCCGTCGCGCTTGAGCAGCACTTGGAACCCGGCGACGAAGTCGAGGATGTCGGGCACGTGAGCCAGCACGTTGTTGGCCGCCATCAGGTCGGCGCCGTGGCCTTCGGCCAGGAGCCGCTCCGCCGTGGCGCGCCCGAAAAATGCGACCTCGCTCGGCACGCCCTTGGCGCGCGCCGCGGCGGCGACGTTGGCGGCCGGCTCGACCCCGAGCACGGGCACGCCGCGGGCGACGAAGTACTGCAGCAGGTAGCCGTCGTTGCTCGCCACCTCCACGACTTTGCTGTGCGGCCCGAGCTGGAAGCGTTCGGTCATCGCCGCGACATAGCGTTCCGCATGGCTCAGCCACCCGGTGGAGAAGCCGGAGAAGTAGGCGTAGTCCGAGAAGATGTGCTCCGGGCTCTCGAACGCCTCCAGCTGCACCAGCCAGCACTGCTCGCACACGAAGGCGTGGAGCGGGTAGACCATCTCGCCCTGTCCGGCGCGCTCGGGCGGCACGTAGGAATTGGCCAGCGGCGACAGGCCGAGATCGGCCACGCTGCGGCTGAGCGGAGCGCCGCAGGATCGACAGCGGGCGCGAGCCGCGGGGGCAGGCAGTGTATTCGTCGCCGTGTTCATGCCAGATCTCCCGCCGAGTCCCGCTCCGCCAGCGCCTCGTAGCGCGCGATCTGTTCCAGGGTCAGGCTGGCCGCGTCCGCGCCCTCGGCCTGCGCGCGGTACCACGCCCCGGTCCAGTCCAGGGCCTCGCCGAGCCGCAGCCGACGATCCCAGGCGAGATGCGCGCGCGCCTTCGAGGCGTCGACCTTGAGGAAGGTCGCCTCGTGCGGGTGCGTGCCGGCGGCGAGCCGCCAGTGCGCGCCCGCGCCCCAGCCCCGGGCGAGGCCGGCCACCACTTCGCTGACCGGACGGCAATCCGCGTCGGCCGGGCCGAAGTTCCAGCCCTCGGCGAAGCGCGCCCCATCCGCGCCGCACAGGGCCTCGGCCAAGTGCAGGTAGCCCGAGAGCGGCTCCAGCACGTGCTGCCACGGCCGCACGGCGCCCGGCGCGCGGATCTCGACCGGCTCGCCGCGCCCGAAAGCGCGCACGGCGTCCGGAACCAGGCGGTCGAGCGACCAGTCACCGCCGCCGATGACGTTGCCGGCGCGCGCGCTGGCGATGCGCGCTGGATGCCCGTCCGCGCCGAAGAACGAGGCGCGGTAGGCGCCGGTGACGAGCTCCGCGCAGCCCTTCGAGTTCGAATAGGGATCGCGCCCGCCCATCGGTTCGTCCTCGCGATAGGCCCAGACCCATTCGCGATTCTCGTAGGCCTTGTCGCTGGTGACGATCACCACGGCCTGGACCGATGGACAGGCGCGCACCGCCTCCAGCAGGTGCACCGTGCCCATGACGTTGGTGGCGTAAGTGCCGACCGGATCGGCGTAAGAGGGCCGCACCAGCGCCTGCGCGGCCAAGTGGAGGACGATCTCCGGCCGTGCCTCGACCAAGCGGGCGGTGAGCGCGGCCCGGTCGCGCACGTCTCCGAGGTGGCTGTCGATGCGGTCCGGCAAGCCGGCCAGCGCGCACAGGCTCGGCTCGGTCTCCGGGGCCAGCGCGTAGCCCGTGACCTCGGCGCCGAGGCGGGCGAGCCACAGACTAAGCCAAGCACCCTTGAAGCCGGTATGGCCGGTCACCAGCACGCGCCGACCGGCCCAGAAGCCCGGATCGGGATTGCGCATGGCCGCCGCAGACGCGCTCCCCATCACCACACCATCCAGGGCGCGGCCTTGCCGGCCCAGAGCGCTTCGAGCTGGTTCTTGTCGCGCAGCGTATCCATCGCCTGCCAGAAACCGGTGTGCTGGAAGGCCTGGAGTTGCCCCTCGCGCGCCAGCCGCTCCAGCGGCTCGTTCTCCCACACGGTGGCGTCGCCCGCCACGTAGTCGAGCGCCCGCGGGTCGAGGACGAAGAAGCCGCCGTTGATCACGGCGCCGTCGCCGGACGGCTTCTCGCGAAAGCTCCGGATCGCGTCGCCCTCCAGCTCCAGGGCGCCGAAGCGGCCGGGCGGGGCCACGGCAGTCAGCGTCGCCATACGGCCGTGGGCGGCGTGGAAGGCGGCGAGCGCGGTGAGGTCGACGTCCGAGACGCCGTCGCCGTAGGTCATGAAGAACGGCTCGGTCCCGAGATAGGGGCGCACGCGCTTCAGCCGGCCGCCGGTCATGGTCTCGGCCCCGGTCTCGATCAGCGACACGCTCCAATCCTCGGCGCCGGAGCGGTGGAACTCGATCGCGCCCGAGCCGGTCTCGACGGTCACGTCGGAGAGGTGGAGGCGGTAGTTGAGGAAGAACTCCTTGATCATGTACCCCCGGTAGCCGAGGCAGATCACGAACTCGCGCACCCCGTGGGCCGCAAATCCCTTCATGATGTGCCACAGGATCGGCTGGCCGCCGATCTCGACCATCGGCTTCGGGCGCGTTCCGGTCTCCTCCGACAGGCGCGTCCCGAGCCCGCCCGCCAAGATCACCGCCTTCATCGATCCCTCCTCGGCCATCTCGTCGCTCCCACCTGATCGCGACAGCGGCCCGGATGTGAGCGACGGGGGACGCCTCGACGCCCGCTCGGCGACCGGCCTTCCACCCCGACACCGCGCGGCTTACGCGCGAAGGCCGATGCTGTTCAACCCGTCGCCCCGCTCAAGCGTCGGAGCTGGCCGGATCGCGGGGGAGGCGCCGCACCGGCCTCGGGGACCGGGCCGATCGCGTCGGTCTCCTGCTGTCGGGCTGGTCGCGCCGGCCTCGCGGGTGACCCGCCCATGCCCTGCCGGGCGCAGGACGCGCCCCGCGCCGGCCGATCGCTTCCCGAGCGCGCGCCCAAAATCCCCGCCGGCGCTTCGGGGCTCTGACGACGGCCCCCGATCCTGCCGAGACGGACCGCGTCCGGCGTGACCGTGTCCCGAGCGAGGCGCTCATTTGGACGGACGGCCCCTCGTCACGCCGGTCGGCAAGCTTTATCAACCTCGGCGTGACCGCCACAGACGCTGCGCGGGGCCTTACGCTGTCGGAGCAGCCTGAAGACCATGTCGATCCGGACCGCCGCCGTCCTATACCTCGCCCGGGGCTACGATGCCGACCACGCGGATCGGTTCCGGCGCTTCGTGGCATCCTATCGCGCCCACCCCGCGGGGTGTGCGCACAAACTCTATGTGATCTTCAAAGGGTTCGCCGACGCGGCGCAACGCGCGGCGGCCGAGCGGGTCTTCGACGGCCTACCCTTCGAGGCGATCGAGACCGACGACCTCAGTTTCGACCTCGGCGCCTACGCGGACGCCCTGAGCAGCGTGGGCGAGGATTACGTCTGCTTCCTCAACACCAACGCCGAGCTCAACGCCCCGTCCTGGCTCGCCAAACTGCTGCGCAATCTGGAGGTGCCCGGCGTCGGCATGGTCGGCGCGACGGGCTCGTTCGAGAGCCTGCGCTACATCAATCGCCTGTTTCCGGAGTATCCCAACCCACATCTGAGGACGAACGCCTTCGCGATGCGGCGGGAGCACGCGCTGGCCTTGCTCGGCTCCTACGCGATCGCGACCAAGCTCGACGCCTTCTTCGCCGAGAGCGGCCCGGACGGTCTGACCCGCCGGGTGTTCGCGCTGGGACTGACCTGCCTGATCGTCGGCGGCGACGGGCGCGGCTACGCGCCGCCGCTCTGGCCGAACAGCGAGACATCGCGGCAGGGGGGGCAGGCCAACCTCCTCGTCCACGATAACTACACCCGCGCCTACGACGCGCTCGGCGCGCGCGCGCGCACCGAGGTCACCTTCGCGTCCTGGGGATGCTCGATCCCCGCGACGGTGATCGAGGCGTAGGCGCGCCCGCGGCCCGGCGGATCGCCCACAGCTGCGTCCTCGCGCCCTGCGATGGAGGAGCGCCGGCTCGACCACATGGCATCGGCCAGCGCTTTCGCAGTCGTCGACGCGCCAGCCGCGAACGCACCAAACCGTCTGCGGATACGGCTCCGGTAGCCGAGCGGTCGGATGCGCCGGCGCTGGACCGCTGGGGCGCGCGAACCGGCGGATCGCAGGCTTTGGCGGCGGGCAGGCTGGCCGGATGCATCGCCTCGGTCGTCGCCGAGACATCGCCGGGGGCGACGTCTCACGAGTGGCGGCGCCGAATGCGCGCGATGGTGTGATCCGGCGCTGTCAGCTGGTACCCCGTGGCCTGTATGCTACATATGGAAGCTTGGCTTAGTCCATCCGTCTTCGAGGGTGTGGCAAACGTCGATGCTCGTCACAGGCAACCAACTCAGAGCCGCGCGCGTGCTCCCCGGCGTCGAGCACGCGGCTTTCGCCGGACGGGCCGATCCATACGTCGATATGGACGCCAGGATGGTGGTGGAGCGGCCGGCGACGATCACCGGCCGCGCCGACATCGCGCGCAGCAATCGGTCCGCCCTGGAGGCTCCTGGCGTTGAGCCGTCGAACCACGAACGACCTGGCCAGCGGGGCGGGTCATGAACACCGCCCCGGAACGGCTGACCGAGGTTGTGCGCCTCTGCACCGAACTCGCCGACCGCGCGCTTCACGCCCAAATCACGGGCCGGCGCGTCCCTGCGGATCAGGCTATCGCCTTGGCGAAGGGCGCACAGCTTCTGGAAGACCACGGCGTGGATTGGCCGCCGCTCCTGGCCCGGGTGCTGCACGCGCTGGCGGGGAACGTCGATCGGGGCGTGGCTGACAGCGCCGCGACGTCGAACGACCCTGTCGCTCTCCCAGACGTCGACCTGCACGGCCTGACTCGCTTCTTCGCGGGCGTCCGCAAACAGTGGGGCTGACCGTGATTCGGCGGGGGGACTCGGCGGTATGTCTGATGGGGAGGCCGATCTCGTCGACCGGATCTACGAGGCCGCCGTTCTTCCGGAGCTCCGGCCAGCGGTTCTGAACCCAACTGTGCCGGTTCGGTGGCGCGGATGCAGCGGTGCTTTTCTCGTCGATCTCGACAGTTCCCGGTTCATCGCCTCGCCGAATTTTGCCGACAGCATCCGCGCCTACATCGCGGAGGGCTGATTCAAGCGGACGGATCGCCCCAGCCGCCTGCTCGCCAAGCGGCATGCCGGCTACGTCGCGGATCTCGACGTGTTCACGCCGGAAGAGTTTGCCCGCGAGCCGGTTTTCAGTGAATTTTTGAATTCCCGCGGTTTTGGGATGGGCGCGCCCAGCGTCATCACGGTCCCGACCGGCGACCAGATCATCTTCGATGTGGAGCGGGCCATCGCGCGCGGGCCGATCCCGCCTGATGCCGTTGCGCGCCTGGATGGCATGCGACCACACCTCGCTCGCGCCGCCACGATATCGGCACGCCTGCGAACAGTCGAATCGGCGGCGCAGGCCCTGGAGACGGTCGGTCTCCCTGCCACGGTTCTGGGTCGTAAAGGGCGGCCATTGGCGATGAACCAGAGTTGCCAGCGACTTCTGCGCAAACTCGTCCTCGACGGGACCCGCCTCGTGCTGACGGATTCGGCTGCGGATCGGTGAGCGATCGTATCCTAATCCTCGAAGACGTGGCGTGAATCTTCGCGGCCCGGGACGCCGAGCCGCCGACGCGATTCATTCCTAAGCCGCGTCAACTCGTTACCGGCGCGGCGCGCACGTTCACCCTGCAACACAGCCTGCTGGAGGCCGGCGGTCTGATCTCAGCCTCGCCCGGCTCGATGTGGATGGCCGAGTTAAAACTAGACGCCGCGCTGCCGGGGCCCTGTGACAGGCTGGCGATGATCTTTCAGAGCAAGAACCAGGTGTGGCGCACCCCGGTCACGAAAATTGATGACCGAACGGTATGGATCAACGCGGTTCTGCCTTTTACGTGTCGGGAACCTGCGCCTTGTCGCTTGCCGAACCGAGCGGTAAGGCGATGCGACGCGTCACGAGCCCGATCGCGATTAAGCTGAACCATGATGCGAACCTGTAGGGCGCACATCGACGTGTCGGCGCGAGAGCTGATCGTCGGCGGGCCATTCCCGGCCGTGAGTCTCGGTCTCGAAGATCCGCGATCCACCGGGTCGGGATTGATCGGCGCTGCGTCCGGCGTCTCTGCCGTCCCGGGCTAGGGTGTCGAGGCATGATAGCCCTGACTCAGGGATTTGATAATATTTCCTCAAGTATGGCTTTAGAGCGCCTAACAGAACCGTCTGATCTGGTTGAGAGTGATGAGGCTGGCGGCGAGGCTCGTGAAGGCCTCGTAGA
>NZ_CEEDEA010000046.1:0-8163 GCF_979253755.1 Methylobacterium sp. AC315
CGCCAATACCTGCTGTGCACCCGCACTGACGCCCGCCCGCAGACCCGACAGCAGGCTTGGGCTGCCGTGGTTCGGGCAGTGATCAGCAACCCGGAGGTGTCCAGCGTCAGACCATCGACGTGCAGGCCGTCCGGGACCGACGGCACCGACGGGTTCGAGATCGGCATAGCGCTGCCCTCGGGCCACCACGTGAACCAACGCCCGAATCATCCCGCAGCACCGAAATTGCGGATGAACCAATGTTCAACGCTGTTTGACAGACAGCACCGCTTGCCCATGCTGCGCGGGTGCCCCGCACCGGATCGGCGAGGACGTCTCTGAGCGTCTCGACGTGGTGCCGGCTAAAGTACGGGTGCTGGTGATCCGCCGCCCGCGCTACGCTTGCCGCGCCTGCGGGGACGCGGTCGTGCAGGCCCCGGCACCGGCGCGGCTGATCGAGGGCGGCCTACCCACCGACGCTCTCGTCGCGCAGGTGCTCGTCTCCAAATATGCCGACCACCTTCCGCTGTATCGACAGGCGCAGATCTTCGCCCGCCAGGGCGTCAGCCTCGACCGCTCGACGCTGGCCGACTGGGTGGGTCGGGCCGCCTTCCTGCTCCGGCCCGTGCACGCGCGGCTGCTGGAGATGCTCAAGCGCTCGGGCAAGCTGTTTGCCGACGAGACCACGGCACCGGTGCTCGATCCGGGCCGCGGCCGCACCAAGACCGGCCAGCTTTGGGCGTATGCGCGCGACGACCGACCCTGGGGCGGGACCGATCCGCCCGGCGTCGCCTACGTCTACGCCCCCGACCGCACGGCCGGACGAGCGATCGCGCATCTCAGTGGATTTGCAGGCGTGCTCCAGGTCGACGGCTATGCGGCCTATGAGAGCTTGGCCAAGGGCGGCGCAGTGCGGCTAGCCTACTGCTGGAGCCATGTGCGTCGGCAATTCTATGACCTCGCCGCCGCCTCGCCGATCGGTGCGCATCCGGCGAAGGCCGCCTTGTTTGGAGGTTTATCGGCGTCCAGCTTTTCGGTGATCTGATCCGGCATCGGTGCTGGCATCGGTGCTGGAGATGCTCGGATGGACGATGCGACCTACGTCCGGCGCCGCCGCTGGAGTCCTCAAGAGAAGCGCGCTGTCGTGACGGAGTCCGTGACCAGCGGCAACGTGATCGCGACGGCCAAGCGCCACGGCATCCAGGCGCAGCAGATCTATCGCTGGCGTGAACGGCTGGAGGCGCGGCCGGCCTGTGGCGCTTTCCTGGCTGTGGCGGTCGCGTCGGATCCAGGGCCGTCCAGTCCGGCACCGCTGTCGGCACCGGTGCCGGCATCGCTGCTGGATGACACGAGCAGGGATCGGGATCCGACATCGCGGCCGGAGCGGTCGCCGCGGGTTGAGATCGTGCTGTCCGCCGGGCGCCGGATCATCGTCGAAGGCGGCGTCGAGGTCGACGCGGTGCTTGCGTTGGCGCGGGGCCTTGAGGGCTTTCGATGATCCCGGTTCCGCTTGGGGTGAAGGTCTGGCTTGCCACTGGCCACACCGATATGCGGAAGGGGTTCGCCTCACTGGCGCTGTTGGCGCAGGAGGTGTTGAAGCGTGATCCGCTCGGCGGCCACGTCTTTTGCTTCCGCGGGCGCCGGGGCGATCTCTTGAAGGTAATCTGGCACGACGGGCAGGCGGCGAGCCTCTACGTGCGACGGCTTGAGAAGGGCCGCTTCCTATGGCCCTCGCCAGCCGACGGGGTCGTCGCGATCACGCCCGCACAGATGGGTTATCTGCTCTCCGGGATCGACTGGCGCAATCCGGTGGAGACCTGGCGTCCGACGGTGATCGGATAGGCCTTTTTGCTTGCGTTTGCAGGAGGATGTGATTCCCTCACCGTCGTGAGCGCCGCCCCTTCATCGCCGACTTCGCCCTCGCTTCCCGCCAATCTGGCGGCGGCTCATGCGATGATCCTCAGCGAGCGCCAGGCCAGGATCGAGGCACAGACTGCAGCGTCCCACGCCGTCGCCGAAGCGCTGAAGGCAAAGGCCGCGGCGTCCTCCACCGAAGCGATGATCGCCCACCTCAAGCTGATGATCCAGAAGCTCAGGCGCGAGCTCTACGGCCAGCGATCGGAGCGCACGGCGCGGCTCATCGACCAAATGGAACTGCAGCTTGAGGAGCTGGAGGCCAAGGCTACGGAGGACGAACTCTCGGCAGAGGCTGCGGCGCTGCAGGCCTCGTTGCCGGCTCCGGCGCTACGCCGCCGTCCATCACGCAAGGCGTTCCCGGAACATCTTCCGCGCGAGCGGGTCGTGATCGCAGCGCCTTCGTCGTGCCCGTGCTGCGGCTCCATGAAGCTGTCGAAGCTCGGCGAGGACGTCACCGAGACCCTGGAGGTGATCCCACGCCAGTGGAAGGTGATCCAGACGGTCCGGGAGAAGTTCACCTGCCGCGCGTGCGAGGCCATCTCGCAACCGCCGGCGCCCTTCCATGTGACCCCACGCGGCTTCGTCGGGCCGAACCTGCTGGCCATGGTGCTGTTTGAGAAGTTCGGTCAACATCAACCACTGAACCGCCAAAGCGAGCGCTACGGCCGCGAAGGCATCGAACTCTCCGTCTCGACGCTCGCCGACCAGGTTGGCGCGGCAACGGCAGCGCTGGCGCCGTTGCATGAGCGGATCGCCAGGCACGTGATGACGGCCGAAAGGCTGCACGCCGACGACACCACAGTGCCGATCCTGGCCAAAGGCAAAACCGATACGGGCCGGATCTGGACCTATGTCCGCGACGACAGGCCCTTTGGCGGCGCCGATCCGCCGGCGGCGCTCTACTTCGCCTCGCGCGACCGGCGGCACGAGCATCCGGACGCGCACCTCGCGGCGTGGTCCGGCATCCTCCAGGCCGACGCCTATGGCGGCTACAACGGGCTCTATGATCCCGCGCGTCCGAGCGGACGGGTCACGTCGGCGCTGTGTTGGTCCCATGCCCGTCGCGGCTTCTTCGAACTCGCCGACATCGCCGCGAGCGCGCAGCGTAGCCCTGGCGCTGCGCCTGTGTCACCGATCGCCCTGGAGGCGGTTACGCGCATCGACGTGCTCTTCGCCATCGAGCGCGAGATCAACGGTCTGAGCGCCGACGCGCGTCGCCAGGTCCGACAGGAGCGGAGCCGCCCGCTCGTCGAGGACCTGCGCACCTGGCTTGGTGAGCAGCGCGTCAGGCTCTCGCGCTCGGCGACCGTCGCCAAGCCGATCGACTATATGCTCAGGCGCTGGGACAGGTTTACCTCATTCCTCGACGACGGGCGGGTTTGCCTCACGAATAATGCCGCCGAGCGGGCGCTCAGAGGTTTTGCCCTCGGTCGAAAAGCATGGCTGTTTGCAGGCTCCAGCCGCGGCGCCGAGCGTGCCGCCGCCATGGCGACGCTGATCCAGACGGCAAGGCTTAACGATGTCGACCCACAGGTCTGGCTCGCCGACGTGCTGGCCCGCATCGCCGGGCATCCGATCCATCGACTCGACGACCTGCTGCCGTGGAACTGGTCCCCGCCGTCGACCACGGCAATCGCAGCCTGACGATGCACATCAACAAGGTCCATGCCGTCAGGACCTTGGCGCTCGTCGCAAGGGAGCTCGGCGAAGATGCGGACTGGCTCGCCGATATCGCTACCGATCGTAATTACCCACGCCATTGATGGCTGGTTTCAGGCGCCGATGGTCTTGAGAATGGTGCCGAAGGGACTGCGGCCTGCGAGGCGCGCGGTATCGACGACGGTGCGGATGTCGGCCTCGCCCTCGGCGGCCCACATCGCGCGGTAGCCGTTGGTCATCTTCCGCTGGATCACGGCCGGGCGCAGCAGCCGCTCGGAGCCGTTGTTGGTCGGCTCGACCGGACCGGGATGGGCGAGGAACACCAAGAGCTGATCGCGAGCCCGTCTGATCTTGGCCTGGAGGGCTCGGGTCAGGTCGCAGCCGCTCGGTGTGGCGAGGATGGCGCCGAGCTGTCGATCCAGGCTCCGGCGCTTGGCGGCCAGCGTCGAGGTGGCCAAGTCGGTGACGTGCTCGGCTAGGGTGAACACGGAGTGCAGCCAGAGCTGCAGCCGCCAGGGCACGGGGTCGTCGCTCACCTCGACGACATAGGCGACGTCCCGGGCGAGATGGGCGAGGCAAGTCTGGTGCGCAGCCGCGTGGCCCTGCTGTGCGGTGTAGCGATCCGAGATCCACACCGCGGGCCGGTGGCCGTCCATCATCTTCCGCACCACGATGGCGCCCCGCGTCGGCGAGGCCGTGTGCACCACCGCGTCGGCCGCGTGGAACACCCAGTGGTAGGCGTTGCTGCCCTCGATCCGGACGCCCGTCTCGTCAGAGGCGACCACTGCGGCCCGGCGCAGGGCGGACACGGCGGCCTCGCGACCGGAGCGGAAGCGCCTTTGCGCGCGCTGAAGCAGGTTCATCAGCCCGCCCTGGCTGAGGGTGAGACCGAACAGGTTCGACAAGGCCGCCTGCAACCGCTCGTAGGACAGCGCCTGAAAGGTCTTGAGATACGTCGCCACCGCATGCAGCCGCGGGCCGAACGGCGTGCCACGCGCCGCCTCCGGCACCGGCGCGACCACCCGCGTCCCGCAGGTCGGGCACTGCACGACCAGTCGCCGATGGTGAGTGATGATCGGCGCCACCTCCGGCAACTCGATCCGCTCGGAGACACTCACGATCTCGGCAGGGAGGGCCCCGTGCAGGGCGCCACTGCAGCACAAGCAGCGGTCGGGACGATGCTCGACGACCGCGTCGGGATCGTCGCTGATCGCCCGGCTATGGCCTTCGTGCCCGGGCTTGGCCCCGCCGGGTTTGGATTGCTCCCGCCGCTCCTTGCGGTCAGTCGCTGGCGGCTTCGAGGAGGTGCGCGAGGTTTTGTCCGGACGCTGCAGCCGCAGCACCAGTTCGATCAACTCCTCGCGGCTCAGCCGCTCAAGATCGGTACGAACCATCCCACGAGGGAATCAGCGAAACCCAACCCGCGCAAGGGGGTGGGTAATTACCGCTACCGATCTGGAGCCCGAAGACGGGCTGATCTGGGTCTACGATCCGCAGTACCCTGACGGAACCATGGCCTTCTCAGACTTTGGTATCGAAAGTCTCCGTAACCTCATCGAAGTCCACCGCAGCGCGCCGAAATAGGACCCCCGCGGCCCACGCCGGATGAATACGCCGATCGCGACGGAGACGCTCGCCCGCATCGCCGTGCTCTACCGGATCGAGGCCGAGATCCGCGGGCGTCCGGCCGAGGAGCGACGGGCGGCCCGTCACGAGCGAAGCCGGCCGGTGGTCGAGGCGCTGGAGGCGTGGTTGCGGGAGAAGCTCGGCCTCTTGAGCCGCAAGAGCAACCTGGCGGATGCGATCCGCTACGCCCTGAGCCGCTGGGCGGGGCTGAGCCTGTTCCTCGATGACGGGCGCGTGGAGATCGACTCCAACACCGTCGAGCGCGCGATCCGGCCTCTGACTTTGAATCGGAAGAATGCCTTGTTTGCTGGTTCGGACGGCGGCGGCGAGCACTGGGCGGCGATCGCCTCGTTGGTCGAGACCTGTAAGCTCATCGGCGTCGAGCCGCAGGCCTACCTCACTGACGTCATCACCCGCATCGTCGAGGGGCATCCGCAGCGGCGCCTCGACGAGCTTCTGCCCTGGGCCTACCCGAGCACACCCACGCTCCAAGCGGTCGCCTGAGGGCGCTCCGGCTCTGGCGCGTCAGTCGGGCCGTGTGAACAGGGTCCGGAACAGCGCCTCGGACTGGCGCAATCCCTCGTCGGTCAGCACCACCGACTTGGCGCGTCCGACCGGATCGGCGATGAGCCCCTTGGCATGGAGACGGCCAAGCGCAGCCCAATCAAAGCCCATCCAGGCCCGACGCCCGTCGTGGAGCGTCAGCCACAGAAGGGGGAGTACCGCCTCGTCGATGCGCTCCTCGTCGACCGCCATCTGAGCAGATTAGCACGCCGCGCTCAAACCGGGCGTGATGCCAGCCGATCGGTTACGGACGACCAAGAGGACGGCGATAAGGCGGAGGCGGCTGAGTAAGGCCGCTCGCCCCGTCTCCTACCAATGACACGCGAATTGCGCCTGCGGGCCAGCGATGGCTATGCGGGCGCAGGGCCTGTAGCTCAATGGTTAGAGCTGACCGCTCATAACGGTCTGGTTGCAGGTTCGAGTCCTGCCGGGCCCACCACTCCATCCCCGCCTCGTGGAAAAGCGCTGAAGGCGGAGCGGTGCAAGTTTCAGGCTGCGCTGTTGGATTTCAAAGCCAGAGGTTGGTTGTTCATGGCTTCCTGACCTTCGAAGCATCGGCAGAATGGCCGCATCAAACTGCCTCGCATTTTTACTGACGATTGAAAACCTGAATTGTAACTGCGAAGCCACTTAATGCCGCTGGCACTTCTTTAATAATTCCTTCATAACTCTTAATTCTTTGAAGCTCAGCGAATCTATCAGGTCTAATCCCGTCCACGCCAATCACTACTAATCCTTTGTCAGACAGTAAATCTAGTATCGAACTGACATCGATTTTGCGCTTACCGCTATTTATCTCTGATGGATTGACCGAAACTTCATAAATTACTTCGCCATTAGATAGTAAAAAAAGATACTCCAAGGCTCAACCGTCGGACTCTCAAATTTAAGTTCGATCGCATCGTCTCGAATTGTAAAATTAGAGTTTCGAATTTCAAGCCCATACATGTCTGATGTTAAATCCTTCAGCAGCTTTACAAGCCCGCATTGAGTATTATGTAGCAATGACAACGAAATAGAAGCTTCTCGATTTGTGTTAAAAATAAAGTAATCATCGAATTTTTTTAATTCATTTATCGAATTTGAGACGGCGCGAAAATGGAATTCTCTTTTAAAATTATCTTTACGCAGAATTTGGCAAGGCTGTTCATTCATTATCCTCACTAGGTCAGACACCTGCTTGAGGTCTGGCGGCGGCTTTGGTTGCGGCAAATTCGGGAGAGAGGAAGCTTCTTCAATCAATCCAAATATTGAGCAGATTGTGTACTCAGACTCGCTCGATGAGAAATGGAATTCGAATTTGAGTTTGCTATTTCTGGCGCGCTCAAGAAAACCAGTAGAACAAGGACATGGGTTTTCTGAGTTTGGTGATTTATGTTCTTTTATATAAATTTCTTTCCCAATTTGATTGCCGAAGTTTTCGGATACCTCGACGCGAGCCCTATTGTATTCGCTGAAATATTTAATTTTAATAATACTCCCCTGAAGTGAACCGGCGAATTTGTATCGTTCTTCGACAAATTCTTCTTTGGATACTATTCGCGGACTACAAGCTTGCGCTGCTGTTATGGACGAGACAATCACAATTGATGCTATAAGCATTTTCGGTAAATCAATTTTTCGCAATTCAAACTCCGTATCGAAGGCAAAATGTTTCCGCATTGATAGTAATCTGATCGCCTATCAGCCCTGTTTGTGTAGAGACTGTCAAGAAAGCGGTGTTGCTCCATCGCATATAAAAATTCGATTTTGTTGCGGGTGCCTGCCCTTGTCGGCATCCATCGCTACTCGTCGGCTGCATGGCTCAGTTCTCGGCGTACTCAGCAGAAAGCGGCATGTTGCTAAATACGCTATTCCACCGCATCCTCCAGTTATCCTAACTGCGTGCGATCGAGCTTGAAATGCCCCTCCGAAAAGCCGGCAGGTATTGGATTGAAGGTGGATCGTTCTGGAAATCGATCCGCCTCCTCGCGCTTGGCGTTGCGGCAATTGCTTTAGGAAGATCACTGGCAGCATTTACAAATTGGCTCAATACGCCATTAAGCCCTATTGTTGCTCAGAAATCGGAAATTCAGTTGCCTAAAAATATGTCCATAAGCACAAATGATCGCTACGGACTAGATCACCGCGCCTGCCGTCCAATGTTTCCAGAGCCCATTGCTCATAGAACATTCTGCGATCGCTCTCCCCAGTCCACGCCGGCCTCTTCAGAAGCTAGTCAGCCTTGATTTAGACGCCAGGCGTCGAAGCCCTACTCCGCCTTCGCCATTTGCCGCCCGTGGTTCTGCACCACGTGGCGGATGCGGTTGCGGCCAGTGAGATCGATGACCTCCCCCGCCAGTGATCGTCCCCCTTTGAAGTGGTCCGCCCTGAAGTATGGCTTTTGAGCCGACAGAGGACGGAACCGATGGCCCAACG
>NZ_CEEDEA010000047.1:0-8061 GCF_979253755.1 Methylobacterium sp. AC315
CGCACTGCCCTCGGGCCAACATGCGAATCAACGTCCAAACCACCGCTCAGCACCGAAAGTGCGGAAGAACCAAGGTTGCACGCCGAAACACACTCTGGAGGGGGCTTGCTGGAAAAACGGACAGCGTCTTACCCGATCCAATCCGGTCATACCGTCGAGGACGCGCATTCGCTGAAAGCTGTCGGGTGGCAACGTGGGCGAACGGGCCCAGTACCACGGCTGGGCTTTGTCCTCGCCCGGATCCGGAAAGCTCGATCTGGGTGAGGCCTGGGAGGCAGGTGATTCCAAATAACCCTGTCGACGAACCTGACACGGCCTCCTGCCCCTCCCCACGGGAAAGGGGCCGGCACCCGGCCTCGCGACAGTGTGTGTCAAGGCCAATCAGACCTTGTCTTGTGAAGACTTAATCTCTGCTCAAGACATGGGTGACGAAGCGGGCGATGACGTCGGCGGTTTCTGCCAACGCTTCGCGATGTGGGTGATGCCCAACATTCGGCATCTCATAAACAGTCAGCAGACCGGCGGGGCAAAATCTGCGAGCGGCAGCAATCTGAGCCTTGGTTCCGTAAGCATCCGTCGTTCCCTGGATGATGAGTGCCGGGACGGTCCATCGCGTGAGGGCTGTCTCGATTGTCCATCCGCGCCGAGCCGGATCCAACCAAGCGTCGTTCCAGCCCCGAAAGGCGCCCTCGACATCGGTATGCCGACGGCCGAGACGGACCTTCAGATCGCCCTTGTCGTAGGCGTCCCGGGCCCGTCGGGCCCCGGCCAGCGTCGCCTCCTCGACGAAGAAATGGGGCGCGATGAGGACGCCGCCCCGCACGCGGGTGTTGCCCTCCGCCAACGCGAGGGCCGCGATCGAGGCGCCATCGGAATGGCCGATCAGCAGGCCGCTTCGCAGTCCCGCAAGGTCGAAGACCTGGGGAAGTATGGTGCAGGCTTCCTGTTCGAGAAAGTCGGCCCGGCGGGGCAGAAGCACCGGACTCGAGGCCCCATAACCCTGCCGCGAGAAGGCCAGGACACCGCATCCGGTCGTCTCGACCAGAATTTCCGGCAGCGGGCCCCACTGCGTGGCAGAACCTAGACCCTCATGAAGCAACACCAGCGTCGGCGCAAATTCCGGCTGCGGACCGACGAAACGGTATTCCAGCCGTAGGTCGGCCACCGCAAAGGTGCCGAATGTGTCGAGGGGGATCATCCCATCTCCACCATCATCCTCTCCGCGATCTTTTCCGCAATCATCAAGGTCGGGACGTTCGTGTTTGCGCTAGGAAGGCGGGGCATCACCGATGCGTCAGCGACGAACAGGTTCTCGGTTCCGATGACGCGCCCCCCCGGATCAACCACCGCGCCGGGATCGTCGGCCCGGCCCATGCGGCACGTACCGCTCGCATGCCAGACCCCGAAGACGTTGTCCCGGACAAAGTCGTCGAGAGCGCCATCGTCTTGGAGCACTGTCGCCCAAGCGTGGCCGCCTAGGACGGCGCGCAGCAGCGGGGCGCGCAGCATGGCCGGTGCATCGAATACGGGGGCGAGGAGGCCGGTGAGCCGCCGGTTGCGAGGGGAGACGGCGCTCAACCGGCGGATCAACGGCGAATAGTTCGCGGGGAAGAGGTCGTCTGAGCGGGGGTTCAGCGTGGGCGAGACCACGAGGTCGCTGAGCAGCCGAATCCCCGAGGCGAGGCGTTCGAGATCGCGGCGATCCGAGAGCAGGCCGAGGTCGATGTCGGGCGGGCTGGACGGGTTCGCCGGATCGAGACGCAGGCGCCCGACCGAGTGCGGCTGGTTCACCCAGAGGAAGTAGAGCGCGAGGCGTCCGCCGAGGGCGTGCCAGCCGGCACGGGCGGAGGCGGTGAGATACATATCGGAGGCGCAGCCTCCGGGATGGCCGGACGTATAGCGCAGGGCCAGCAAGCTCGCGCGCCGGAAGGTCCCGGGCAGCCGGAGCGAGCGGGGAAGAACCTGGGCCATCGTCAAAGCGGGATGGTCCCGCAGGTTCTCGCCGACGCCCGAACGATCCAGCCGGACGGGTATCCCGCAGGCGGAGAGCGCATCGCCCGGGCCGATCCCGGCACGCAGGAGCAGCACCGGCGATTGAAGAGCGCCGGCGCACAGGACGACGGAGGCGGCGCCCACTTGCTGCTCGGATCCGTCGCCCCGCCGCAGCACGGCCCCGGTCGCGCAGCGCCCGTCCATCACCAGCGAACGGACCTCGAGGCCAGCGGCGATGGTGAGATTGGGCCGGGCCCGCGTCCCCACGTCCAGATACGCGGCGGCGGCCGAGACCCGCGCGTCGTCCCGGTTGGAGAAGGCCGGCGGGAAGATCCCGTCCTCGAACTCGCCGTTTTGATCGACGCGCCGGGGCAGGCCGGTCGCGTCGAAGGCGCGGGCGACCGCATGGGCGAAGGGGGGCCATGCGGGCTCCAGGATGCGCCGGATCGGGAGCGGCCCATCATGGCCGTGCAGCGGACCGCCGCAATCGAGGTCGGTCTCGAGCCTGCGGAAATACGGCAGTACGTCGTCCCAGGCCCAGCCCTCGGCGCCGAGCGCGGCCCAGGCCTCGTAATCGCGGGGCAGCCCGCGGTTGGCCGCCTGGACGTTGATGCTGGACGAGCCGCCCATCACCCGGCCCTGCTCGTAGGCCCGCCGCCGCATGCGACCGCGGGAGTCGCGGGTGACCGCCGCGTCGAGCCCCGGCCAGATGTAGGTGTCGCCATGGAACAGCGGCATCGGATAGCTGTCGAGGATCTCCGCCGGCACCCGGCCCGGCGGTGTATCGATGCCGGCTTCGACGAGGAGCACCCGGCGCCGCGGGTCGGCGGAGAGCCGGTGGGCCATCACGCAGCCGGCAGAGCCCCCGCCGACGATCAACACGTCGATCGTTTCGGGCAAGGCGTTCACGGGATCAGCCGATCGCCGCGCGCCAGTCGGCGCCGGACGCGAGCACCGCGTCGAGATCAACCTCGGCCTCGCCGGGAACACGGATGCGCTTGAATTTCATGGGGGGCGCGTCGAGCGGAACGGTCGCGTCGAGACCCATCTTTGCGCCGACCCCCTCGCGGCCCGAGGGATCGAGCTTCGAGCCCTGGGCGTGAGGGATGACGACGAGGTCGCGGTCAGCCTGGAACCGCGTCGAGACCGCCCATTCGACTTCCTGCGGGGCGTGAATGTCGACATCCGTATCGACCACGACGGCGTGCTTGATGTCGTAGTGGGCGGCGAAGGCCCCGAGCAGCACGTTCTTGGCCTCGCCCTCCTGCGTCTTCCGCAGGCGGACGTAGAGGTGGTAACGGCCGACTCCCCCCAGGGACAGATGCACGTCCTCGACACCGGGGAAGCTGCGCTGGAGTGTCGCGAGGATCGTGGCCTCGCGGGGGATCGCCCCCAGCAACAGATGCTCCAGACCGCCCCCGACGATCATGTGGAAGATCGAGTCGCGCCGGTGCGTCACCGCATCGACCTGCATGACGTGCCGCTTGGCCCGCTCCCCGTAATATTGTGGGAACTCCCCGAACGGCCCTTCGGGCTCGCGGATTTCGGGCAGGAGGTGGCCCTCGATCACGATCTCTGCGTTCGCCGGAACGCGCACGCCGTTTGTCAGGCACTTGACCACGTCGAGGGGTTGGCCGGTGAGCGCCCCGGCGATCTCCAACTCGTCGTGGCCGAGGGGCACGATGGCCTGGGATGCGAGGAGGCAGGCGGGATCGACGCCGACCACGAGGGCGACTTCGAGGCCCCGGCCCTGGGCCTCGGCCTTGCGGTAGAAATTGTCGGTATGCCGGGGCAGGACCAGCACGCCGATCCTGTCCGGACCGCTGATCTGGCAGCGCAGGATGGCGACGTTCTGCAGGCCGGTCTCCGGGTCCCGGGAGATCATCAGGCCCGCCGAGATGTAGGGTCCGCTGTCGTGCTCGTTCAAAGTGGGCACAGGCAGGAGCTTCAGGATGTCGAGTCCCTCCCGGTGGACGACCTCCTGCGCGGGGGCGGAGTTGCGTTCGTGCCAGGGGAGCGGCTGGGCGGCGGCCTGCTGGAAATGGGCGACGAGGCGATCCTGCGTGGTGCCGAGGGCTTCCGCCATCCAGGCCCGGCTCGACACGAGGCCCGAGACGATGGTGCCCGGATGCCCCCCGGGCTGCGGAAACAGGCTGGCCTGCCGGCCGTCGAGGCGGTTCGCCACCGCCGCCGCCTCGTGGCGCAAGCCGATTCCCGGCCGCGCGATGGCGAGGCGCCCATCCCCGGACAGCCGATCGAGCCAGTCGCGGAGGGAACGAACGGGAGTGGGCGCGTTCATGCTGTCCTCACGGCGGGGTCATCTGAACCAAGCTTGCCAGGGGAGGAAGCGTTAAGCTCTTCCCGCAGGCGGGAAAAATAACGATTGGTGATGCCGCCCATCAGCCGGTTTGAATTGCGCCGACCGGCCCGCACATGGTCCTCTGGCGCGTTGCTCGTGTCGCCCGGGTCCCGTGTATGGATCTCCGTCAGATCTCCTACTTCGTCGCCTTGTTCGAGGAGGGCAGCGTCACCCGCGCCGCGCAGCGGATGAACGTCGTCCAGCCCGCGCTCAGCATGCAGATTGCCAAGCTGGAACGGGAGCTCGGCCAGCGCCTGTTCGACCGACAGCCGAAGGCCATGGTGCCGACAGCCGCCGGCCGGACGCTGCACCGGCTGGTCCACCCGATCCAGCGGGATGTCGCCGAAGCCCGGGCGGCCATGGCGCGCCTGTCCCAAACCGTGTCGGGCCGCGTCACGGCGGGCATCCTGTCGTCCCTGTCGATGAGCGTGATCCCCAGCGTCCTCGCTCGCTTCGCGGCGGCCTACCCAGAGGTCGAACTGTCGCTGGCCGATGGCTACAGCAGCACCTTCATCGAGGGCGTCGGCGGCGGCGCCCTCGACCTCGCGGTAATCAACCGGCCGGCCCGACGCCTCGGCCTCGTCATGGCACCCCTCCTCGACGAGGAAATGGTCGTGGTCGGCGGGCGCGACACACCGTTGCCCGTGCCCCTGCCCCTGCGGATGGCGGACCTCGCCGCCCTCGACCTGATCCTGCCGTCGACTCGCCACGGCCTGCGCGTCGAACTCGACCGCCGTGTCGCCGCCGCGGACGTGACCCTGTGCCCGAAGCTCGAACTCGACCTGCCCCCCGCGATCGCGGACTTCGTGGCGCGCTCGACGCGTTTCACTGTGCTGCCGAGCATCGCCGTCAGCCGACAGCTCGCCGACGGGTCCCTCAAGGCCTACCGCATCGTCGCGCCGCGCATCGCCCGCGAATTGGTGATCATTCACCACCCGCAGAAACCGCTCAGCCACGCGGCGCAGCTCCTCATCGGCATCCTTGAGGAGGAGTTGAAAGCGGCGGCGGCCGCACTCCAGGCCCATATCATCACCGGTTGAGCCTCCCGGACTGATGGCAGCGATCAGCCGACGTTATTCGACACGGGCGAGCACACCCCGATACTGTCACCGGCAACGTCGCCGCGCCCGTTGCGGCCGGGAGGAACGATGACACCGCTGCCCCTCGTGGTCGGCATCTCGGGTGCTTCGGGGGTGATCTATGGGATCCGTCTCCTGGAAATCCTGCGCAACCTCGCGATCCCGGCCCATCTCGTGATGTCGCGCTCGGCCGAGGTGACGCTGGCCCATGAGACCGACCTCAAGGTCGCCGACGTCCGCGCCCTGGCCGCCAAGACTTACGCCCAGGGGGATATCGGCGCCTCGA
The DNA here is from genome assembly GCF_979253755.1 of Methylobacterium sp. AC315. NCBI lineage: Bacteria > Pseudomonadati > Pseudomonadota > Alphaproteobacteria > Hyphomicrobiales > Methylobacteriaceae > Methylobacterium > Methylobacterium sp. AC315. Next base: position 5,717 of record NZ_CEEDEA010000047.1, read on the forward strand.
TCGCCTCCGGATCCTTCCGGACCCGCGGCATGGTCGTGGCGCCCTGCTCCATGCGAAGCCAGGCCGAGATCGCGACCGGCGTCACATCCGGCCTGCTGACGCGGGCCGCCGACGTGACCCTGAAGGAGCGCCGCCGCCTCGTCCTGATGGTGCGGGAGACCCCCCTCCACACCGGCCACCTCCGCACCATGACGGCGCTCTCGGAAATGGGGGCGATCATCGCCCCGCCGGTTCCGGCCTTCTACGCGCGTCCGGAGAGCCTCGCCGACATGGTGGACCATACGATCGGGCGGGTTCTCGACCTGTTCGACATCGACGCACCCGGCGTCCGGCGTTGGCGAAGCGGAGAAGGCTGACCGGCGCTCAGCCCTCCAGGGCCGTCGCGAGAACCCGCAGCGGTGCCTCCGGCCAGGTCCGGCCGATATGGGCGGCATAGAGGGCCAGCGCCTCGCCGCCCGAACTCGCCGGCATATCCGGGACCGGCGCGGCCTCGAAGAGAGCCGCGAGGGCGAGGCGCTCCGCCTCGATCTCCGCGAGCTTGATCCGCTCCCGGAGCGCCTCCGTCCCCTGGCCCGAAAGGATGTTCGATCGCATCGCCCGGCGGATCGCCCGCAGGGGACTGATCACCTGCCCGCGCCAGGGGCCGATCCGGGCTTCCGCTCCGGCGAGCGCCGAGGCGTCCAGCCTTCGTCCGGTCCTCCTGCACCAGATCAGGTACAGGAGCAGGGGCACATCGGCGCCGCCCTCGTCCTGGAGCGCGAGGCAGGCCGCGGCGACGCCGGGCCGGCCGTAGAACGCGCAGGCGAAGGTCCAGAGGGGATCACTCGTCATGGGAGGCCTCCGCCCGCGCAGAACCGGATCGTCAGGCCCGGTCGAGATTGCCCTGCGTCTCGTCGGTCAGGAAGGCCCCGACGAGATAGACCAGGGTGACGCCGGTCATGACGACGGCCAGCACCATCGGAATCTGCGTCGGCCCGTCGGCGACGAGGGAGACGAGCGTCGGCAGCATGCCGCCCAGCGCGAAACCGATGTTCCAGGTCAGGCCCGTCCCCGTGGCCCGCACCGCCGTCGGGAACTTTTCGTTGAGGAAGATCAGCAGCGGCCCGTAGCTGGCGTTGGCGATGAGCGCCAGCAAGAAGGCGCAGGCCGCGACCCCAACGAGGCTCGTCGTGTTCGCCATGGTCAGGAACAGGGCGGGAAAAGCGAGCAGGCGGATGACGCCCATGACGAGGAACGACCGTCTGCGCCCGATATGTTGGCTCAGTTCGCCCATGCCGCAGGCGCCGATCGCCGCCGCGACGTTTGCGCCGATCAGGATCATCGAGGCGGTGGCGTTCGGCACGCCGTTCACGAGCTTGAGGAGGGTCGGCAGGTAGCCGGACGTGAGGTAGTAGGCCGCGCCGCCGCCGAAAGAGATGAGTGTCGCGACCGCGAAGCTTCCCCGGTTGGACGGTGAGAACAGGGAGCGGATCGGCGAGGCCTCCGCCGGAGCGCCTGCCCGGAGCGCCGCCTTCCGGGCCTGGAGGTCCTTGAAGATCGGGGATTCCTCAAGATTGCGGAAGAGGATCAGGCCGATCACCGAGGTCAGGAGACCCGAGAAGAACATCAGCCGCCAGCCCCACTCGGTGAAGGCTTCTCCCGGCGCCATGAGCGAGACGACGTAGAAGACCAGGGAGGCAAGCAGGCCGCCGATGGCCGAGCCGCCCCCGCCGACCGCCCCGGACATCAGCCCCCGCCACCGCTCCGGGACGGATTCCGTCCCGATCGTGTGAGACGCCGCGACCACGCCGCCGACGAAGATGCCCTGGACGAGGCGGAAGATCAGGAAGATCGCGGTGGCGAGCCATCCGATCTGGCCGACCGTCGGCAGGAGGCCGAAGACCGCCGTCGACAGGCCGACCCCGGTCACCGCCACCATGAGCGCGCGGCGCCGGCCGAACCGGTCCGCATAGGAGCCGAACAGGGCCGAGCCGAGGGGCCGGATCAGCAGCGTGACCGCGAAGGAGGCATAGGCTCCCGCCAGCGACAGCATCGGCTTGTCGGCCGGAAAGAACAGGGCGCCGACGACGGGTGCCACGTAGAGCAGGATGAACAGGTCGAAGAGATCGAGCCCCCAGCCGAACAGCGAGGCCATGGCGGCCGTCGCCGTTTGCCGGCCCGTGGGCTTGGCGTGAGCGGGGGGATCGGATGCGAAGGTTGCGGCGGTCTGCATGGGCTTCCTCCGGGGGATGCGGTCGTTGCCGCGGCGGGCCGGTTCGGGCTCTGGGTCGGGACGGGGGCCATCAGGGCGCGCGCCATCGTGTCCCGCCGGGGCGGGATCGAAGCGGTGCCGTGGGGGTCACGGG
>NZ_CEEDEA010000048.1:0-7694 GCF_979253755.1 Methylobacterium sp. AC315
TCCCCGCCCCGCCCGGCGCCCGCCCCGGACATCCAGGACGACTGGGCCACGCCAGCCCCAGGGGGCAACCGGCGGGCTCCGGACGACGGTCGCGCGCTCGTGTTGAAACGCGACGTCGTGGTGGCCCCGAATGCCAATCCGTTTCTGCGGGCATCGACGCCCCTACTACTGCTGCTCGGCCGGCTGCGGGTGCAACTCGCCACTGCCTCGTTCTCGAACCTGATGGAACAGGTCGCCGCTAGCATCGAGGATTTGGAACGGGACACCCGTGCCGCTGGTGCCTCGTCGGAGCAGGTCCGGGCTGCAAAGTATGTCGTCTGCGCAACCGCTGACGACATCGTTCAGAATATCCCGACCGATGAGCGCCACGTCTGGGCTCAGTACAGCATGTTGAGCCGGTTTTTCGGCGAGCGGTCCGGGGGGGTGCGGTTCTTTGACGAGCTCGATAAAGCCAAGCTTGATCCGGGTGGAAACTACTTCCTACTTGAGTTGATCCACGCCTGTCTCAGCATCGGCTTCCAGGGCATTCATCGGACCAGCGCCGGCGGAGCGGCGACTCTTCAGCAGATCCAGCGCAACCTGTATGAGCTTCTCCGCCGTACCCGCGGAGCGAGCCGGGAGGTTTCCCCCCATTGGCAGGGCCAGGCGATCGCGCCGGAAGCCCTGCGCTTCGAGATCCCGGTCTGGACGGTGGCGGCCGCCATCGGAGCCATCCTGCTCGGTCTGTTCCTGCTTCTGCGAGCCCTTCTGATCGGCAACGCCGAGGCGACCGCGACGGAGCTGGCTCAACTCCACCCGATGACCGAGGTCAGCATTCAGCGCCGGGTCTATTCGCCGCCCCCTCCCCCGCCGCCGCCGCCGCCACAAAGCCAAGCCGGCCGGCTTCAGGACGCCTTGAAGGCCGAGATCAACGACAGCGCGCTCACCGTCATCGAATCCGGCAACCAGGTCGTGCTGCGCCTCGCCGCGGCGTTGTTCCTGCCAGCCGACGCCGCCGTGAAGCCCACTTTCACCGGCCTGCTCCAGAGGTTGGCAGGGCTGCTTGAGAAAAGCGCGGGATCGATCAAGGTGGTTGGCCATACCGATGCGATCCCGATTAAGACGGTTCGCTTTCCCTCGAACTTCGTCCTGTCTGAGGCCCGGGCGAAGGCGGTCGCAGACATCCTCCGCACCGGCCTGTCGAAGCCGGACCGCGTCACGATCGAAGGCAAGGGAGCCGATGTCCCGCTCGCCAGCAACAAGACGCAGGAGGGCAGGGCTCGTAACCGGCGCGTCGACATCGTCGTCCCCCGCGAGAACTGAGGAGACCGTCGTGCCAAGCTTTGCCCGAAGCGGCTGGAGGTCCGGGGAGACCGCTCCGGGAACGGTCGGCCAGGCGGCGAGTGCCTGGATGCGGCGGACATGACGCTCCGGGCCTTGATGCGGTACGCCGCGCTCGCGGTCGGTGCCCTGTGCCTATCGATCCTGATCTGGTGGGTGGGGCCGCTCGTTGCAGTCGCCGAAGTGCGGCCGCTCGAATCGATTTGGGTGCGAGGCCTGCTGTGCGCCGTCATGGGCCTAGGCGCGACCGGCGCGATCGGATGGGACCTCTACAAGCGCGGGAAGGCCACGCGGGCGCTTCAGACGGAGATCGCCGGCAGCGCCGAGGAAACCGGGGACGGGGCGGTCCTCCGAGAGCGGATGAACGACGCCTTGGCAGCCCTGAAGAAGGCGCGGGGCGGGCGGGGCGGCAGCCTGTATGATCTGCCCTGGTACATCATCATCGGCCCGCCAGGCGCCGGCAAGACCACGGCGCTGGTCCATTCCGGCCTTAAGTTCCCCCTCGCTAAGGGGCGTACACCCGAAGCCGTGGCGGGTCTGGGAGGCACGCGCTACTGCGAATGGTGGTTCACAGAGGACGCCGTCCTGATCGACACGGCGGGTCGGTACACCACCCAGGACACCACGGCGAAAGCCGACCGGGCGAGCTGGCTGTCCTTCCTGGACCTGCTCCACCGCACCCGGCCCCGGCAGCCGATCAATGGCGTGCTGGTGGCGATCAGTCTGGAGGATCTGCTCACCGGCGGCCCGGAGGGTGTCGAGGCCCACGCCACGGTCGTCCGCGCGCGCCTCGGCGAATTGCACGAACGCCTCAAGGTCGACTTCCCCGTCTACGTGGTGTTCACCAAAGCGGACCTGATCGCGGGGTTTACGGAGTTCTTCGGCCAACTCACCGAGACCGAGCGCCAGATGGTCTGGGGCCACTCGTTCCAGACTGCGGAGAAGACCCGCAACATGGTCTCCGAAGTGCCGGCCGAGTTCGACGCGCTGGTCGAGCGTCTCAACGAGTGGGTGCCGGACCGCCTGCAGGACGAGATGGCGCCGGCGGCCCGGGTCGTCCTGTTCGGCTTCCCGAGTCAGATCGCGGCTATCCGGGGGCGCGTGGTCGACTTCCTCGGGAAGGTGTTCGAGCCAAGCCGGTTCACCGTGAACGCGACGCTGCGTGGGTTCTACTTCACCTCGGGCACGCAGGAGGGCACGCCGATCGATCAACTGATCGGCGCCCTCTCCCGCAGTTTCGGGTCGCAAAACGTCGCCAACGCGGCCTATTCAGGCCGGGGCCGGAGCTACTTTCTCACGGATCTCCTCCGCAAGGTCGTGATCGGCGAGGCGGGGTGGGTCTCCGTCAACCGGTCGGCACTCCGGCGGGCGAACATCCTGCGCATGGCCACATATGCCGGGCTCGCCCTCGTCGCCACCCTGCTGGTCGGCCTCTGGTGGACGAGCTTCCTGCGCAACAGCCAACTCGTCGCCTTCACGAACAGCCTTATGGGCAAGTACCGCACCGACGCCGCCGAGGTCCTGCGTGAGCCCGTGGTGGCGGACCGCAACTTCTCGAAGGTTCTGCCTCTCCTCAACGCCCTGCGGTACCTGCCGACGGGCTACGCGAGCCGGGACGAGGGCGACCCGATCCTGGCGAGCTTCGGCCTGAGCCAGAGGCCGCGTCTGCGCTCGGCGTCGGAGACGAGCTACCGCGCGGCCCTGGAGCGCATGTTCCGCCCCCGCCTGATCTTCCGCCTGGAGGAACAGCTTGAGGCCAACCGCTCCAACCCCGGATTCATCTACGAGGCGCTGAAAGTCTACCTGATGCTCGGCGGCCGCACCGAGGCGCCGCTCGACCGCAAGCTCGTCATCGGCTGGTTCAGGCGGGACTGGGCGGAGAACCTGTATCCCGGCGTGGGCTTCGCTCGTGGGCGACAGCTCTTGGAGGATCACCTCGCGGCGATGCTCGACCTCGACGACGGGAGCCAGCCCCTCGTCTCCGTGAACCAGTCCCTCGTTGAGGATTGCCAGCGCACCCTCGCCCGCCTCGGCATCGCCGAGCGGACCTACGAGCTTCTGAAATCCGAGGCGCGGACCGCCATGGCCCGCGACTGGACCGTACCGCGGGCCGCGGGGCCGGATGCCGGCCTCGTCTTCGAGGCCGCTAGCGGGGGCGATCTCGACAGCGTCCGGGTCCCGTTCTTCTTCACCTACGACGGGTTCCAAGAGGCCTTCCTCGACCGGTTCGGGGAGGCGCAGGACATCGCCGAGCGCGACCGCTGGGTGCTCGGCCCGGCCGGCGAGCAGCAGGCGGTGAGCAGTCAGTACGGCTCGCTCTTCCCCGACCTGCTGAAGCTTTACGGGCGGGACTTTCTGCAGAACTGGACCGGGACCCTCAAGCGGCTGAAACTGCGGTCCCTCACCACCGACAAGCCGCGCTACCTCGCCCTGCAGGCGATCGCGGCGCCGACCTCGCCCCTGCGGCAGATCCTCGAATCGATCCGCGAGGAGACGCGGCTGACGCGGGAGCGGCCCGCGCGCCCGACGGACCGGTTGAAGGCGGCGGCCGGCGCGGTGGTCAAGGCCGCCGAGCAGCGCCTCGGTCCCGCCGCGGGTTCCGCGCTCTCCGCAGCCGGTATGGCCTCCTCCGACCGCTTCAACGCCCCGGCAAACCAAGCGCCGGGCGCTGGCATCGAGGTGGCCTTCCGTCCGTTCCAAGTCCTGAGCGAGGGCGAGGCCGGCCGGCGGACCCTCGACACCCTCATAGCCGTCCTCAACGAGATCAAGAACGCGGCGTTGGAAGCAACGAACCCGAACCAGGCAGCGGTGGCCAACAACACCCTCGTGACGCAGACTGCGTCCTTGCGGGCGCTCGCCGCCCGGTTCCCCACGCCCTTCGAGGCGATGATCCGCCAGATCGCCAACGAGTTCGAGGGCAGCGCGACGGGCGAGGCGCTGGCACGGGTCGCCAAGGCCCTATCCGACGAGGTGATCCGCGACTGCAATCAGATCGCGGCGAACCGCTATCCCTTCGTCCCGGGCAGCGACCGCGACGTGCCATTGGCCGATTTCGCCAAGCTGTTTGGCCCCAACGGCGCCTTCGACAAGTTCTTCGCGCAGAACCTCGCCAGCCGGGTCGACCGGTCGCGTCCGCAATGGGGATGGCGCAGCGACGACACCATGGCCCGCGGAATGTCCGCTTTGACCTTGCGGGAGTTCCAGCGGGCCGCCGAGATCCGTGAGGCCTTCTTCTCCACCGGCGGGACGATGCCGGCGGTCACCTTCTCCGTGACGCCACTGACGCTCACGGGCGATGCCGGGCAAGCGAAACTCGACGTCAATGGAAGCATCGTCGTCATGCAGGGCGGCGTGGCGACGCCCGCGTCGATCCATTGGCCCGGCCCCGCGGTGCCGGAGCGCACGGTCCTGCAAATCGAGGGCGCCCCGAGCTTCTTCGGAACGTCGAGCGGGTCGGGCACCGTCGTGGAGAAGTCCGGGCCGTGGTCCCTCTTCCGCCTTCTCGATACGGGATCCATGCTCAAACAGGGGGATGCCGTGGTCGCGACCCTGAACGCGGGGTCGCGTCAGGTCTCGTACAAGTTCGGCGTCAACACGCTTCAGAACCCCCTCGCGCTGCCGGCCCTGCGCGAGTTCCGCTGTCCGGCAGGAATCTGACATGCCCTGCGGCCTGTTCGGCAAGCTTCCCGCCAAACGCGACTTCATCGCCCTCGCGGTGCCGCGCGCTGTATTGGCCGTCTGGGAGCCGTGGATTCAGGGCGGCATTACGGCGAGCCGGCTGGCTCTCGGCGGCGCCTGGACGAGCACCTACCTGCGGGCGCCGATCTGGCGGTTCTGGCTCGGGGCCGGTCTCACGGGCAGCCCCGTGCTCGGGGCCTTCATGCCGTCGGCGGACGGGATCGGGCGTTACTTTCCGTTGACCTTAGTCTGCCCCTCCGACCACCCAGAAGGGTTGAGCCCTCCGGAGGTAGAGCCGTTCGACGGCTGGTTCACGACGGCCGAGGCCTTCCTCCTCTCGACCCTGGCCGAGGGAGCGAGTTTCGAGGCGGTCGCGGCGGACCTCGCTGTCCTACCTGAGGCCGTGCCGTCCCGTCTGCCGGCTTCCGTCGCGGGCGCGCATCGGTTGTCGGGGGACGCGATCGTCGGCCGGATCGAGGGCAGCGACGTGCCCGCAGCCCTGACCCGGCTGCGCCCCCTAAGCCGCGCCGGGCTCCACGCGGACATGAGCTACTGGTGGACGCTGGGGGGCGAGGAGTTTCCCGCCTACGCCCTCGCCGCGCGGGGCCTGCCCGACCCACGTCTGTTCGCGGCGTTTCTCACGGGAGGGTTCGATGCCTCCGCCTGAGCCCGGTCCGGCCGTCACGGCGCTGCCGAAGGATCTCCTGCGTCTCGAGAGCGGCAGCATCAGCCACCCCGGCCTAAAGCGGACCGAGAACGAGGACCGATTCCTCCTGGCGCCGGAGATCGGCGTCTTCGCCGTCGCCGACGGCATGGGTGGGCACAAGGACGGATTGCTGGCGAGCACCACCGTCGTCAATGCGTTAGCCTCGATCGGCGCCGCGGTTTCCGCCGCGGACCTCATGGCCCGGCTCGAAGACCGGATCCTGCGCGCGAACGCCGAATTGCGGATCACGGGTCAGGCCCAGTCCTGCGTCATCGGCTCGACGGTGGCAGTACTGCTCCTGTTCGAACGGCATTACGCCTGCGTGTGGTCGGGCGATTCCCGGATCTATCGGGTCCGCGATGGTGCTATCGGGCAGCTCACCCGTGACCATACGGAGGGACGCGACCTCTTCGAACGGGGACTCCTCAGTGCAGCCGAGATGGAAACCTGGCCCCGCCGGCACGTGCTCACGCGCGCCGTCGGCGCCGACGACCGTCCCGAGATGGAGAGCGAGCATGGCATCGTGCTGCCGGGGGATGTCTTCGTGATCTGCTCGGACGGGTTGACCGGTCATGTCAGCGACGCCGATATCCTTTTGGCCGCCGGCACCTCGGCGCCGCAATGGGCGTGCGACGCCCTCCTCGACCTGACCCTAGAGCGCGGCGCCTCCGACAACGTCACGATCATCGTGATCCGCTGCGGCTACCAGGGCGACAGCCCTGAGACGCCGATCGCGAGGGCGGCGATGACCGTGATAGTTCCGGCCGGCACCGTCGCAGTGGGAGACGCCTGATGTCGGAGGACCGCACCGTCTTCAAGGCGCGGGCCGACGGGCGGGTCGGGGCCGGCACGCGCCTCAGCGACCTCTACGAAATCGATGCGCCCCTCGCCGTTGGCGGGATGGGCGAGGTATTCCGCGGCCACGCGATCGAGACCGGCGATGCGGTCGCCATCAAGGTTATGCGCCCGGAATTTGCGCAGAATGCCGACGCTCTAGCCTTGTTCCGCAAGGAAGCCTCGGCCCTGCACAACGTCCACCACGGCGCGGTGGTGCGTTACTACGTCTTCTCCATCGACCGACGGCTTGGACTGCCGTTCCTCGCGATGGAATATGTGGCCGGCGATTCCCTCGCCGACCGGCTCAAGCACGGTCCGCTCGACTACGACGAGGTCGATACCCTCCGGCGCCGGATCGCCGGTGGCCTCGCGGCAGCACATGAGGCCGGAATCGTCCACCGCGACGTGACGCCGGACAACATCATCCTGCCGGCCGGCGCCCCCGACCGGGCGAAGATCATCGATTTCGGCATCGCCCGGCTCGCCGAAACGAAGACGGTGATCGGGACGGGCTTCGCCGGTAAGTACGCGTATGCCTCCCCGGAGCAGTTCGGGCTTCAAGGTGGCGAGGTCACCCTTAGATCCGACATCTACAGCCTAGGCCTCGTCCTCGCGCAGGCGAGCCGCGGGCACGCCCTCGACATGGGTGAAGCGTACCCGGGCGTCATCGCCAAGCGCTCCGCGGTTCCAGACCTCACCGGGGTCGACGCCCGCCTGATCCCCCTCCTGAGCGCCATGCTACAGCCGGACCCCGGCCTGCGGCCACAGAGCATGCAGGAGATCGAGCGGTGGGGCGATCCGGTCACCCGCATGATTTTGAGACCCGATAGCCCGGCCCCCACGCGGAAACCGAAGCGGCGGCTCCCCGTCGCCATCGGCGCGGTGGCGCTCGCCCTCTCCGGCGGGGCCGGCGCCGTATTCTACTTCGGACAGATGACGCCGCCTCGGCCGCCGGAAACCGGGTCGCCGATCGATGAGACCAAGCCGTCCAAGGGTCCGTCACCGACCAGCGACGGACCGGGACTGCCTACGCCGCCCATCGACGTCACGCCGCCACCCTCCGAGCCGCCGATCTTCGCCCCGCCACTGCCGCCGCCGACCCTCCGCCCGTGATTGCGCCGATCGACCCCTGACTTTCCACTGCCACCACGAG
>NZ_CEEDEA010000049.1:0-6041 GCF_979253755.1 Methylobacterium sp. AC315
GCATCCTGCATGAGCCGGGATCGGCAAAGCTTGATCGGATGCCAAACCTTCAGCACCGAAAGTGCGGAAGAACCAATCTTCAACGCTGTTTGACAGACCGCCCCCCTGACCGGCGGGGCCACGCTCAACCCGCAGGTGAAGCAGGCGACCGCAGAAGGTACTCTGGCCGTCCTCGACCTGGCGCTGGGCGGCGACGCGGCCCCGTTAGTGTCGTAGACCGAGAACTGGCAGCCAATCCTGGCTGTCGCCCCATTGCCCTTTACCATGGCGCCTCCGTTGCGGCGGCGCCCGACGGGACACAGAATCTGATGCGGCCCCAAAAGAGGAATCTTCATGTAGGCACAGTGGATCACACCCGCGCCGGCCGCACCGCGATTGTGGGTTCAGACACAAGCTCATACCTTGAATCAAGCATGGCACTCGCAAACAGCTGCCACGTTCAGTCGACCAAAACTCTGGGTTAAGCGAAAAAGATAGATCTCCATCTTTCGGCAAAACCTCAATAAGTTTAAATACCTTAGTATTCTTGATAGTGATTGTCTCGTGACCATTTTTCAGATCGCGCAAGGAATTGATCTACTACCCCAATGGACAAAGCCGCTTTTGTTCTTGCCGTGGCCTGAGCTGCAGCTGCGTCCGGCACATATTTAAGACTCTAGTCATCTGACCACAATGAGCTGGCGAAGGGCCTTCAATGGGGGTTGCGGAGATCGATGATGGTGCCGGCTACCACGGCTGCATGGCCGCTTGGGCATCGTCGAAAACGCAATCGCAGTATCACGTCGGGATTGGCAGTTGTCGGGTCGCGTTGGGCGCGGCGTACGGTGGCATTTGCACGCCACCGGGTCGGATCCGCGGGCACGAACCTCGCGAGCCGCGTGACCAAGCATTCGACGTCTCCGCGTTCTGTTTACATGCGATCATCGAGAAGGGCCGATCATCCGCCTCAAAAAAGGCGGCTGGGAAGGCGAATGGGCAATACCCAAGCCTATTCGACCTCAACGGTCGTCCGGCCAAGGCGATTGCGTCCATGGAGATGCCGTTGGGGTGGGTCCGCTGCCGAATGGTCCGCACCTCAATCCTCGGGGCTTCCGTGCAAGCGTAAGTGGCGCTCTATGCGCCCATCATCATTCTTACACTCGGGTTGCAGGGCGGATTCACGTTCGACCAGCAAACGGCCATTCACCGATCGGCCGACGACAGCCCTCCGTACGAGAACGCGATGATTGGCGACAAGCTGCGAAGCCGCGAAGATACCGGTGACGCGAATTGATCTCGACGACACTTGTCGATGTTGTCCATGCACGTTGTGTTAAGTGATTTTGGTCAACCAACGGTGCCGTAAGTCTTTTGTTCACTTCGGATAAGCATGATTGAGGAAGCTGCTGATCAAAGAATATTCGCTACAATGGTTCCAGTGATGCTCGAAGCCGTCAAGATGAGTGGTCCCGCTTCTCCCAAATGCACATGCACGCCCAGGGCCATAGTTGATGGATGCAAGCACAAAAAAGATGATCACGTCAAAGATTGTTACATCGACATACGATCTCACATTTCCAGTGTCTATCGAAGCATATCAGAACTTGAATGTCAAAACATCTTCACGCACTCACATCCACGTCGATGGGAACAGGTTCAATACAATCTGTTCATGGCGCAGGCTATCCAATCCGTTCGATCAGACACTTCGTTCTTCATTCAAGATCGGAGCAATCACTGCGGGGGGTGGAGTCTTTTCGACGGGATGATGGATGACGTAGCCGATGCGTTGATGAAGTCGTCCCTGCGATTCAATTTCGTCTGGACCGCATTCGAATGCATGATCAAAAAGCAGACTTTGCCGGCGCGTATTATATCGACCCTTAGCAACCAGAAGGGTGGCGGCGCCAGAAAGATGACCGAGACGATGCTGTCCCGCGAGCTCATGCTTCGCTTGGACGTTAGTTTCGCCATGCCTGCAGCCCTTCGATCCGCCAGAGATGCCGCACTTGCGGCGTGTGCCGTAGTCGGCGACATGGACGCAGACATCGAAGCTCTGACATCAAACCCCGAGAAGTGGGGCGGGGACGATACGATCACATTCTGCGCCGCCCTAGTCAGAACATTCCGGAACCATGTCGTTCACGGACAGGAGATGCTCGCGTGGCCAGATAACGACACGGTCCACGCGCGAATCCGAGGGCGATCCGATCAAGCCCGGATCGAGCGGCATGACATCATGAGCCGCATCATTCTACTCATCTTCCAGATGACGCTCATGATCGAGGTCTCAGAGGGAGTAACCGTCAGGGCGGGCGACGACGGCGAAGGCGAATGGGTCATGGTCGATCTTCTCGCCTTCCTGGAGGGTCTTCACCTGCATTCGTCCGGCACCGGGGGGGCGACTCCGGATCTGCTATGGACCCATAGCCGAAGTTCTGCCGGCGGAAGTGATGGCGCGTAGGGAAAAGTGCCGCCTCGCAAGGGTCGCCGCACGTTCGCGGCGGACCGCGACGCCGTAGATCACGAGCTTGGACGTCCGTTCTAAAAGACGGCCGTCGGTCCCAGAGGCGTCTTTCCGCCGACCCGGACCGCTCGTCGAGCCTCTCGTCCGTCACTGCCGCCAATGGTCGAAGGCTGTCAGCACCAAGCCTTCGACCGCTACGCTGCCGCGATCCGTCAAGATCGCGGTTGCAGAGGCCCAGATACCCCTCCTTACGATACGCCCCAGTGCCTGGAGAACGGTTCCACGGTTCCCGTAAAAGCTCGGAAGCTTCGAGAGGGGGACATCGTTCCTCAGGTGGAACAAGCCCGCGTCCATAAGCGACCTCGCATCGATCGCCCTGAGGTCGAGCTGCTCGAAGCAATGACTTATGGCCATCCAATCCTCGTCGGAAAGAGCCTGTACCCCGCTCTCCGCCAACGCCGCCATCCTTGCGCGTCGATCCGGATCCGCCATCCGTCCCCATTCCGTCGGCCCGAACGTCTCTTCGATCCGGCGCAGAACCGGTACCTGACGACCGCTCCTGTCGGTGGCTTCGAGGAGCCCATCGAGCCGCGCTTCCACGCGCAGCGTGTAGCCACGTCCACCCGGTGCAAACTCCAGGTCGACTCGCGGAACGAGGCGGCGGATGGCTGCAGCAAGCCTTTGATCCTCAACCGTCTCCAACGACGAAGGAATGCGCGCGACGAGGTCTGAAAGGGCACGTCGAAGATCGCAGGCGCGGTCCGCGGACAACATCAGATGCTTGTCCGTCCTCGGCAACCGCAGCAGCCGTTGCCGCTTGTCCGCGAGATCGGCCTCCCACGAGGTACGCCAGGCCGCGATCCTCTCGTTCGAGAAACCCGCCATCGAACCTTCGTCCCAGGTCTTCTCGATCCGACCATCGAGTTGGATGATCGCTGACTTCAATTCCTGTCGTTGAAGTTCGACCTCCCGTTCGATGCGGATGCACTCCGCCCGATATTCCTCCTCGAAGAGCTTGACGACCCCGCTCTCGAGAACCCGGTCTCGGATCAAGCGAAGGAGGTTCCGCTCGACATACTTGAGTCCGACGCTGTGCCCAATCGCGCACGTTTTCTTCTCGGCATGGCTTTCGCAAACCAGCCGCCGCCCTTCTACCGCGTTTTTCGTGAGCGCGATCATACGCGAGCCGCAGCGGCAGTGAATGGCATACGGAAGAAGCGGCTCGTGCTTGCTTCGCCGCGCCGGGGCCGCTCTCATCCGAGTGGTTTCGGAAATGCCGACCAAACGCTCCTGAGCGCGATCCCACAGTTCGTCGTCGACAATCCTCCACTCCGGGACCTGCTTTACCACCCATTCGCTACGCGGCCTTACGAGCAGATGCCGCTTGGCGGAATTCGGATGCCTGCGCGTCTCCGTTCGATTGTAGACGAGCAGACCCTTGTAGCGATGGTTCCTCAGGAGGCCGGTGCCGTCTTTGGCCGAACCTCGAATCGCAGCGGCGCTCCAGGTTTTTCCGTACGAGCTCGGGACGCCGTCGTTGTTGAGCAGGCGGGCGATCTCACGGACCGGAACGCCTTCGTCGAAGGTGACGTAGATGAACCGGACGATCGCCGCGGTAGCTTCGTCGACGACCAGATAGCCATGGCCCTGTGGAGCGGAGGCATATCCGAAGATCGCGCCCTTCGGAGCCCGTCCTTCGTTGGCCGCCAGGATCGACCCCTTTCGACTTCGGACCTTGAGCTGTTCCCGTTGTTCCGCGGATAGGAACCCATACATCGCGATCTCGGCAAGCCCGAGCCTGCCGCGCATGGCGGCATGCAACTGCACGCGGTGATATTCGAGCGTCCGGAACATTTCCCCGAGATGCCCCAGATCTCTCGAGAGTCGGTCGGCATCCTCGACGACGACGATGTCGAACGTGTTACCTGCGACCCTCGAAAGCAGATCATTCAGACCGTCTCGTCCGATCATGTAGGCACCGGATCTCGCGCGATCGACAAAGCTGTCGGCCGGCATTACGAGTTCGGCTCCGATCGTTTCAATGTATCTCAAGGACGCTTCGATCTGTCGCTCGATGCTGTTCTCATCCTGGTTCGACGTCGAGTACCTAGCGTAGATCACCGCACGAAGGCGCGGCTTGTGCTCTTCCGCCTTGGCTCGCGTATGCGCCGCCAGCCAAGACGGCGAAAGCAGATCGAGATTGGACTGCTTCAGCGTCGGGGATGCCGAACCCTGATCGTTTCGGTTCATGAACATATTCCTACGATATCGACCGACGCGAAGGTTCGTCGACCCTGCGGACGTATTTCGGTCATGGGTTTTCGGGGATCCGATCGCGTAGCGAGCGGACGACATTCGGCTGATGCGGCGTCCGACGCTTAGGTTCGGCGTCGAGGAGCTCGTATGCGGTCGCCGTTCGATCGACCGGAGCACGCCCCCCTCTTCACGGACGCGTTCCTCTTGGACGGTCCGCGAGAGTTCATTCATTTCCGGAAGCGGGAGTGGAGCGAACGCGTTTTCTTCCCGCCTCGCCCAGCTACCACCTACGGAAGCCGTTCGGGCCTCTGCGCCTTCCAGCGATCGAAGATCGTGACATCCAGATCGGCGACGGTTGGACTGGCGTGTGTCTGAAGAAGGGACACGACGCGATCCCACAGCCCCGTCTTCACGAGACGCGATGCAGCTGCCTGCAGGGTTACCGGGTTGCCGAAGTATTTCGGCGTGGCGGAAACCGGCACCGCAGTCCAGGCGTGGAACAACATCGCATCGAGCAGAAGCCTCGGGCCGAGTCTACGGGACCGGTAATCTCGGAAAAGGTGCTCCACCAGCTCCCAGTCGTCGTCGGCCAAAGCGAACAAGCCGACCCGCGCCGCGTGATCGGCGGCCGCGGCTTTCGACGGATCGCCCAGAACGCCGAATCTCGGCGCGTCGAACACCCGGTCGATCGTTCGAACGGTTTGCGCCTGTTGGTGCGCATGCGATCGGACCTGGATGATCAGCCGAAACCCGCGATCGGCTCGATCGAGATCCAATTCGATCCTGACGACGAGGCTCCGGAAGCTCCTGATGATCTGCCGGTCCCGTTCGTCCAACGCTCGAAACGGCACCCGTCGGGCCACTTCCGCGAATGCCCTTCGCAGATCCTCCGGAGCGTGATCCTCCGCGATTGCCGCGGACGGTCGGAGCTGGGAGAGCTCCTCGCTGGTCGCTACGAGGGCACTTTCCAGACGGACACGCTCCGCAAGCAGGCGTTCTATCGAGAAGCCGGCGGTCGACACCGGATCCAAAGTCCGCTCGAGTCGCCGCTCGATGGAGACGAAGCGGCGTTCCAGCGACGTACGCCGAAGTTGTCGCCCACCCTCCGTCCGCTTCGCTTCGCTCGCGATAAGCTCGCGATGCGTATCCGAAGCCGGTCCGAGCACGTCCTCGCACAGCATCTGCAGAACGCTTCTCTCGACCACGGTGTGTTTCGGCGTGCAACCTTGACCCCGTGAGGCGGGGGATCGGCGTCCAATTGGGGTTCTTCCGCACTTTCGGTGCTGAAGGTTTGGCATCCGATCAAGCTTTGCCGATCCCGGCTCATGCAGGATGCAGG
>NZ_CEEDEA010000050.1:0-5411 GCF_979253755.1 Methylobacterium sp. AC315
CTGCATCCTGCATGAGCCGGGATCGGCAAAGCTTGATCGGATGCCAAACCTTCAGCACCGAAAGTGCGGAAGAACCAGAATTGGACGCCGATCCCCCGCCTCACGGGGTCAAGGTTGCACGCCGAAACACAACCGATAGTTGTATTCGTAACCTAGCATGAGCGGCGCGTCGGATGGCCCAGGCCTATGCAGAACGACAGCATGACAGCAGCTTTCGCCTGGACCATGCGATAGGCGCATTACTCTTTGTACCATGCATCATTGTATGGACGATCGGCGTACTGTGCATGCTACCGATAACAATACTGGCGTTTCCCGCACAGTATCTATTCGCAAATAATCCCAAATTTCATGGCGACGTTGTCACAGGATTAGTTATAATAGGTGTAGCCAACGCGCTGATAACACCAGCAGTGGTGCTATGCACTATTTACGCTTGAGGACGTGCTCCCGGCAACGCTTGCCCCACCAGCTGGTGCATCAGAACCTCGGGATCCTGGATGACGCCTATATCCCAAGCTGAGAGGCCGCCCGATTTGTAATCGCAGCGGTCTCTCCTGCGCCTGAAATGCTGATACGGTCGGCCTGCCGCCTGGCGTAACGCACCAGGAGGCCCCTTACCTTCGCCCGCCCGGCTCACGCTGCGGCGGGCTTTCTTTTGGCTCTGGCCGGGGTATGAACGTGGGGATTTCCGACTCCCCCGAGTTCGAGGTCACAACCTTCGCCCGCCCGGCTCGCCGGCGCGGGCTTTTTCGTGCCCGGCCGTAAGCGTGGCTTCGGAGCTGGCGACTTCGGATCCTTGAAGGACCCACTCCGCCCCTCGGCCAAGCCGGTGTTCACGAAGTGCACCAACGGGTTGTGGCCAGAGGCAACCACATCAGGGTTCGCAGCCAGAAAGCCATCCGTGCTGAAGTCCGCGCTCGGGTCGCGGCCCTCCTTCCAGCCGTGCCGCAGATAGTGATCGAGTGGGTTTAACCCCACTGCCCGCACGTCTGGGTACGCGTTCAGATAGTAGGCCGAGTCGAAGCCCGGCAGCCGGACTTTGACGAACGACGGAGGCCGCTTGAACGGCTTCAGCATGCGAAATTTCATGATGGATCCACGAGCATGAGACATGCGCTCGATCCATCATTGCGAGATGTACTGCAACCTCAGCCCCGCCCGCCCAGTGCCGCGTGGGACGTCTTTGTTCACGTGACGGCAAGCCGGCGGTAGCTTTCAGCGAACGTTTCGGCGGCCTCACGGGTCAGATCGGTTACCACCAGGCCCGGAACGTAGACAGTCCATCGCCCGTCCGTACCTTCGGAAATGCTGATTTCGGCCATGGCGCCCCTCCTGGAAGCGGAGGAGCAAAGCGGTTACGGCCTGACAGTTCCCTGAACGAGCCCGATCAGTGCCGATGGCGCTGGGGGAAGTGAGGGTCGAAAGTCTCGTTGCCTGCGCCGGCTGAGGCTTTCTTCACGCGGCGCTGCGCAGGGAAATGGGGGTCGTAGAGATCCTGCGGGGTATCGCGCTGCGCGGGCTTCACTGCACGCTCGTCGACGTGTCCGGTAGCTGTGCTCATGGCCTGCAATCCGACGTTGTCCGTCCGGACCCATAGACCCGTCATGGTTGGGAAGCTGTTGCGTAGAGGCCACCGCGATGCCCTTGGCATCCGCGCCGAAGTCCTGGAACGGGCTTGCCGCCTCCCAGTTATCGCCTCAATCCATATTTCACGAGGCCGAGATGAACGCCGACCTGATCGAGACCCGCCAGCAGGCCTTGGATCTGCTCGATGCCGACATGATCACCTTCGGGGCCTATGTCGCCCTCTGCCGGCATAAGGGTTGGCAGGCCTGAAACAGCTGAAGGCTGATCGCCTTTGAGATAGCCCGCCCGGCCCAGCGCCGCGGCGGGTTTTTTTGTGCCCGCGCCCTGGAGCTATTCCGCGACCGAAACCAGCCAGTCTTGGCGGTAGTCACCGCGATAGGCGACCCGGGCTTTATCGCCGTGCTTTGCGGCGTACTCCCGTGCCTCGGTCTCGCTCCCAAAAACATAGAACTTGGACGACATAGCGCGCCTCCAGACGGTGTGCCTGAGGATAGAGATGGCGCTCGCTGGATCGGCGGCAATGCGCCTTTGTACTTACGCTCTTAGGTACCAGCTCGGTTGGCACCCTTCGGTAACGGCCCAGCGTCATCATGCATCCCGAGCCGCGTTGCATATCGGCTCGACCGCCGGTGAAATCGGACGCTCCCCCGCCCTATGAACAGATCGGGACGGGGCCGAGCGACAGTCAGCGCGAAGGCATCGGCCGCTGTGCCTGCGCCCCACCGGCAGCGACGACGAAGGCGAGGGCGGCGAGGGCGGTGCCCATGGCGGGAGGATAGCCACCGGCGCACAAGTGTCGAGGCGTCTACGACCGCCCCGCGTTCAGCGCCTCTTTCACGAGGAGCCCGCGGCTTCTGAGTGGCGCGGTGAGCCCTCAGCATCCTCATCCAGGAGCGCTGATTTAGCGGCTGCCATCCGCTTTCCGATTTCGTGCACGACCTCCTCGACAAGCGGAGGCCATGCCATGTTGTTGTCCTTGAGGAACCGAGCTGCGCCGACAAGCGCCGTAAATTTCTGGGTGGGGATCGGCTGCCCCATGACCTGCGCCTCCAACATCTGCTCAGCGAGAGCTGTCGATAGGCGGAGGATCTCGTCCACCTTGGGAGGCTGAGGGTTGGCGTCGCTCATTTAGGTGGCCCTTTGCCTTTAGGTGCTCGGTGAGCGACATCCGCTGCGCCCTCAGAGGGCTTTGCTCTCCCGGGCCAGCCGCAATGCCTTCAGCTGGGCCGTCCGTTCGTCGGTTGCGTGCTGCTTGTCCTCAACTTCCCCCCGAACATTCGCCGCATTCTCCAGGCGCGCAGTTGCCCTGGCCGCCCTTGAGTCCAGTTGGCCGCGGGCGGTGTGGGGAAGATCAGACATGCGCGGTCCTATCATGTCGGCCGGAAAACTTAGTGCAGTTCTGTGGCGTCAGGATCGCTTCGCCTTCGGCGTTTCCTCGCAGAGGCGGCGGATAGGAGCTTACATGCATCCGGCGCGCCTCAAGGCGCCCATCAGTTTCCGTCCGATATGGAAGCCATTAAGGGCCTCAGTGCCGAGGACGCGCACGTGCTCGGCCGTGCCGGTCCGATGATAGAGAAAGACCTGGTAGGTCGGCTTAAGTTGTCCAGCATCGAGAGCGCTCACTTGGCCGCAGAACTCGATCTCATGCCCAGCTTCTGTGGTGATGCGCCGGACGTTGCGGAAGCGGATCAGTAGGGCGTCCGGAAACTCAGATGCAACCCGCACTCGCATCTCTGCTTCCGGCTCCGCACCTGATCTCGGCGCGTCCGGCGCGTCGAGGCCAAGGCCGTCTTGCGCATAAGCACCGGATTGGAAGAGCAAGAGCGCTACCACAGCACCGAGGGGTGCGCTTTTCATTTGAGGTAGCCCTTCGCATTCAGGTGCTCGGTGAGGCGCACTAGTTTGCCTCCTCGGGATCCTCACGCCGTACAAAGCGCTATCGGTTAGCTAGTCTGTTACAGCGCATCCCAGAGCCAAGCCGCTCCCATCATGGCGAACCCGCCGCACACCAAAGCCACTACGATGTAGCGGTGCAAGCGATCGTAGATCGGTATCGGCATAGACGGGTGCTCGCATAAGCGGAACAACTGATGCCCACGAACGGCATTCGACCGCCAGCGATAAATCTTAACAGTTCGTCAATTCAGCATTTGCGTGGTTCGCGGGCCACAGAGTCTGAAAGTCAGCCCACGTTGCGGCTCACAAGGCCGCCAAGAACCACAACCGCGACGACGGCAATTGCAACTACGGCGGCAATCAGGATGGCTCGCATCTGCCCGCTCCCTGGTCGCCGCCGAGCGTCGTGCTCATTTCAGATAGCCCTTCGCCTCGGGGCGCTTCATGATCTGCGTTCGCTGTAGCCTCAGGATCCGGCGCTATCGCGAGTAAGTCGCTGCTGTCTAAGTTTCGCCGTACGCTCCTCCACAACCTGACGCTCCTCCTCGATTTCAACCCAGACCTCGGCGGAGTTCGTCTCGCGGGTCTCAGCCTTCAAGTGCAGGCTTGTGTGATCGTTGGAGTGTATGATCGGAAAGTGAGACATTAGCCCTCCACGATGATTGGGAGCGGTTGAGATGCTAGCGCTGTGTGTCAGAGCTTCTTCATCTCGCCCGCGGAGCTATCTCGTTCCAGGCGCGCAGCCTTCAGCCGGGCCGTGTTTTGATCCGCTTCGCTGATACCTGGTATGACGGAGATCTTGTCGCCGAGGTGGTCCTGTATCTTGGCGAACGCGGCCTCGGCCTGCTTGCGCTCTTTACTATGATTTTCAGGCAAACTGCATTCCTTAGTTTGCTCCCTCCGGATCCTCGCGGTGCCTCACGTAGCCCTGGCCTGTAAGCCAGTCCGTAAGAGCGTACCGGATCGCCTCCGGACGGGTTGGCTTCGGATCGGGCTGATCAGCAATCCAGGCGTCGAGGGGGGCAACCTGTTCAGGCTGCACCCGGACCTGGATCTGAATGCCGGTTTGCTTCCCGCGGGTTCTACCCGTGCGCATATGGTACCATAGTTGACGTGCCTCACGCCTAGTGGTACCACAACTGCGGGCCGGAAGGAAGATTGAGCCCTTCCATCCGGCCCTTACCACCAACCGCATCTGGAGGATGCTGTTCATGGCTATTCACGCCCATAGCACACGCACGCCCTTATTACCCCAGTCCGGCAACCCGCGGCCCCTATTAGGTCAAGGGCTTGGCCGGCAGCTGGGTCCCGTCACCAGGGCGATCCGAGCCTGCCGCGAGACCGACCTCGCCGACCAGGCCATCACCGAGATCCAGATCGGCCTCGACAGCTTCTTCGCCGATGCGGACCGCCAGCGCGTCCGTGAGCTGCGCCGCCGGATCGCTGACCGGATCGAGGCGGACCTGGCCTTATTAGATGCGCTCGACGGCGACGCTGACCGCGAGCCGGAGGCGCTGGACGCCTCGGCCACCGAGTGGACCGGCCGTAGCGCTCACCGCTTCAATAACGGGAGGGCGGCATGAGCGCTCCCGCATCCCGTCGAGACGATCTCACCAGCTTGATCTTCGACATGGAGGACGCGGTTCGAAATCTCGTCCGCTGGGGCCAGGCGGTCCGCGCCATGGGCTGCTCGGGCTGCGACGTCGAAGCCGGCGCCCTCTACGTCGTGGGCGACGCGATGGTGGAAGCCGCCGTGAAGGTCGAGCGACTGGGAGCGCGCCTTCGAACTGTCCCGCCCGCTGCGGGAGGGCGCACGATGAGCATCGCATGCGTCGACTGGGGTCAGATCTTAGAGCGCCTAACAGAACCGTCTGATCTGGTTGAGAGTGATGAGGCTGGCGGCGAGGCTCGTGAAGGCCTCGTAG
>NZ_CEEDEA010000051.1:0-4972 GCF_979253755.1 Methylobacterium sp. AC315
GGGGTGCGGGGCTTCCGCGCGGGGGCGGGCCCCGCTATAGGCGAAGGTAGCCATGGTCCTGTACCTAGCATATTGGATCATGGTCAGGCCGGCGAGGGTATGTCCAGTACCCTTGTCGGCCGCCCCTCTCACGGGAGGGCAGACCATGCGAGCCGAGATAGACGTCGCAAACTCCATTTAGGCCGGACCGCCGCCGCCCGCAATCGCAGATTGCGAGCATAGTTAAGACTTAACCTTATCTTGATGGGTTGAGCGGGCGCCGCTGGAGATAGCCGCGAGGCGGAGCATGTTTCGAGGCGATTTGGTGGCCTCCGTTAAGATGGCCCACCCGACACCGTACCAACATGCCCATGTCGGGGCGGTGCGAGCCGTACGACGGGTCCGGGCTGGGCGGGAGTGGAGGGAGCGCCCGCTCAAGTCGAGGGTCGCTCTCCGCAGGCCCCTGTACGGCCCTCCCCTCAGAGGACGCCCGGATCGAGTGTTTCGTTGGCCCGCGTCGGCTCCAGGAAACCGATGAGCGGTTCCAGTGCCTCCGGCGCGTGGAGCCGCCACATCGCGTAGGCTGTCCCGAGACGATCGCCGCGGTGGACGAGATCGAACGCTTGCCACGGCATGCCGGCGGGAGCGGCCAACGGCTCGAAGCTCAGTTCGCCGAACGGCCACACACGCCCCAACATGGCGCGTAAGGCTCGCCCTCCCCCGTCCGCCCCATCAGCGGGAGGTGGTGGGTAGCTCGGCCCGACGGCCGGCCGCTCGCCCAGCCGCAAGAGAATGACGACGTCCGCGCGGGCGCGGGCCAAGGCTTGGCGCACCGCGCGAAGCGGTGGCATGGGCGCAACGTTGGTGACGACGGTCGCGCCAGCCAAGCGCCCGAGGACGTGGTGCGTGTCGTCGATCGAAGCGTTGTCGACGATTACCGCGTCGATCGGCACGCGCCGTCCGAGCACGAGGGCGCGCATCAGGTGCAGGAGCCGCGCCGGCCTTCCGTCAAGGACGGCGAGGACCGAGACCAGCGGGCTCGCCCCCGGCGACAAATCGACCGTGTTCCCGGCGGCCAGGAATTCGTGCATCGCGACGAGCGCCGATCGCTCATCGTCGTGCCCCGACCCGGCCGTGCCGGATGTCCTTCCCGCGGCCTCCCGGGCGAGCCGTGCGAGCGTCAGGTCCGCTGGCGCCGTGTCGTAGCCGCGCGCTTCCATCTCCGCGCGCCAATCTGCGGTTTCGACGCTAGGCACGAGCGCCCGCGCCGTCCCGACTTTCAAGTAGGGGAACCCGGCGCGCAGGAGCCGGCGCCAATTGTGCAGTGTCGCGTCGAGCCAGTCCGGCGTTGGGAACAGAACCTCGGCGCGAAACCGGCGTGCGGTCGCATAGCGCGCGAGCTGCGTCTCGTACTCGTTCACGACGTCGTTCTTGTGGGCGTACGAGACGACGCCGTCGAAGAATGCCCGACCAGCCTCGGAGGTGAGGAAGCGCTGTTTCAGCGCCAGAAAGTAGCTCTGGATGTGCCAGCCACGGTCGGCGTTGTCGGTCAGGCCGACGAGATCGGCCTCGCTCGCGCGTATCCGGTCGACCACTCGCTCCAGCGCTTCCGGATGGGTTGGGCCGAAGACGCTATCATTGACCAAGTACAGAATCTTCACGCCAAGGAGTTCCGGATGCAGGCGCAGCACGTGGGCCCAAGCGGCGAAATCGAAGCCTGCATTCGCGCGCCGGAAAGCGTGATCGGCCTGGTCGAGGGCGGCGCCAGTCACCACAGCATTAGCCACATCACAGACCACGATCAGAGCACACTGGATCCCAAATCGCCGCAGAGTCGCGATATGGTGAGCGATGTGCGGTTTGATCGCGCCGTCGCGCGCATGCGTGACGAACAGGGCAACCTCGTCGGCGAACTCGCCGCGCTTCAGGCAATCCATTCGCGCCGCCGTAACCGGCTCCGACACAAGGGTCACGTGTGGATTCGGGCGGCGGCGGTCGATTAGGCCTTCCGTGATGAAGTGTTCCAGGGGATCGAGGCCGCGCCGGACAACGTCCGGGTTGCGGGCGAGATACCAATCCGGATCGAAGATCGTGCGCCAGGCCTCCCGATCCTCCTCTGCGGCGCTGGCGGCCCGGCCCTCGAAGAGGCCGATCCGGCGGAAATGCTCTAGGGGATCATCCCGGAAGGGGGCGAGATCGGCGTTTCGCGCCCGATACCAGATCGGGTCGAAGCGGGTGTCCCACACGTCCCGCGGCTCGCGATCGGCGCTGGGGTACCGGCCCTCGGCCCGGCCGTAGAGGAGATAGTGCCGGGCCGGGTCGGCTCCCGTGGCAGCCACATCCGGATAGCGTGCACGGTACCAGATCGCGTCGACGACTTCTTCGATGGTCGCCAGCTCGGCTGCCGGGGTAGGGAAGCGGCCTTCTGCGCGGCCATGGGACCGGAAGTGCTCGGAGGGGTCTGCGCCTGCCGCCGCGACGTCCGGGTAGCGCTCCCTGTACCAGTCGGCATCGACTGTCAGGTCGCCCGTCGCCCGATCGCCAGCCTCGACGTCACGGGGATCGTATCTGGTCGCTACCATCTCTAACGTGCCGACATCCCGCCTTGTAGAGCAATCACCTATACAGGTAGTTGGCTAAGCCAAACAGACTGGCTTCCGCTTCGACGTAGCGGGCGAAGATCTGCTGGACCACGACGCCCTCCGCCGGCTTCAGTGTGACGCCGGCCGGGTCGCGCGGGCGGTCAGGGTCGAGCCGGTAGCCATCGGGCGCCCGAGTCCAGGGCAACAAACAGCCGGCTCGCATTCGCATCTGCCGTCCCCGCCGCATGCGTTCCGCGATCAGGGTGCGCTCGTACTCTGCCACGGCGCCCCAGATCCGCAACAGCAGCTGGTCCTGAGGATCCCGCCCAATCGGCCGGTCCGGGAAGACGACCTGACAGCCGAACCGCTCCAGTTCCTGCAGCGGGACCATCATCTGCACGTAGTTGCGGGACAACCGGTCCGGGTCAATGACCAGCGCCCAGCCGACCTCGCCGGCTCGCACAGCATCGCGCAGCCGGTCCAGCCCAGGCCGGTTCAGTGTCGCTCCGCTGCGGCCGTCATCCCGGAAGATGGCGCTGTCGTCCAAAGCTACATCCTGAGCCTGCAGGTAAGTGCGGAGGCGCTCAAGTTGCTGGTCGATGGTCTGAGCTTGGGCTTGGCGCGCAGTCGAGACCCGCACGTAGACCGCCGTTCTTATGGCTCGCCTCCTGTTTCGCTCGGGAGGTGATACCGTTCCCACCGCGGCTTGGACCGCGGGAAGGCCCCAGCTCAGGAAGAGCGCGTACGCCCGATCCCAACAACGTTCCACTACCAAACAGCTAGTACTACTGTGTTATAAATTTTGGGTGTAGGGTTTGCGATTCGATCTCGTAATGGAGCGAGGCATGGATCGCTTGAACTCCCCGCTGGCTGCCGACCAGCCGCGCTTTGCGGCTTATCTGAAGGCTTTGTCAGGCGTCCTGGGCCATGCTGATCGGATCGCGCCGCTGAAGGCCTACTGTACGGGTCTCCTCCTGCCGGGTGCTTGCAAGAGCATCGAGCCGATGGCGGCCCGGATCGCGCCAGCGCGTGTCCAGGCCACCCATCAGGCGATGCATCACTTCGTGGCCAAGGGCCAATGGTCGGACGAGGCTTTGCTGGCCCGGGTACGCAGCGAAGTCCTGCCGCTAATCGAGCGTCAGGATTCGATCCAGGCCTGGATCGTCGACGATACGGGCTTTCCCAAGAAAGGCCGCCACTCGGTTGGGGTGGGACGGCAATACTGCGGTCAGATCGGCAAGCAGGACAATTGCCAGGTTGCCGTGAACCCTCTCGGTGGCCAACACCCAGGCCAGCCTGCCGGTGGCCTATCGCCTCTACCTGCCGGAAGCCTGGACCCAGGATGCCGAGCGGCGCAACAAGGCCAGCGTGCCCGAGGATATCAACTTCCGGACCAAGCCGGAGATCGCGCTGGATCAGATCCGAGCAACCTTGGCCGATGGGGTGCCACCCGGCCTCGGCCTGGCAGATGCCGGATACGGGATCGACACGGCCTTCCGCACGGCGCTGCCGGCGTTGGGCTTGTCCTACAGTTTGGGTGTTCAGTCCTCGACGAGCCTGTGGCCTCCCGGAACGGCACCCCTGCCGCCCAAACCCTGGAGCGGGCGCGGACGCCCACCCACCCGGGTGCGACGGAGCCCTGAGCAACAGCCTCTCTCGGCAGAAAAGCTGGCCCGGTCTCTGCCGGAGGCCGATTGGCAGCGTGTCACATGGCGCGCTGGCACGAACGGTCTGCTGACCTCGCGGTTTGCGGCCGTGCGGGCGCGTCCGGCGCATCGGGATGAGCTGCGACACGAGCCACGTCCCGAGGAGTGGGTCCTGATCGAGTGGCCGGACAACGAGGATGCGCCAACCAAATACTGGCTATCGACCCTGCCGGCAGAGACGCCCTTGGCCGTGTTGGTCGGCCGGACGAAGCTGCGCTGGCGTATCGAGCGGGACTACCATGAGCTCAAACAGGAGATTGGGCTCGGCCACTACGAGGGGCGAAGCTGGCGCGGCTTCCATCATCACGCCAGCCTATGCATCGCGGCCTACGGGTTCCTGGTCTCCGAGCGGGGCCGCTTTCCCCCCTCGGAACCAGAGTTCACCGAACGGCAAGCGCTTGCCCTACCCGCCAGTTATAGACCCCGCGGTGCCCCCCGATCCGGCCCGAGCGACACGTGCCTGACTCCATCGCAACCTTGCGCCTGAGGCTAACACGGGCGCTCGTTCGTTCCCTTCATCGATGTCCCTGTTGCCAACAAATATTTATGACACAGTAGTAGTAGAGGCTATTACGGACTGCTGCAGAATCGGCAGCCCTGCGCAGGAGCCGGGCTCCCACCGTCTCGATGCACGCGGATGCCGCTGACCTTGTGGGCCGGCAGCTGTTCATGACGACTGTGTCGCCGGGCGGGAGGGGGGGGACG
>NZ_CEEDEA010000052.1:0-4578 GCF_979253755.1 Methylobacterium sp. AC315
CATCGGGGAGAAGCAGTCTGGCCATGCCAAACCAACGCTGAAAACCAAGCTCGGTGCCGTTCTGTTAGGCGTTCTTAATGTCTTTCAGATCTCAAGATGGTGCGAGGCTTCAAGATCACTGGCGATATCCTCCCCCAAACTCATGATTGGCAGGCGGCCATAGCAGCGGCCACGAACGCCGAGCTGCGGGAGGCCGAGGCGCTACACCGGGCGATCCTGCGAAGGCTTCGGCGGTAGGGTTTTCGCGCGAGGTCCAGCCTTCCGCTTTCGACCCATTGCAGGCTCTCGGAAGGTCCGCTTCTTGGCAGCTTGGTGGACGGAGACCAGCGACCGGGACGGGTGGATTCCTGCCAGTCCGCTCTCGAGCGGCAATGCACAAAAGCGGAAGTTGCTCCCGTACCTATTCAAAACCTGACTAAGCTTCAAGCTTGATCCACTACAAAGCTTAATTCATACATCCGGCGGAATGACTGTCGCCGGTTGTAAATAGGAGTAAGTTAATCTATCTGGCGTGGAGTGCACCCTGTTTGACCGGACAGTCGGCGGGGCGGGTTTAGGCACTCCGGGTGAGGAACTCTCGGGGCGAGAGCATGCGCAGGCCGGAGTGCGGGTGAACGGTGTTGTAGTCCTCGAACCAGCCGGGCAGAAGCCGCATCACGGTCTCGGCGTCGGCTAGGATGGCCAGGCGGGCATAGTCGCGCTTGAGCGTTTTCACGAACGCCTCTGAGATGCCGTTGCTCTGCGGTGAGCGCACCGGCGTGAACAGCAGTCGCAGGCCGAGTGCCATGGCGGTCTCGCTGGTCTGCCGGGCGATGTAGGCGGATCCGTTGTCGGACAGCCACTCCACGGGGTGTGGGGTCTTCGTCGCACCGAACCGGCGTTCGACGCAGGCGATCATCAGGTCGCTGACCATCTCGGCGGAGACACCGGCCGTGGTCGCCGACCAGGCCATGATCTCACGGTCGCAGGCATCGATGGCAAACAGCACCCGGACGATCGCGCCGTCCCGGCCGTGCAGTTCGAGATGGTCCGAGCACCAGCGGATGTTCGAGCGCAACGCCACGACGCCGCCGTCGTGGGTGCGGCCTGGACGGCGGGCGGTGTGGGGCGCGAGCGTGAGCCCGTTCACCTGCAGGATGCGCAGCACCCGCTTGGCGTTGACGACGGGCTCGCCGCGCGAGCGCAGCAGCCGGTTCACCAGGGCGGTCACGCGCCGGTAGCCGTAGCTTGGCCGCGCATCGACGATCGCACGGATCGTCGGCAACAGCGCCGCGTCCTCCGGCTTGCGGTAGGATCCGCGCGGCCGGGTCGGTTTGCTCAGGCGCTCGGCGAGATGAGAGCGGGCCACACCGAGCGTATCGGCAACGGTCTTCACCGCGAACCGCCCGTCGAGCCGCCCCAGGAGACGAGCGGCGACGTCGGTTTTTTTGTGCGCGCGAGGTCCAGCGCCTCCCTGAGGATCTCGACCTCCATGGTCTTGCGGCTGAGCAGGCGTTCGAGATCCCGCACACGCCGCTCCAGCTCGCGCACCCGGCTGGTTCCGACGACGTCCTCGTCGGCTTGAACGGCCTGATGGCCGCCCTCCAGCATGCGCCGCTTCCATGAGAACAGCAGGCTTGGCGACAGGCCGTAGCGGCGAGCAACGAACGACACGGACGAGCCGGGCTGTTGGCTCTCCTCGACGAGGCGGATCTTCTCGGTGGTGGACCAGCGACGGCGGCGCTGAATGCCGCTCAGGATCTCGCCGTGAACCGGCGGGGCGGTCGGATCAGATGACATAGCCTTACCCATAGGCTTGCGCCTATGCCTTCGTGAGCTATGCCGCCTGTCCGGTCAAAACAGGGTGCAATCCACGGCGTTAATCTCAATTATTGCTGATCTACTTATATTATCGAGAGATCACTATTCACTGTCTCACCGAAGAACACTGCCCTATTTGAACTGATGTTGTAGCGCCGCGACTGTCCAGAGTGAACTCGGCTTTACAGCGGATTGGAAATCGAATCGGCGCGGCGAGACGGACTTTAGCGCCATCGGAATAACGACATTCAAGAGCATATGATGACCCTCTGTCGCCGCTTTCTTCCCAGACGCTCACAATTATTGGTTGTTTTTCATTGAAAATGAAGGGCTGTAGCTCGTATTCATCCCCGCTCACTTCCCTCTCGAAGAGCGCTACGCCCAGCAAGTTTGCGTTTGGACGTCGGAGTGGGCACGCTATGTCCGCAGAAGCCCAGCAGACCCCGGTAAGGCCGACAAGTGCTAGGGCTGCTAGAGCGCTCAGACGAGTCATTAGACCTCTACAATGTAATAGAAATCGCCGTCGTTTGACATGTTAAGTACAGTTTCCGTTGTTCCATCAGGCTTAGTAATTTCTTTTGTGCTGCTTTCCGCCCCTCTGAAAGTTATATCACGCGGGCCAGGGGGCTTTCCGAAGTATTGATCGAAAACTTTGATACATTTGTCTTCGCATTTTTCGAATATTGCAACGTGATTACCGCGATTGGCGTTTGGATACAGTTTATCGCTTTCCGCTTCGCCAATCCGAAATGTAGCTATTACTGTTCCTTCTGTAATATCTTGACTAATCCTAACCTTATTGCCACGTCTGTATTCGCCGACAAGATTGACATTACCTCTCTCGACATTCTGTATTGCCTGAATTAACCTCGCACATTGCTGACTATCCAGACTTCCACGAATTGATCTAAAAGTTTCTTTGTAATTCGGAAGTAGAATTCTTCCCATTTCGCCCCCCCCCCCCCCTGCATGACTGTGCTTAGCCACCAAAGTGTCAAATTTCAAAGCGTATGTAAACTGATTTTCGAAGCTCATGCACGCTTGGCGCAGCCAAATCGAGATCCGTATATCGAACGACGGGACGTTTCCTCATGGACGGCGGAGTTTGTCACAGTACACATGCAGACGATCTCGAAGCAATTTTGCCGGACGGCTGATAAATGACCGCTTTTTAGAAGTATTGATGCGGGGTTTGTACATCCGCTTTGGGCTGCAGGTGGAACGTCCGCTTGCGGAAGGTCGGTCAACTTCCGCATCCCACCCCTTGCAGACTGTCCTGATCAGCCTTCGGCCGCATCGGCCTCGTCCCGTAGCATCAGGTCTCGGGCGCCATCGGCCAGTGCCTGCAGGGCTGCGACTGCGGCTTGGTGCCGAACAGGGATTGCGTCGTCCCGGACTTCGATGGTGATGGCGGTGGTGAGTGCCATCTGCCCGACAACCTCGATCCCTGCGTTGAAGGCGGCGCGCTCGCGAAGCGGCCTGAAAAAAATCGGCCTCGTTTTAATCCGTTGTGATGCGTGCGCCGCGGCACGTCACGGCGGACAGTGGATCCCCATCTGTGTCTCGCACAAGAAGAAACAGGCTCGAATTAGCGATCTGTATCTTGTAAAGGCTAGATTTTACACATGAAGACCCGTATCGCCGCCGTCGCCGCTGCACTTGTCCTTGGCGTCGCTCCGATCTCGTCAGCCATGGCCGCCAACGGCGCCCGTTGGACCGGCTTCGTCACGCAGGATGTCACAACCACCGGCTCGCTCGGGCTCGGTGTGCATGACCACCCGAACTACGACCGCTGCCCGATGAGCTCGGCGGCAGAAGGTAATGCTGATCAGCAAACCCGTCCCGTGAAGCAGTACGGCCAGACCGCCGGCGGATACCGCTGCTGATCCGGGTTTCGGAACTCAACGCATGGCGCTGAAAGTCTTTTCCTACGCGATGATCGGCGTTTTCGTGAGCGGTCTTCTCATGACGCTCATCGGCTCGGCCAGTCAGCTTCTGGGCTCGTAACCCTCTCGACGGCTGGCAGGCTGAGCCGCCGCTGACGATGACCTGATGGATCGGCGGGGTGGGAACCCCGCCGTTTTCGTATGTCCTTATGAACCGTCACGATCGGATCGACGCACATCCGGGCGCCGGCGGATTGTAGCCCTCCGGGCTTACCGCCTGTGTGATCTCAATGCCGAGGTTTCGCACTCGCGCGTGCGCGAGTGAGCCACCCGTATCCTCTCAGCAGAAAACCTACCGACCTCTTACGGCGCTGGTGTTCCAGAACACGTCGGATGTCCGACGTCATCACCTGTGGGACAGAATGAGGGTCTTCACGAAGGGAGGATGGCTGGTTCATCGTAGCCCCTGAGGAGCGAAGATGAACCAGCCATCCGGACCGGCCAAGAAGCCGGCAGAAGCGGTGATCAAGGACATTCGCCGGGCCACACGTCGGCAGTTCTCGTCCGAGGAGAAGATCCGCGTGGTGCTGGAAGGCTTGCGTGGCGAGGACAGCATTGCCGAGCTTTGCCGACGTGAGGGGATCGCCGCCTCGATGTACTACGGCTGGTCCAAGGAGTTCCTGGAGGCTGGCAAGAGGCGCCTGTCCGGCGACACGGCTCGTGCGGCCACCACGGATGAGGTGCGGGATCTGCGCCGCGAGACGGGGGCGCTGAAGGAGGTCGTGGCTGATCTCGTCCTGGAGAACCGTCTGCTTAAAACGTATGGCCCGCCCCGTCTGCAAGGTCGTCGATGAAGATGCCTGTGACCGGTCTGCACAAACGTATCCGGCAT
>NZ_CEEDEA010000053.1:0-4079 GCF_979253755.1 Methylobacterium sp. AC315
CGCCAGCGCTGCCCGGACCTTCCCCTCAAGCGAGGCGGGCTCCCCCCGTTCCGGTTCTCGCCGCTGACCGTGCTCGTGCGCACGGCCGACGCCCGCCGTAGGCTCATCGCCTAGCGTCGCCGCGAGTCCCTCCCCCACGCCGCCGACCACGCCGCCCGGGCTCGCCCCCGGCGCCGGTCGATGCGTCCAGCCGGAACGTAAAAATCATGCCCGACATGCCCCACCTCGCGGGCGGCTTCGCCGCGCCGCACGACCACCCGCGCCTCAACGTCCGCAGCCCCGAGGGCTGCCCGCCCGAGGTGCGCCTCGTGACCTCCCCGGACACCGCCCTGGTCGTCGGCGCCGCGCCGATTGAGCGGGTCGGCCATCTCCTGCGCCAGACGCCGTTCCGGCGCCGGCCGCTGGCCTACCTGCTGATGGCCTCGGCCTCGCCGGTGCGGCCTATCGAGCTCTACGTCGGCGAGACGCTCGACGGCGAGGTGCGGATGGCCGAGCACCGCCGCGACCCGCGCCTGCCCGCAGACGAGGTCGTGCTGATCGCCTGCCACGCCGATGCGTTCGGCCGCGACGCCATCCAGGCGCTCCAGCACGGGCTCACCGCGCAGGCTCACAGGGCCGGCCGCTGCCGGGTCGTGGGCAAGCCGCCCCAGCGCTCGTGGCTGCAGAGCGCCGACCCCGAGCAGCTCGCGCGCTGGCTCCGGGCTGTGCGCCCGATGCTGATCGCTGCCGGCTGCAGCCTGTTGGAGCCGCCGGGGGCGCGGCTGCGTCCCCGGCCCGTCGCCGTGCCCAGCGGGCTTCCGCACCTTGTTGAGGCGCCTCAAGTGCTGGCGGCGCTTCCCCCCGAGCCGGCGATCCGCCCCGTACCCGAGCCCGAGCCGGTGCTCCAGGGCTACAGCCTCGACCTGCCCGCGGGGCTCCTCGCCCGCGCCGACGCCCGGCACTACGTGCTGGCCTGGGCGGGGGGGCGCGCCGAGGCCGTGGCGGCCGGCGCTTGGACGGTGCTGCGCGCCGGTTCGCGGGTGACCCCCACAGACGATCCCGGCATCCAGCTCTGCCTGTCGCGCAAGCGCCGGGCGCTGGTGGAGGCGGGCGTGCTGCGCCCCAGCGGGCGCGGCGGGCTGCTGCGGGTGGAGCGCGACGTCGCCCTGCCCTCCCTGACCAACGCCTGCCGCGTCGTCACCGGCACGAACCGGCCCGGCAGCCTCTGGGCCGAGGCCTGAGCGACCGCGACGGCCCGGACCGACCGGGCCGCCAAGACCGGAAGCCCGGTTCCGCTCCCCGCGCGACCGCTGCCGGTCGCGTCACCCCCTCCCGCTTCCTCGCCTCTCGTCCGATCGCGACGCCGCGCCCGCGCGCGTCAGCCGGAGCACCCCCATGTCCGCTCACGATCCCAGACCCATCGACGATCCTCCGCCGGTTCCTCCGGCCCGGCCGCCGGAGCCGTCCGCCCGCCTGCGCGTGCAGGTCGTCTCCAATCTCCACGTCGACGTCGCCGATACCGGCAGGCTCCGCCTCGCCCCCGGCGCCGACCTCCTCGTGGTCGCCGGCGACACCTGCGCCGGCACGGTCGAGGGCTTCGCCCACCTGCGCCGCGTCGTCCCGGAGCCCACCCCGATCGTCGCGGTGGCCGGCAATCACGAATTCTACGGCAGGATCCACACTGCCGAACTCGCCCGCGCCCGCGCCGCCGCGCCAGACTTCGGCATCGCCTTCCTGGAGGACGAGGTCGCGGTGATCGGTGGCGCGCGCTTCCTCGGCTCTACGCTCTGGACCGACTATCGCCTGTTCGGCGAGCGGCACCGCCCGGTCGCGATGGCGGTCGCCCGACGCTGCCTCAGCGACCACCGGGCGATCGCGTGGGGCGACGCCCGGCGGGGCTTCCGTCCCGAGGAGGCGGCCGGGCTGCACGCGGCCTCGCGCGCCTTCCTCGCGGCCGCACTCGCCCGCCCCTGCCCCGGCCCGACCATCGTGGTCTCGCACCACGCACCGCACCCGGCCGGGATCACCCCGCGCTACGGCCGCGACCCGCTCTCGGCCGCCTTCGCCAGCGACTTGACCGGGTTGATCGCTACCGGCGCGCCGGACTTCTGGGTGTTCGGCCACACGCATCACCCCGTGGACCGGGTGATCGGCGCCACCCGGCTGGTGGCCAACCCGCACGGCTACGGCGACGAGTGCCGGACGACGTTCGATCCCGCCCGGGTCATCGACGTCCCGCTGGCCCCGCGCCGGGAGGACCGCCCGTGAACCCCCGCGATCGCAGCGGCCGGAGCGATCCGGCGACTCGTGGGACCGGCGGCGATGGGGGGCTCCGCGAGGGCATCGGCCGGGCGGGCGCAGCGGCCGAGAATGGGCCCGCACCGGCCTGCCCCGACGACCTGCCCGATATCCAGTCCGATCTCCTGCCGGATCCCTTGCCCGTCCCGCGTGTCGACGGCGATGCCATCGACGCCGGAGATGCGGATTTCGAGACTGGGCTCGACCTGTGGTCGGATCCTGCGGCCGAGACCGCGACGCGCCGGGGCTGGCGCGGGATCCGCCGGGCTGATGGGCTGGTGTCACCCCTGCGCCTGCTCGCCGAGCTCGCCCTCGACCCGCTCCTGACGCCAAGCCTGCGCCGGGCCATGCGCGCGGGCGAGCCGATCGTCGTGGCGGTCGCGGTTCCGGGGCCGGCCTGGGTCGCGCCGGTCGATGGGGTGATCGCCGCGGCGAGCGGCGGCCAAGCCCGGCGGCTCACCCAGTCGAGCCGGCCCCGGGCGTCGGCGGCGCGCAATCCGGACAGCGAGGCGGTCGACCTCCTCGCCGAGGGGCGGCCGGTGGTGGCGATCGCCCCCGACGCCGGCTGGCTCGCCCCTACCCTCGCGGCGGCCGCCGACCACTTCCTCACCGTGCCGCCCCTCGACGCCCGCCTAGTCACCCGGGCGATCGCGATCTGGTGCGGGCGCCGACCGCGCCGGGCGGTCGCCCCGGAGGATCTCGCCGGGCTCGACCTCCTCGACGTCGCCGGGGCCCTGCGCCCCGGGTCGAGCCCGGGGGCGTGCGCCGCGCGCCTGAGGCGGGCGAGCCAGGTCCGGCTCGGGCCAGCACAGGGTGGCGCCGCCCCGCCGCTCGCCGAGCTGATGGGCTACGGCCCGGCCCACGGCTGGGCGACGGCGCTGGTCTCGGACATCGCCCGGGTGCGCCGGGGCGAAATGCGGGCGAGCCTGCTGGAGGGAGCCGTGCTCTTCGGGATCCCCGGGACGGGCAAGACCACGTTCGCCCGCGCCCTCGCGGCGGAGGCGGGCGTGCCGTTCGTGACCACCAGCGTGGCGGAGTGGTTCACCGGCTCCTCGGGACACCTCGACGGCGTGGTGAAGTCTGCCGCGTCCTTCTTCGACGCGCTGGGCGTGGCGGCCAAGGCCAACGGCACCGCGGTCGGATTTCTCGACGAACTCGACGCCTTGCCAAATCGTAGCCGGCTAACCGACCGTGGAGCCGACTGGTGGTTGCCGGTCATCACATTTGTACTGCTCAGGGTAGAGGAAGTGCGTCGTGCGGGCGTGGTGCTGCTCGCGGCGACCAACGACTTGTCCCGGGTGGACGCGGCCCTGCTCCGGCCCGGGCGGTTCGACCGCCAGTTCGAGATCGGTCCGCCAGATCCTGACGCGCGCCTCGGCATCCTGCGCGTCCATCTCGGCGCCGACCTCCGGGACGCCGACCTCGCCCCCGCGATCCGCCTGTCCGAGGGGGCGACCGGCGCGGTGCTGGCCGGTTGCGTGCGTGCCGCGCGGCGGCGGGCGCAAGGTCAGGGCCGCGCGCTCGCGCTCGGCGATCTCCTCGCCGAGCTCACCCCCGCGGACCCGCGTCCGATCGAGCAGCGGCGGGCGGTCGCACTGCACGAGGCCGGGCACGCGCTCGTCGCCCACCGCCTCGGCCAGGACGTGGTGGAGGTGACGCTCCGGATCGGCCCGCGCCACGAGGGGGTGACCGCGATCCGGTTCCGCGACCCGACGCCCGACCGCGCCGCCCTGGAGCGGCGGGCGATCGGCCTGCTCGTCGGCCGCCCGGCCGGCGCCCATGCCGGGGCGAGCGCCGACAGG
>NZ_CEEDEA010000054.1:0-3188 GCF_979253755.1 Methylobacterium sp. AC315
AGCCATTCGTCTGGACCAAATCAGCCGACGCCATCCTCGCCAACGTCAAACGCTTCTGCCAAAAAACTTCTAACTCAAATTACTAGCATTACAGTTGCATTTTTTGGCTTTTCGTCGTCAGCCTGTTTTGCTGGGCTTAGGGCGTCGATGTCTCGGGTCGGCTGACGCTCGGCATTTGAAATGGGCGTTTCGGGTGGCCGCCTTATGCGCGCGTCGCCATAGCGACCACGCGACAACGTGGGCGGGCTAGATGCGCCGCTGCGCCAGCCGCACGGCGAGGCAGCGGATCTCCTGGACCGACCAGCGAATCAGTGAGCGCGCAGCCTTGGGGGTGATCTTGTCCTGGCTCGTCTTTTTGGGGGCGGCGCGTTGGCGTGATGGCGGATCACCGCCAACAGCCATCTATCTGGCTGCCCGACCACATCTCGACCCGGACACGCAAGGAGAGCTCGCGCTCGGCAGTCTGGCCCATTGAAAGGCCAAGGTCGAAATGCAACTTTGGATTGAATTAAATTCGGAGAAGCTGTGATGCAGGCATCAGAATGCTGCATCATCCGGGTGGCTATCGCCGGCAGCCTAGGCTGGCTGATCGCAATGACCCTGATGTTGAAGCACGGCATGCTCGCCGCCTTGGTTGTCAGTCCCTTGTTCGGGACAGCGGCGGCGATCGCGGCGATGACCTTGTTCTGGTTCGTGAGTTTGTTCGTCTCGTCAGAACCTATGGCGCCTCGAACGTCTGACGTTAGCCGGTAGCAATATTTGTTGCATCAACTTGTGAACGGGCCGCTCCCCACACAGGCCGACGGGGTCAACAGACACCGTTTTGTCTCTTACAGTGCT
The DNA here is from genome assembly GCF_979253755.1 of Methylobacterium sp. AC315. Lineage (NCBI taxonomy): Bacteria > Pseudomonadati > Pseudomonadota > Alphaproteobacteria > Hyphomicrobiales > Methylobacteriaceae > Methylobacterium > Methylobacterium sp. AC315. Next base: position 841 of record NZ_CEEDEA010000054.1, read on the forward strand.
GGCGATCCAGAACATGTCGGACCCGAAAGCTTGGGCATACATCGAGATCTCAGCGCGACGACAGCCGCAAATCCGATGGAGACGACCTTCAACTGGACCAACCGAATAATTTTAGCCGCCACACTGATTGGCTGAGCTTTCGCACTGGTGTCTATGCGCATGCACTGAGCCTACCCAAGCACTTCGTGCAAGCGAGATGCTAGGGGTCTGAAGTGGCTCATGCCTAGATACCCAATTCGACCTCGAACTCGGCCATCTCCTTTTAGCGGACCGTGGCATCCACCGTCACGCCACGCCCAGAATGCCCGGCACAGATTGTCTCCTGACAGCCTGGCGAGTTGCGACAAGGTCATGATGACCTGCGACCGGATTAGATCCCGACACGAAAAAACACCCCAGGAGCGGGTGCTCCCAGGGTGTTGCCGACCTCACGGCCAGATTGATCGGGCTGGGGATCCGGAGGCCAACGAGTTGTCGGCACCTTACGCGGCGGGGAGCGAGGAGGAGGACCAACACCTCTCGCCCGCCGGCCGCATCTCCCGGCGTTGAGGCCGGGAGCAGCGCGATCCGATACTAGTACGAGCCGAACTTGTAGTTCAGGCCGGCGCGGACGACGGCGAACTCGTCGTCGCGGCGACCGATGGCGCTGTAGGCCACCGGGACGAGGTTGGCGGCGTTGACGACCAGGGCGCCCTGGTTGCGGTTGCCGCGCTCCAGGTTGACGTACAGACCTTCGATCTTGAACGTCACGGCCGAGGAGCGGAAGAAGTTCAGGAACGACTCGGTGGGGAGGGCGAACTCGACACCGCCGCCCACCGCGTAGCCGGTGCGGAAGCTGTCGTTGCCGGCGTAGCCGCCGAACGAGCGGTCGGCGCTGCCCGAGCCGTAGGCGAAGCCGCCGGTGCCGTACACGAGGGTGCGGTCGAAGGCGTAGCCGAGGCGGCCGCGCACGGTGCCGAAGTAGTCGAGGCTCGACAGGCCGCGCGGGTCGGTGACGTAGAAGCCCGGGGCGACGGCGCCGTTCACGAAGGCGTTGTTCCGGCTACGGCCGAAGTCGAGGTACTGGGCGTCGGCCTCGATGCCGACGACCACGCCCGAACCCGGGGTGAACTGGACGTTGTAGCCGATCTGCGCGCCGCCGGAGAAGCCGTCCTGGCTGCGGTTGCGGAAGGTGGCGGTGGTGCCGGGAACGGCGAACGGGGCCGGGACGCCGAAGGTGGAGTTGTTCGAGCGGCTGCTGGCGTCGAAGGCGTAGCCGGCGTTGAAACCCGCGTAGAAGCCGGTCCAGGTGAACACCGGCACCGGGGTGAACACGGGCGGCGGGGCGGCGCGACGCGGCAGGTCGGCGGCGGCAGCGGCGCCGGTCAGGGCGGTGAAGGCGGCCAGGGAGGCGAGAAGCTTGGTCATCGTGTTGGGTCCGGGATTTCTATCTGACGGTAAGGCTACCGGCCCATGAGCCAAATAGCTGTAGTTTTACGGACACACCTGTCGCCGACGGGGCAAGACGGCATAGTAAACCGTTTATGAAGCAGCGCTGCGCTAACGAAGTACTTCACAATGTACAGCACAGCGCGCCACAATTACTGGCCTCCAATTTGGTTGCATTATGCAGCGTCGCTCTCCGCGAACTGTGGCCCGCAAGTCACGGCTTGGAGGGTGAGGCTCATTGGAAGGCGGCACCTCCGTCCAGTCTCCATGCCACGCCATGCTGATCCGGCCCGAGCACCGCTTTTTTTACCCGATCGACTGGCGCGAGTTGTCGATGGCGATCCGCATCGGTCGGGCGCAGGGTCGGTGTGAGAGTTGCGGGCGATCGCACGGACAGATGGTCTAAAGATCTGGGCGATGGGCGTCGGTGGGACGCTGAGGCCAGCCGCTGGCGCGATGGATGGGGCCGCCGGATCCGGGTCAGGTCGGGTGCTGATATCCTCGGCCGCACTCGCCGGACCCATGTCGTCCTGGCAGCAGCTCACCAGGATAACGACACGGCCAACAGCGCGGACGCCAACCTCGCGGCCTTCTGCCAGCGCTGACACATGAGCAACGACCGGCCGGAGCATCAAAGGCGCTGTCGGAGAATACCGTTCCGGCGGAAGGCGGTGGGCGACCTGTTCGGTGGTCCCTACTCCTAGAATATCAATCTGAGATTGATCATACCTAACAATTGATTGCGATCAGCACACAAATAGCACTTGCTTCTTCAATTTTGGGCAAGGCACAGCGAACTTTTAGAAGACTATACTGATCTCTGTTAGGCGACGCCCAGCCCCTTAGAGCGTTTTCGGGCTGCGCTGAATCGCATGGGTGGGGTTCACGCGGCGCTGTTGGACTGATTCACTGATCGTTCC
>NZ_CEEDEA010000055.1:0-2931 GCF_979253755.1 Methylobacterium sp. AC315
GACGTGTTCATCTGCAAGCTGCGCAAGAAGCTCGCCAACGCCAGCCAGGGCAAGAACTACATCGAGACCGTCTGGGGTCGCGGCTACGTGATGCGTGACGGCACAAGCGAGATGCAAGCTATGGCTGGCTAAAATTATCCTGCTATAATTTAGAAAGATTTTTAACTCCGGTTGATGTTACGTTCACATGGGCACAAATGTCCTGCTTCACACGAGCAGGTACACCATGGACGAGAATTCAGAGACCATCGAGTGTGGGGCGGCAGACTACATGGAGCTGACGACCGGCCTCGTCGAAGCCTATGTGTCGAACAATCACGTACAAGGCGCCGAGCTTGCGACGCTGATCGCCAACACGCACGCTGCGCTGCCTGGGCTCGGTAAGGAAGCTACCACCCAGGCTCCAGCAGCCGACAAGCCCATCCCTTCCCAGATCCGGAGGTCGGTCACTCCCGATGCGCTGATCAGTTTCGTCGACGGCAAGCCGTACAAGACGCTCAAGCGCCACCTCAGCGGCAATGGGATGACGATCAAGCAGTACCGGGAGCGCTATGGCTTGCCGCGGGACTACCCCTCGACGGCGGCGAGCTACTCCGAGCAGCGCTCTGCGCTCGCTAAGAGCCTCGGCCTCGGAAACCGGCGCAAGAAAGCTGCCCCCGATGGCTTCGGAGCCCGCTGAGACTGTCTCTCCCGAGCCGAAGCGCGCTGTTGGGCGGCCGCGGAAGGCCAAGGGGAATACTACCGAGCCGTAAAGCTCAGGTAGACCGGCTGCAGAGGGGGACGGCCAAGCTATGTGGCCGATGCAGGCACAGGTAGCAAAATTGTGAGCAACTCAATCGTACGTAATGTGGTTTGAGGGCTCTGGCTGCTCTGGCCACCCCGACACATCAAGAGAAAGCTGCCCACAAGATGACTGCCCCCTACAAGCCGAAGCTAGCCACCGACGCTGATCGCACCATCGGGAGCCGCATCGCAGCGCTTCGTGCCGCCCAGGGTCTGAGCCAGACGGTGCTTGGGCAAGCGATCGGCGTCAGCTTTCAGCAGGTGCAGAAGTACGAGAAGGGTCGCAACCGCATCGGCGCAGGCCGGCTGCAGGCGATCGCAGACACCATGCAGGTGCCAGTCGAAACCTTCTTTGCGGGTCAGGCAGGGGCGGGGGATAGTGAGGGCACCGCGTCGACGTTCTTCGACGATCCAAAGGTGATGGAACTCGTGCTGGCATTCACGAGCATCTCCGATGAGACGACGCGGGATAGCGTTCTGTCAATCGTGAAAGCGGCGGCGACCCTTCGGCGGGGTTAGGCGGAAAGCTGTGCCGGTTAGGCGCAGCAAACATACCCGAGCCAATCAGGCTACGTAGAAATTGCGTTTGATTGCATCAAATACAACTTATAAGCGATAATGGCGACACTTCGAAGGTTGCCATGGCTGCGCGAACGAGCCTCATCGTCCTGATAGTCGCTGCCTACATAGGCGGAGCGGTCGCTCTCCATGTATGCTGGCAACACAGTTTCCTGTTGGCCCTCCTGGCGGCGCCGTTCGGTGGCAGCCTTGCAGCTATCTCCGCCGCCTTGTTGCTTTACCTGCGCGACCCTAATGCTCGGAACCGGCCATCTGGGCCTGAACAACGCATATCATCCGAACTATTGGCCCGGATTTCCTGATCTTGGTGCGATCGTCGGTGTACCGCCCAAGGGTGCTCATCGGACAACCAAGAAATTCCTTCAAGCCCTCCGCCGGTGTGCAGGCTGATCATTCGTGCCTCTCATGCAGGTACGGTCATGCCTTTGAGGAACGCCTTTCAAACGGTTTAGTTGGTCCCGGCATAGGTTGGGAGAGACATCGTGCGGACCATAGCTAAAGCGGCGGCAGTCGCGATTATCACACTCGTTAGCGTTGGCGCAGCTGAAGCGAAGGGCTGTATCAAGGGTGCTATTATCGGTGGCCTCGCCGGTCATTACCTAGCCGAGCGAGGAGTAGTTGGTGCGGTTGCCGGTTGTTTGGCGGGACGCGCTTTGGCTAATCGCCGCGCTCAACGAGAGATCGATTACGGTGCTCGCGTACAGCCGCGCAGCCCAGGGTATGGCGCGCCGCAGCGCCCCTCGCGCGGAGAGTATGGGTACTGAGAGCTGGCTAAACTGAGCGGGGCGTCAAGTGTCCGCCCCGCCGACCTCACCGTTACGAAAAACCGTTACCTGCGTGTCCCTTAGTGGCATTCGCTCGATGGCGGTAATCGGCCGCCGTCTTCGGAATTTTTTGGCCGCTCTGGCCCATGAGTCGCGCAAGGTTGATAGACCGTACCTTTGCTTCAGATCACATCTACGGTGCCCGCCCGACGTGCCAAGCCAGGCGGATGCTCATGCGACCCAACCTCGCATAGCCACATTGACCGCCCTCACCTGCCTACCCTCTGTGAGCGTTGCACAGAGCCGGCCAGAGCATGACGAAGACCACGCCTCGAATCAGCCCCAGGCGAAGACGCGGCTAACGACATCGATTCGGAGGTGCTGGCGCGCTGCCGCCGCCAAACCGCAGATCAGAAGCTGAAGGGGCCAGCTCGCGGCGCGCGAGGCATTCTTAGGCACCTGCGTGACGCCGAGGGGTCAAGGTCAGGAGCCGCACTGTGATTTAGTCTACGTCACATGATGGCGTTGTTACGTCGATACATCACTCATCGCCTCGGTCCAGCGCATCGCAGTCCCGCCCGTGCTGCCACAGAGCCATTTGGCCTGCCCCCTGGAAAGTGGCTCTTCGCCAAGTTTGGTGGATTGGGTCGGCTGGGGGTGCTGGGAGGTAGCTCCTGGCTGAATCGGGCAGGGATTCTCAGATCAGGGCATGACCCTTCTCTGTTACATGTCAAACAGCGTTGAACCTTGGTTCTTCCGCACTTTCGGTGCTGAGCGGTGGTTTGGACGTTGATTCGCATGTTGG
>NZ_CEEDEA010000056.1:0-1926 GCF_979253755.1 Methylobacterium sp. AC315
GGTGCTTTGCGTCGTGCCATCGGGAACCTCCATCGGATCCACTATGGCCGCCCGCACACGAAATTCCTGACAGTCCCCGAAGCATCGCACCGCGGATCGCCCGGCGCAGCATCGAGGGCAGCGAACGCCTGGGGCGCTACTGGTGGATCGTGGAGCGCACGCTGACATGGCTGGCCCGCTTCCGCCGCCTCGCCATCTGATATGAGCGGCGCGCAGCCCTCCACGTCGCCTTCACCACATTCGCCTGTGCTCTCATCTGCCGAACTCAGGCTAAAAGATTTTGTCCCTGACTTTAGAAGCATTCCCCGTAAGCCTGGAGGTGAGAGACTCAAGGGCAGGGGCACGCATGGTCACACCATTTTCCGAAGCCGCAAGCCTACCCCTCCGCTCTGACAAAGTTGTCAAACTTAACAGATTTGCTAATGGGTTCGGGTGATCGCATGCCGCTACCACCCCACGCTGGAAGGCTCATCTGAGGCAGAGATAACTATCCGAGCAATAGCCTCCTGTAGCAGAAATTAGCTGGTACATCTGATTTCGCTTTCACATGTGGCCCGATATGAAATCCCTCTTAAATACTCACGGGAAATCTGAGAATCATGTCAACACCGCGCCCGTTTTCACGACCGGTCTTTGTGACAAAGCCGATACTGCCGCCTATTTCTGAAGTTTATTCGGGCATTGAGCGCATTTATCAAAGCGGTATTGTGACAAACATGGGAGGCGCACATCAAGAACTAGAGTTGAAACTTAAGGAAACATTATGCGCGAGGGAAATTGTATTATTTAATAATGGAACTATTGCTTTGCTAGCTGCCCTCAATGCCATGAGATTACCGCAAGGATCCGAAGTAATTACTACTCCGTTCTCATTTGCAGCTACGACGCATGCTATTGCTTCCTTAGGTTTAAAGCCTGTATTTGCGGACATCGAACCAGCTCATATGACACTCGACCCGAACGAGGTAAGGAAAAAAATCACGCGCAATACAAGCTGCGTTCTTGCGGTACATGTTTACGGATTTCCTTGCAAGGTTGAAGAGCTCAAACAAATAGGCGAAGAACACAATATAAAGATTATCTACGACGCCGCCCACGCATTTGGATCTAAGTTGTCAGGAAGACCAATTTCAGATTTCGGAGATGCCAGCGCATTTTCATTTCATGCGACCAAACTATTCAATACAATTGAAGGCGGTTGCGTAACCTGTAATCAGACCAATTACGCACACAGAATGAAAAGCTATAGAAACTTTGGGATAAAAAATGAGGATGTTGTTGACGAAATCGGCCTGAACGGAAAAATGAGCGAATTTCATGCACTATTTGGACTGTTAAATCTCAATAGATATCGCGCCGAAATGGATGAGAGGCGGACGGTTCGAGAGATATATACACGTGAATTAGCAAATACTCCAGGTGTAGACATACCAACATACAGCTCCGACGTTGAGGGTTCATACCAATATTTCCCGGTTCGAATCGACAAGCTTCGAGATTGTGTATATAGAGAATTAAAAGAATATAATGTATTTTCCAGACGTTATTTCCACCCGCTTATCGCAGATTTCGAGCCATATCGCGACCTTCCATCTGTAGTTGATATTCCGGAGTCTCGCAAAGCTGCCAATAATGTACTTTGCTTACCTTTCTATGGAGACCTAGCCGATGGGACTGCCGCAGAGATAGCCGAACTGGTTCGCTCAATTATCCGAAGACATAGCCGGATATAAATATTAACAAATGTAATCCCAACTGCCGTCTTGCCGTGAAATGCTTGATTAGCTTGGCTTGGTCAACAGCGGCGTCGGGAGCAAGCTGAGGTGGCGGAGTGGGTGCGACCGGAAGTCTAGTGGAGTGAGTTAGAGGTTCCCTTGCGGTTTTGGGAGTCGAGAGCCATCTGCCGGACGTCCGCGAGGAGGTTTC
>NZ_CEEDEA010000057.1:0-1561 GCF_979253755.1 Methylobacterium sp. AC315
ATCATCGGGGAGAAGCAGTCTGGCCATGCCAAACCAACGCTGAAAACCAAGCTCGGTGCCGTTCTGTTAGGCGTTCTAAGTCTTCTCAACCGTCCCGCCGTTCGCCCCGTGCGACCACGATCAGCGCCCCATCGCCAAGCGGTCGCTGAAGCTCCTTCGCCTTGGGCTACGGCGCCGAAAGCCACGTCGCCCATTCCTTCGGATTCGTGAGGATCACCGGCATCGCCTTCGGGTGAACCGTGCCGACCTCGGCGTTCGCCTCGGTCGTCAGGTCGGTACAAAAGATACTAAAGTTCTCGGGGGCCGAGCAGGACCGCCAGGACGGTGGTCAAGCCTTGGAGGCGTCGAGGGGAGCGGCGGAAGTCTCGCGCCCGTCCTGAGCAGGCTCGGCGGCCGCGCGGGCCTCATACTTGTCGGCGACGCTCACGATCATCCGTAAGGCGTTTAGGTGCGAGGTCGTGTCGAACTTCGTCGATGCAAACGCCGGGGTCTTGTCGGCCTCGAAGAGCTTCCATTGCGACCGAGGGCCGCTCGGCCTTATGTCGATAGCGTAGGCGAGCAGCCGGTCGCCGCGGGTCGCACGAATAACTTGGCCGAGTGGGACTGAAGGTCGTCTTGATCGGGGGCTTGCTCAATGCGGTTTACTCTCTCAAACGCCGGGCGATGACTCAACCCAAAAGTGGGGAAAATAGGAGATTTACAACCCACTGGGGCAGGGCGGCGATCGTCAGGCCGACCGGGCTCGCGACGAGCATCATTAGCGCCGCCGGGATCGCGCGAGGGGCGACGAGCGGGAATGCGAGCACGGCCTTGCCGAAGCCGAGCAGCGAGGCGCCAATCGCCCCCAAGACGGCCCGAGAGCCGCCGACGGCCCCGAGAGCGGAACGGCCCGTGGCCATGGCGCGAAGCTGCCCCACGGGGCTCTAATTGACGGCTAAACGTATCCGGCTGTTTGGAGCACGCCCCCGGCGGATAGCGATACCCGAACGCGCCCTGACCCCAGTTCTGCCGGCCCTGAGCCAACCCTTCTGCCGCTCGCCCCACGAGCACGATCGGGGGGGCGTCCGCGAGCGGGCGCTGAAGTGTCTTTGCCTCAGGTCATGGCGCCGACAATGGCGCCTCGCGGTCCGCATAGCTCTTCAGGATCACCGGCGTTGCCCTCGGCTCAACTTCCACGGCCTCGGTATCCCGCGACAGGCCGGCACCCAATTGGATCGCGACAGAGTCGCGCGGAAGCCTCAGCCGTCCATAATCGTTCGCGAGAGGGCCGAAGCCCTCTCCTTGGTCGAGCATGCGATCTAAGAGTCTTTTTACGAGGCCTAAGAACCGAGCAAGGGTCCACTGTGGCGACAGCGAGCGAAACCGAAACCGTCATCAAAAAAATCATTCCGTACCTGACGCGGCGCGGTTTCGACGTACAGACGGATTTCACCTTCGAGTACCCAACCGGCGGATCGGTTAGGGCGAACCTAGTGCACTGACGCGGTCAGAGGATTCACGCAGGGGGTGATGCATGCGAGTCTGGGCGATGGCTCAGACCGTCTGCGTGCTCCTCGACGAC
>NZ_CEEDEA010000059.1:0-1392 GCF_979253755.1 Methylobacterium sp. AC315
AAAACGTATGGCCCGCCCCGTCTGCAAGGTCGTCGATGAAGATGCCTGTGACCGGTCTGCACAAACGTATCCGGCATGTCGGCATGGTGGCCGCCGCCAAGATGGAGAGCCGCACGTCCCGGGCCTCATAAGCAATTCGGCCTCGGGGGCCGCTTTTTTTGCCAGGCTTCCGGAACGCCGCTCGACCGTCAGGCCATCTTCACTGTCCTCCCGCAGACCTCGGTGACCTGCGCCGAGCGATCGTGCTCCGCCTCAGGTCAACCTCTTTTGATGCCCTATGCGAGGGCCGGCTCCGGCCGCCGCTCGAAGCTCACTCCTTTGCGCAGCGTCGCCCAGGCGATCCGCGCGAGCTTGGCGGCGAGCGCGACGACCACGACGTTGTAGTGCGCCCGCGCCAGCAGACCGCGCAGCCATCGGCCGGTCGCATCCTCGACCTTGGACAGCGAGGCTAGCGCTGCGCGCGCCCCATGGATGAAGAGCCCACGCAGATAGGCGTTGCCCCTCTTGCTGATGCCGAGCAGCTTCGGCTTGCCACCGGTCGTATGCTGTCGGGGCACGAGGCCAAGCCAAGCCGGCAGGTCGCGCGCGGACGCGAAGGCGCTTCCGTCGTCGATGGCCGCGCGCAAGGCCGTGGCCGTCATCGGCCCGACGCCCGGGATCGACACCAGGCGATGTGCCGCCTCGTCGGCGCGGGCATGCGCCGCGAACTCTCGGTCGAGCGCTTCGATACGGCCGTCGAGGCTCGCCCACTCCTCACGGATCTCGGCGACGAGAGCTTGGATACGCGCGCCAATCTGCGCCTGGGGATCCGTCACGAGAATGCCGACCGCCGTCTCGAACTTGCGGCGGCCTTGCGGGAAAACGAGACCGCGCTCCAGCAGGATCGCGCGGAGCTGGTTCATGAGCATGGTGCGCATGCCGACCAGCCGAGACCGGACCCGGTGCAGGCTCTGCATGTCGAGTTGCTCCTGCGCCTTGAGGGGCACGAAGCGCATCGTCGGACGTGTGGCGGCCTCGGCGATCGCTTCGGCATCGCGGTCGTCGTTCTTCTGCGCCTTGACGTAGGGGCGGACATACTCGGGCGACATCAGTCGGATGGTATGTCCCTGCGCGGCCAGCAGCCGCCCGAGGTGATGGGCGCCACAGCAGGCCTCCATCGCGACGACACAAGCGGACAGCTTGGCCGTGAGGCCGACGATCGTCTCACGCCGTGCGCGACGACGCAGAACCACCGTACCGGCTGGGTCGAAGCCAACCAGGCTACAGCTGTTTTTGCCGAGATCGATACCCAGCACGGCGACCGAACTCTTTGCCATTCCCGATCCCTCCATTTCTCCAAGGCAGCAGCATGCCACCAACGGTTCGGTGAGGGGCGGGCCATCCCATAAGCAT
>NZ_CEEDEA010000060.1:0-1334 GCF_979253755.1 Methylobacterium sp. AC315
ACCTGCGGCTGGATCACCTCCTTTCTAAGGATTCTTCTTTGGATCTGCGGTCCGGTTCTGCCGGCTCGCTGTGAGCCTCGGCTCATCCATCGAAGGTCATTGGATACAAGGGTTCAGTCAGAACCCATTTTGCGGGACGGACGCCGTCCTCGTTTCTCTTCCTCACCAGATAGCGCGATCGGCGCACCGTCTTCGGCCTCGGGCCGATCCGGCGTGTCTCGATCGCTCTGGGCCTGTAGCTCAGGTGGTTAGAGCGCACCCCTGATAAGGGTGAGGTCGGACGTTCGAGTCGTCCCAGGCCCACCACGACACGGGACGCTCCGCCCGCCGGCGCTGACCCCTTGGGGCCATAGCTCAGTTGGGAGAGCGCGTGCTTTGCAAGCATGAGGTCGTCGGTTCGATCCCGTCTGGCTCCACCATTGTTTGGGACCTGGCGCCGCAGCGGCGGCGACGGTCCGAACGCAATGCCGGGCCTGGCTATCTGGAACACAGTTTGCCGCGGCAGACGATTGACGAGGACCGTAGGGTTCGGTCGATCGCGTCGATTGGCGAAGACATCAGTGACATCGTGAAGAGGGAATGTGGCCGTTGGGGGCGCGAAAGCGTCTACCCTGGCGGTCATGTTCGGCAAGCATACGGTGATTGGATCGGAAACGATCCGATCACTGGTCTTTTTGTGACCGTGTCGCGCTGATCGGCCAGCCTTACGGCTGTCGGATCAGCGACGGACATCGATCACGAGAGCGATCAAGTGCCTTAAGAGCATTCGGTGGATGCCTTGGCGCTGAGAGGCGATGAAGGACGTGGTACGCTGCGATAAGCCTTGGGGAGCTGCGAACGAGCTTTGATCCAGGGATTTCCGAATGGGGGAACCCACCTTCGATTTTTTGTCATGTGGCCCTGGAGTTTTGGCTTCCGGTCCGCATGATGAAAGGTCAATGAAGGTATCAGACCTTGAATAAAATAGGGGTTTGAAGCGAACCCGGGGAACTGAAACATCTCAGTACCCGGAGGAAAGGACATCAACGAGACTCCGTCAGTAGTGGCGAGCGAACGCGGATCAGGCCAGTGCCTGTGGTGAGTTTACCGGAACGGTCTGGAAAGGCCGGCGTGATGGGTGACAGCCCCGTACGGGACGGACGAACCACAGGACTCGAGTAGGGCGGGACACGTGAAATCCTGTCTGAACATGGGGGGACCACCCTCCAAGCCTAAGTACTCCTCAGCGACCGATAGCGAACCAGTACCGTGAGGGAAAGGTGAAAAGCACCCCGACGAGGGGAGTGAAACAGCACCTGAAACCGGATGCTTACAAACAGTGGGAGCTCAAGGTT
>NZ_CEEDEA010000061.1:0-1282 GCF_979253755.1 Methylobacterium sp. AC315
TGATCGTCCCCCTTTGAAGTGGTCCGCCCTGAAGTATGGCTTTTGAGCCGACAGAGGACGGAACCGATGGCCCAACGACCCAAGCCCGAGGAGATCGTGAGCAAGCTGCGTCAGGTGGACGTACTGGTCTCACAAGGACAGAGCGTCGCCGCTTCGATCAGGGCGATCGGCGTGACCGAGGTGACGTACTATCGCTGGCGCAAGGAGTACGGCAGTCTAAAGTCGGATCAAGTCAAGCGGATGAAGGATCTTGAGACGGAGAACCAACGTCTCAGGCGGGCGATCGCAGATCTGACGCTGGACAAGCTGATCTTGCAGGAGGCGTCCCGGGGAAACTTCTGAGCCCCGCGCGCCGACGCGCCTGTGTCGAGCACATCATGCTGACGATGGACGTCTCCGAGCGTCGCGCCTGCCGGGCGCTCGGTCAGCATCGCTCGACACAGCGCAAGGTGCCGCGGGGCCGCGACGACGAAGAGGCGCTGACGGCCGACCTCATCGCGCTGGCGGAGCAATACGGTCGCTACGGCTACCGGAAGATCAGCGCGCTGCTGAAGGCGGCCGGGTGGTTTGTCAACGACAAGCGCGTCGAACGGATCTGGCGGCGCGAGGGTCTGAAGGTTCCGGCCAAGCAGCCCAAGCGAGGGCGGATTTGGGACAACGACGGCTCCTGCATCCGCCTTCGCCCGGAATACCGCAATCACGTATGGTCGTATGACTTTGTCGAGGCGCGCACGCATGATGGACGCAAGATCCGGATGCTCAACGTGATCGATGAGTTCACGCATGAATGCTTGGCGATCCGGGTCGCCCGCAAGCTCAAGGCGGTCGATGTGATCGACGTGCTCTCGGACCTGTTCATCCTGCGTGGCGTGCCGGGCCATATCCGTTCGGACAACGGGCCGGAGTTCGTCGCGAAAGCTGTACAAGCTTGGATCACCGGCGTCGGCAGCAAAACCGCCTACATCACTCCGGGCTCACCGTGGGAGAATGGCTACGTCGAAAGCTTCAACGCGCGGCTTCGCGATGAACTGCTAAACGGCGAGATCTTCTACACACTCAGGGAGGCGCAGATCGTCATCGAAAGTTGGAGATGTCACTACAACACCGTGCGCCCCCACGCCTCATTGGGATACCGGCCGCCGGCACCGGAAGTGTTCATGTCAGCCTTCTCCGCTTGGCCGGCCGCGCTCGCCCGACCCGCTCCGCCGGCCAAGCTACCCGTGGTGAAGCGGCCTACCGCGCACTAACTTGAACTTTGGACCACCCTGTGGGGGGCGATCAC
>NZ_CEEDEA010000062.1:0-1246 GCF_979253755.1 Methylobacterium sp. AC315
TGACCTGACCGGCTGGCTTTGGACCGGGCTGATTGAGAGGATCAGCCAGGACTGAAGGAGCTGGACATGAAGCGAGGTCAGAAGACGGGTGCGGAGCAGGTGGTGCTGAAGCTGCGCCAGATTGAGGTGCAGACGGCCCAGGGTAAGAGTTTGGCGATAGCGTGCCGGGAGGCGGAGATCTCCGAGCAGAGTTACTATCGCTGGCGCAAGGAGTACGGGGGCCTGCAAATCGACCAGGCCCGTCGGATGAAGGATTTGGAGCGCGAGAACGCTCGATTGCGCCGGCTCGTGGCTGACTTGTCCCTGGAGAAGCAGGTGCTGGCGGATGTCGCCTCGGGAAACTTATAGCCCCGGAGCGACGCCGGCAGGCAGTCGACGCCATCCAGGAGAAGTACGGCCTCTCGGAGCGTCACGCCTGCCGGATCGTCGGCCAGCACCGAGGCACGCAACGCTACGTGCCCACGGTACCAGCTGACGAGGATGCGCTGACCCGCGCCATCATCGCCTTGGCGTCCGAGTACGGACGCTACGGCTACCGCCGCGTCACCGCACTGCTGCAGGCAGCGGGCTGGCAGGTGGGGAAAGACCGGGTTCAGCGGATCTGGCGTCGTGAGGGGCTCAAGGTCCCGCAAAAGCATCGACCACGCAGCCGTCTCTGGTTGAACGATGGCTCCTGCGTACGGCTGCGGCCTCTCCATCGCAATCACGTCTGGAGCTTCGACTTTGTGCAGGGCCAGACCCATGACGGGCGAAGCCTGCGTATCCTGACGCTGATCGACGAGCACAGTCGCGCCTGCCTGGCGCTAAAGGTCGCGAGGCGCATCAGCAGTCTGGGTATGATCGAGGCGCTGGCCGATGCGATGTGCCTGCATGGCATCCCCGACAACATCCGCTGCGACAACGGCCCAGAGATGATCTCGAAGGCTTTGCGGAAATGGGTCGCCAAAACCGGCCCGCAGATCCAGTACATCGCACCAGGATCGCCGTGGGAGAATGGCTATTGTGAGAGCTTCAATGGCAAGCTGAAGGACGAGTGCCTACGCCAAGAGATCTTCTACTCGCTCAAGGAGGCACAGACCGTGATCGGCATGTGGCAGAATACCTACAACCGCGTTCGACCGCATTCGTCCTTGGGCTATCGGCCGCCCGCGCCTGTCACCTTCCCGGACCTGGCCTTCCGGCTACCCATGGCCGCCACCATGCAGTAGCCTCTCAATCGGCTCGGTCCAAAATACCGGTCAGGTCA
>NZ_CEEDEA010000063.1:0-1106 GCF_979253755.1 Methylobacterium sp. AC315
ACGTCGAAGGTCTTGTCCGGGTGCGCCTTGCCGAACAGGTCGATGCCGGTGCCGCCCGGCATCGCCGCCGTGATCGCCACGACCCGGTCGTCGGCGTCGGCCGCCTTGATCAGGCTCTCGCCGAACACCCGGGTGTAGGCCGGGGCGTTGGGCTTGGCCTTGGCCTGGACGCCCGAGACCACGTCGAACTTGACCACGCCGTGGTAGCGGTCGGCGCTGGCCTCGGCCGGCGCGTAGCCCTTGCCCTTGCGGGTGACGACGTGGAGCAGGATCGGGCCGTGCTCGGCGTCGCGGACGTTCTTCAGCACCGGCAGCAGCTGGTCGAGGTTGTGCCCGTCGACCGGGCCGACATAGTGGAAGCCCATCTCCTCGAACATCGTGCCGCCGCCCACCACCAGGGAGCGGGCGTACTCCTCCGCGGCCGCCGCGCGCTGGTAGAGCGCCTTGGGCAGGAGCTTGCCGAGCTGCTTGGCGGTCTCGCGCAGGGACTGGTAGGTGCCGCCCGACGCCAGCCGCGCCAGGTAGCCCGACATCGCGCCCACCGGCGGGGCGATCGACATGTCGTTGTCGTTGAGGATGACGATCAGGCGCGAGTGCAGGGCGCCGGCGTTGTTCATGGCCTCGTAGGCCATGCCGGCCGACATCGAGCCGTCGCCGATCACCGCGATGGCGTTGCGGCGCTTCGCGGTCCGGCCCTTGGCCTTGGCGGCCTCGGCGTCGAGGTCGCGGGCGACCGCCATGCCGAGCGCGGCCGAGATCGAGGTCGAGGAATGGGCGGCCCCGAACGGGTCGTAGGCGCTCTCGGAGCGCTTGGTGAAGCCGGACAGGCCGCCGCCCTGGCGCAGCGTCCGGATGCGGTCGCGGCGTCCGGTCAGGATCTTGTGCGGGTAGCACTGGTGGCCGACGTCCCAGACGATGCGGTCGTCGGGCGTGTCGAACACGTGGTGCAGGGCGACCGTGAGCTCGACCACGCCCAGCCCGGAGCCGAGATGGCCGCCGGTGATCGACACCGCGTCGATCATCTCGGCCCGCACCGCGTCCGCCACCGCCTGCAACTCGGATTCGGGAAGCTGCCGGAGCGCCGCAGGCTCCGGGATACGGTCGAG
>NZ_CEEDEA010000064.1:0-1052 GCF_979253755.1 Methylobacterium sp. AC315
TAGAGCGTTTTCGGGCTGCGCTGAATCGCATGGGTGGGGTTCACGCGGCGCTGTTGGACTGATTCACTGATCGTTCCGGAGAAGGAGCGAAGCATGGGCCGACCCTACAGCCAGGATCTGCGCGAGCGCGTGGTGGAGGCCGCGGGCGTGACCTCGCGCCGCCAGGCGGCCGCGCGCTTTGGGGTCGGCATCGCCACCTCGATCCGCTGGATGGCCGCGCTTGCGACAACGGGGACGGTATCTGCTCGTCCGCAGGGGCGGGCGCGTCGCTCGAAGCTCGACCCGCACGAGGCGTTCCTGCGTGCGCTGATCGATGCGAAGGCCGACGTCACCCTGGAGGAGATGCGCGCACGGCTGCGGGACGAGCAAGATCTCACAGTCGGGCTCGGCACGCTGTGGAGTTTCCTCGACGCACGCGACCTGACGTACAAAAAAAGACAGCGCACGCTACCGAGCAGGAGCGCCCGGACGTGAAGGCGGCGCGCGAAGCGTGGTTTGCGGGTCAGCCCGACCTCGACCCTGCGCGCCTGGTTTTCCTCGACGAGACCTGGACCGCCACCAACATGGCCCGACTGCGCGGACGTTCACCGCGTGGTGAGCGGCTGCGCTCGCCCGTGCCGCACGGCCACTGGAAGACCACGACCCTGGTCGCCGGCCTGCGCCTGTCCGGGATCGCCGCGCCGTTCGTGCTCGATGGGCCGATCAACCGCGACGCCTTCCAGGCCTACGTCGATCGGGTCCTGGTACCCGAACTCAGCCCCGGCGACATCGTCGTCATGGACAACCTCGGCAGCCACAAGGGGCCGGCCGTGCGGGCGGCGATCGAGGCGGCGGGCGCGCGGCTGCTGTTCCTCCCGCCCTACAGCCCGGATTTCAACCCGATCGAGATGGCCTTCTCGAAGCTGAAGGCACTGCTGCGCAAGGCGGCCGAACGCACCGTCGAGGGACTATGGTCGGCCATAGGACGCCTCGTCGATGCGGTCACGCCCGACGAGTGCGCCAACTTCTTCGCTGCCGCAGGATACGAACCAGATTAAACCGAAAATGCTCTA
>NZ_CEEDEA010000065.1:0-885 GCF_979253755.1 Methylobacterium sp. AC315
GGCGGCCTGCTTCAGCTTCGGCGCGGCGCTGCAGAGCGCTTCGGTGAAGGCGCGATCCTCCCGAGACAGCGAGGTCGGGTCGGCGGTGAGCCAACGGGTGATGCGGCGCGTCGAGGGGACCCGGGCGGACGGTGATCGCGCAGGCGCATCCTGCCTCCGTCGTGAGGCCCAGCGCCGGACGATGTCGTAGCTGCCAATGAAGCCCTGCGCGTGCAACTCGCGGTGGAGGACGGTGGCGCTGTGCTGGCCCTCCCGCCAGCGTGCCTCGACGAAGGGGAGATAGCGATCGAGCAGGCTCGAACCCGGTGCGCGGCGGTAGGACATGAACCGGCCCGCCCGCACCCAGCGGCGCACGGCGTTGCGGGATGCGCCGAGACGGCGAGCGATCTCTTTGGTCGGCAGACCTTCGCCGTGGAGGCACAGGGCCGCCTCGCAGCGGTCGCGTCGCCAGCTGCTCACGTTCGTTGGCGCTGTCTTCGTCTTCGCCAGATCAGGGGAGCCGGCGGGGTCGTGCACGGCGCGGTGCGCCACGCCTCGGATCTCGGACTGGTGCCGCTCGACGACGCCGCGCAGGGCCTCGGAAGCGTTAACGAGCAGGTGCCAGCGATCCGCGACCTGCGTCGCCGTCGGTGCTCCCGTGCGCGCGGCCTCGGCGTAGGGTCCCGAACGGTCACGGCTGACGACGGTCACGCTCGGATGGGCGGTGAGCCAGTCCCGCACCGGTGCCGACGAGCGGCCGGGCAACAGATCGATGACGCGCCGCCGCTCCAAGTCGCACACGATGGTGCCGTAGGACCGGCCGCGCCGCCACGCCCAATCGTCGATGCCGATGACCCGCGGCGGCGGAGACGGTACGGTCCCGCGACGACGGATCAGGCGCAGGAC
>NZ_CEEDEA010000066.1:0-863 GCF_979253755.1 Methylobacterium sp. AC315
AGAACGCCTAACAGAACGGCACCGAGCTTGGTTTTCAGCGTTGGTTTGGCATGGCCAGACTGCTTCTCCCCGATGATCTCTGGGATGAGATCGCGCCGCTCCTCCCGCCGCCTCGGCCGCGTCCGAAGGGCGGGCGTCGTCCAATTGAGAACCGGGCCGCACTCACGGGCATCCTGTTCGTGCTGCGCTCGGGGCTTCCGTGGGAAATGCTGCCGGCCGAGATGGGCTGCGGCTCCGGCATGAGTTGTTGGCGGCGACTGCGGGATTGGCAGGCGGCGGGCGTTTGGAGCCGTCTGCATGACGTGTTGCTGGAGCGCCTGCACGCAGCAGGGGAGATCGACTGGAGCCGGGCTTGCCTGGACAGCGCGTCTGTCCCGGCCAAAAAGGGGGGCCTGCCACCGGCCCGAACCCGACGGATCGGGGCAAGCCGGGCACGAAGCGCCATCTCGTCACCGACGCGCGCGGCACGCCGCTCGGCTTCTGCCTGAGCGGTGCCAACCGGCACGACACCGTCATGATGGCGGCCACCCTCGATGCCATCCCGTCTGTGCGGAGCGGTCGGCGCGGACGACCGCGACGTCGTCCAGACAAGCTGCACGCTGACAAGGCTTACGATGCCAGACCCCGCCGCCAGGAGTGCCGGGTGCGGGGGATCGTGCCGCGCATCGCACGTAGGGGCATCGAGAGCAGCGAGAAACTCGGTCGTCATCGTTGGGTCGTGGAGCGCACCCACGCTTGGTTCAACCGATTCCGTCGATTGCCCATCCGCTACGAGCGACGCGAAGACATCTACGAGGCCTTCACGAGCCTCGCCGCCAGCCTCATCACTCTCAACCAGATCAGACGGTTCTGTTAGGCGCTCT
>NZ_CEEDEA010000067.1:0-862 GCF_979253755.1 Methylobacterium sp. AC315
CAAGCTACCCGTGGTGAAGCGGCCTACCGCGCACTAACTTGAACTTTGGACCACCCTGTGGGGGGCGATCACCGCGCTCACCGCGCGAGCGCGACCGAGATGAAATGCGCCGTGAGGACCGTCGTGAGGAGTTCCGCGACGGGCGGCGCGATCCGCTTCGCCGCGAGGAGCGCCTACGCCGCGAGGACGATGACGAGGATTGATCCGCATCAACCGCGGGCCATGGATCCATGAGCGGCGGGGTGTAAGCCCCGCCGTTTTTGTGTGCGCGACCATGGACCTCATCCCCGCCAGGTAGAGGGAGCTTGGTCCCATCCGCCGCGTTGACCTCGGTCATGGAGAGTGCCCGATGCCCAACGAACCAATGACGGCAAACACGCAGGACCTCGCGAACACTGAGTACGACGCCGAGCGCTGGGCCCGCGTCGGAGAAGAGAAGTTCGTAGGCTCGAACGCACCGCTGCCGGTGAAAGACGATGCTCCGGAAGTTGGCCTTTCGCAGAAGGGTACGGACGAGGCGGCGGTCGTGAAGCGCGAGATCGATATCTGAGAGGGACGTACATGGCTGACGAGCCGATCGACACGCAGGCTCAGCGGATGCCGCAGGGCAAGCCAACAAGCGAGGGCTTAGCAAACACCCCGCAGGACACTGCTACTGGTGCGATCAAGACGCAGGACGGTCCCATGGAGCGGGCTGGTACGGAAAAGGAAGAGGCCGCTCGGGGCGAAAAGAGCCTTGGAGCGGAGCGCGACAAACCAAAATGAGAGGTGGATGACCTGCCCGTGCCTTAGAGCGCCTAACAGAACCGTCTGATCTGGTTGAGAGTGATGAGGCTGGCGGCGAGGCTCGTGAAGGCCTCGT
>NZ_CEEDEA010000068.1:0-838 GCF_979253755.1 Methylobacterium sp. AC315
GTCGGGGTGAAGTGCAGGTGCCAGCGCGGGCGCTTCAGCAGCCAGTCGTGGATCAGTTTGGTCTTGTGGGTGGCGGCGTTGTCGAGGACGAGGTGGACGTCGAGGTTTGCCGGCACGCTCGCCTCGACCTGATCGAGAAAGGCGCGGAACTCGACCGAACGATGCCGGGGCGTACAGCGGCCGATCACGGTCCCCGTCTGCACGTCGAGGGCAGCGAACAGATCGGTCGTGCCCTGGCGGCAATAGTCGTGGGTCCGGCGCTCGGGCTGGCCGGGCCGCATCGGCAGCACCGGCGCGGTACCGGTCAGCGCCTGGATCTGAGGTTTCTCATCGACGCACAGCACCACGGCGCGGTGGGGCGGGGCCATGTACAGGCCGACGACATCACGCACCTTGTCGACGAAGGCCGGGTCGGTCGACAGCTTGAAGGTCTCGGTCCTGTGTGGCTGCAAGCCGAAGGTGCGCCAGACCCGCGAGACCATGGTCTGGCTCATTCCGACCCGCTTCGCCATGGCGCGCGTCGACCAGTGGGTGGCGTTCTCCGGCTGGCCTTCCAGGGTCAGCGTGATCATCGCCTCGATCGCAGTGTCCTCGACGGCACGCGGCGCACCGGAGCGGGGCAGGTCGATGAGGCCGTCGAGGCGGTGGGCGAGGAAGCGGGCGCGCCAGGTCGTGACGCTCGGACGGCTGACCCCGAGGCTGCGGGCGATGCCGGTGTTCGTGGAGCCGGGCTCGGCGCAGGCCAGCACGATCCGGGCGCGCTGGGCCAGCGCCTGACCGATCTTGCGGCGGCGGACCAGGCCTTCCAGCCGCGCGCGCTCATCTTCGGTCAGATCAA
>NZ_CEEDEA010000069.1:0-779 GCF_979253755.1 Methylobacterium sp. AC315
GAAACCTCCTCGCGGACGTCCGGCAGATGGCTCTCGACTCCCAAAACCGCAAGGGAACCTCTAACTCACTCCACTAGGCCAACCAGGGTCGCGGGCGTCAAAAGGAATGCCGCGGTGAGCATTCGTTCCCCTGCACGCTGACGGGGTCGGCTGCGGCTGCGGCAAGGGCGGCCGCGAGAGCTGCGATAAGAGCCGCCTTGATAATCGCAAACGACTTCCGACTTCTGGTACGGCGGCCAAGTCGATGTTGTGTCCCTCGGCGGCCAGGGCCTTGCGCACGAGGTACTTTACTGAAACCCGGCGGCTTAGCGCCTCCTTCCGTAGCGCCGTCCTCACCAGATCCGGCACCTCAACTTTGAGGGCCGTGCCCTTCATATGAGCAATGGGAACTTTGGGGGCAGTCGGGGCTGTAGCGGGAACCGGCTCAGCTGCGTTAGCGGGCGCCACCGGCTCCTCGGCCCGCGCCTTGGCATTCCAGCTCTGAAGGAGGCAAGGCCGACATCAGGGAGGGGTGGTTCGGTTCGTCAATGAGCGCTGAACAGTAAGAACGCCTGTTAACGGTTCGGTATTGATACGGAACTAGAACACCTCATAGTTCGAGGTGATGTCATGCGCGTTCTGCTAATCGAAGACGATGCCACTGTCGCACAAAGCATTGATCTAATGCTCAAGTCCGAGAGTTTCGTCACCTATGCCACCGATCTTGGCGAAGAAGGCATAGACCTCGGCAAGCTCTACGATTACGACATCATCCTCCTCGACTTGAACCTGCCCGACAT
>NZ_CEEDEA010000070.1:0-716 GCF_979253755.1 Methylobacterium sp. AC315
CTGTCCAAGATCACGAACCCGCTCGACGGGATCGAGAGCACGGTCCGCCAGCAGGCCGCCGGCCAGGACCCGCAGGCCGCCCGTGACGCCGCCGTCGCCGCCGTGAAGGCGCTGTTCACCGGCGATCCGAGCCAGAAGGCCCAGGCCGAGGCCCGCGCGGCCGACGCCCTGGCCAAGGCCCAGAACATCCCGGTCGACCAGGCCAAGCAGCAGATCCAGGATTACGAGAAGCAGTACGACCAGGCGGTCGCCACCGCCAAGCAGAAGGCCGAGGCGGCGGCCGTCGCGGCCAAGTCCGCCGCCACGCAGGGCGCCTTCTACGCCGCCCTGGCGCTGATCCTCGGCGCGCTGGCCGCCTTCTTCGGCGGTCGCCTCGGCGCCCCGAAGGCCGAGACCCTGGTCGGCGCCTACGACGCCCGCCGCGCCTGATCCCCCCTCGGTCCCCGCCCTCGCGGCGGGGACCTCGCCCGACCGGCACGAGCCGGCCACCCGCAGCACCCCGCAAGGAGACCTTCGATGAGCAGCACCACCGACAAGATCAAGGGCCTGGCCAACGAGGCCGTCGGCAACGTCAAGCAGGCCGCCGGCAACGTCACCGGCAACGACAAGCTCGTGGCCGAGGGCAAGGCCCAGGAGCTCAAGGGCGAAGCGCAGAAGACCGTCGGCGACGCCAAGGACGGCGCCAAGAACCTCGCCGACAAGATCACCGGCAAGCA
>NZ_CEEDEA010000071.1:0-600 GCF_979253755.1 Methylobacterium sp. AC315
AGCCATTCGTCTGGACCAAATCAGCCGACGCCATCCTCGCCAACGTCAAACGCTTCTGCCAAAAAACTTCTAACTCAGATCACTAGGTGTTTGATCCCGCGGAGTGGTGGTACGGTTGACCACCATGCGGCCAGGGATGCGCTATGGGCCAAATTCTTCACGGCAGCGCCCGCACGACGGAGCGGCTGTGTTGAAGGTCAAGCCGTGAGGGGCCGCCAGGGCGTGCGGTCGCGGACGATGGCGTTGAGCGTCACCAGGAGCTTTCGCATCACTGCCACGAGGGCGACCTTCCTCGGCCGGCCACGCTCAGTGAGCCGCTCGTAGAAGGGCCGGAACGGAGAGCCTCGCCGGATTGCAGTCAGCCCAGCCATGTACAGTACGCCTCGCACAGATGTTTGCCCACCCGCGATGGATCGCCGGCCCCGCATCAGGCCAGAGTCGCGGTTGATCGGGGCGATGCCGACGAGAGCCGCGAGCTGGTGGCGGCCGATAGTGCCGAGCTCAGGCAACTGCGCCAGAAGCATGCGTGCGGTCACGTCACCGATCCCGGGCACGGACTTGAGCAGCGCCTCGGTCTCGCACCAGACCGGACAGGCCTTG
>NZ_CEEDEA010000072.1:0-452 GCF_979253755.1 Methylobacterium sp. AC315
GCGGGAGGGTGGGGACGAGCACGTCAGCCACGTAGGTGCGGAAGGCCTGCCCGCTTATTGCATCGTTGAGCAGCCCGGGCGCGGTGATCACATGGGTGCGCAAGGCCGCCATGACGGTCGTGGCTTTCCAATGGCCCTGGGGCACGTTCATCCGGCAGCGTTCGCCCCGTAAGGCGCGCCCGTAGCCCCGGGCCATGGCGGTGTTGGCTCGGGTCTGGTCGATGAACACGAGGCGATCCCGATCGCCACCTTTGGCGCGGTGCCGGGCGTACGCACAGGTCGGCGCGGTCGGCTGCGGCGCAGGCCCGACAAGCTTCATGCTCACGAAGGCTACGGTCATTGCCACTGCTGAGGCGCGTGCCACGCGCGAAGCATGGGACTGTCAGGAATTTCGTGTGCGGGCGGCGTGTTGAACATCAGGCCGCCATGGCCCGGGTGAAGCGCTCGCCGAA
>NZ_CEEDEA010000073.1:0-419 GCF_979253755.1 Methylobacterium sp. AC315
TCCGGCTCCGGCAAGGGCCTGGCCGGTGGTCTGATGCGTTCGGCGAAGAGGGCAATGACCTCGGCGTCGAGCGTGTCTGTCTTCGTCAACCGGCCTATCGCTCTGGCGAAGTCGCGGATCTGGCGCGGGTTGACGATGCAGAGCGGCAGCCCGGCTGCGGCGAGCGCTGCAGCGACGTTTGCCTCGAAGCCGCCTGTGGCTTCCAGGACGACGCGGGCAACCAGGAGGGTGGTGAAGCGGCGCGCGAGAGCTTCAAGCCCCTTCGCGTCCCGAGGAACATGGAAGGCCTCGTCCAACGGCCTGAGATGAACGTCGAGACGGTCTTTGGACACGTCGATGACAACGAAGATGGTGGGTTGTTCGTCCATGACCCTACCTTGCAAATGCGGGCTCTGGCCCGAGCGGCTGTCCGGGTTCGG
>NZ_CEEDEA010000074.1:0-416 GCF_979253755.1 Methylobacterium sp. AC315
CAACATGCGAATCAACGTCCAAACCACCGCTCAGCACCGAAAGTGCGGAAGAACCAAGGTTCAACGCTGTTTGACAGTCGGACTGACGGTGACGGCGGAAGATGTCGTGGTCGCCGCCGCCCGCCGCGCCCTGCTGGCGCATCTGCATCCCGATCGCGCGTCGGAGCAGGACAAGATCAGGATGTCGGCCCGGTTCGCCACTGCGTCGGCGGCCTTCGACAGGATCGAGAGGCTTCGTAGTTGATAACAAGCATCTTGCTGGTCGTGATCGTCTATGCCTGCCGTCGCCCGCTGGCGTGGATCTCGATGCGGATGATCGCCATCTCGCTTGGGTTCTTTGTCGGCTGGAAGTTCATGGGGAGGCGCTGATGGATCTCACACTTCACCAGACCATTCTCTACCACTGCATCCGACTC
>NZ_CEEDEA010000075.1:0-338 GCF_979253755.1 Methylobacterium sp. AC315
TCGGCGGTGGCGACTTCCGCGCCAGCCTCGATCGCGCTGGCCGTCGGACCCGCCGCGGGCAGGTACGTGCAGCCGCCTACCGCACCCGCAACGATCCCGGGCAGTAAGAGAAGGTGTTTCAGACGCATCTCAATACCTGCTTCAACCGAAGGGGATTTATATTGGTTCGACGACGGCAAATCCTCAATCGAACCATCACGATCGCGTTCTCATCTCAGCCGTACGTCATTCATTCCCGACGCACACACCGGCACGCGTGGCACTAAGAACGCCTAACAGAACGGCACCGAGCTTGGTTTTCAGCGTTGGTTTGGCATGGCCAGACTGCTTCTCCCCGA
>NZ_CEEDEA010000076.1:0-335 GCF_979253755.1 Methylobacterium sp. AC315
TAGTTCTTGCCCTGGCTGGCGTTGGCGAGCTTCTTGCGCAGCTTGCAGATGAACACGTCGATGATCTTCAGCTCGGGTTCGTCCATGCCGCCGTAGAGATGGTTGAGGAACATCTCCTTGGTGAGCGTCGTGCCCTTCCGCAGCGAGAGGAGTTCCAGCATCTGGTACTCCTTGCCAGTGAGGTGCACCCGGGCGCCGCCGACCTCGACGGTCTTCTGGTCGAGGTTCACGATCAGGTCGTCGATGGTGATCACCGACTGGGCGTGGCCCTTCGACCGGCGCACGATGGCGTGGATGCGGGCGACCAGCTCGTCCTTGTGGAACGGCTTGGTGAG
>NZ_CEEDEA010000077.1:0-321 GCF_979253755.1 Methylobacterium sp. AC315
TGTCGCCGTTCGCGGGCGAGGGGGCGAACCTTGCCCTCTACGACGGTGCGGAACTCGCCAAGGCGATCGTTGAAGCAGCCGACGACATTGGAACGGCACTCGCCGCATACGAGTACGACCTGTTCCCCCGCAGCGCCGGGATCGCCGATGCGTCTGCGCAGAACCTCATGCAGTTCTTCGGCGCTGGCGCACCTCACAGCGTGGTCGCGATGCTCGCGCCCACGCTTCCATGAGCGTCCACTATGAGTCGGATGCAGTGGTAGAGAATGGTCTGGTGAAGTGTGAGATCCATCAGCGCCTCCCCATGAACTTCCAGCCGAC
>NZ_CEEDEA010000078.1:0-317 GCF_979253755.1 Methylobacterium sp. AC315
GGCGACCGCATGCCGCCCATTCCCGCACGCGGTGACCGTGATCGCCATGTGGCCCCAGCGGATCGTCTCCGCGGGGAGCGAGGTGATCAGCATCCGCCGCAGGTCACCGCGATCGACTTCGGGCCGATGACCCACGGGGTCGCCGGGCCGGTCGAACAGGATAGCGCCGCCCTGATCGACGACGCGCTTGGCGTTTTCGCCAGGGCGCACAAGGCTGAGGAAGTCGTCGTGGAGACCCGTAGCCCTCAAGGCGATCTGTCCGGTGTGCTCGTGGATGTCGAGCAGGCCGCCCTGGGCTCTCGCATCGACCGATGGTT
>NZ_CEEDEA010000079.1:0-311 GCF_979253755.1 Methylobacterium sp. AC315
CGGGACCTGCATCGCCGCGATCCGGTCTGGCATCTACAAGGTCGGCTACAAGCAAGGGTTTGCGGCCGGTGACGCCTCGACCAGGACCCGATGGAAGATCCCATGGCCCTGATTCGACTCCGACGAGTTCCGGTTCCGCATACCGCGACCAACACGTCCGCGATTGGGGCCGCGCCGATGGTCTTGGTGCGGGTGGGCGCCGGCCGCTGGGGGACGCTCAGATAGCCCGGAAGCGAGCAAGGGCTGCCCATCCGGACCGCTGACCGAGTGAGGGCGGCCAGGAACGTCGAAGACGCCGCTACGCGGGACCG
>NZ_CEEDEA010000080.1:0-307 GCF_979253755.1 Methylobacterium sp. AC315
CTCAAGCACATCCTGCGGGCGCGCATCGTCCTGCTCTCGTTCGAACGCTTGAGCGTGCAGGACGTGGCTCGGCAGGCCGGCGTCAGCCGGCCCGCAGTCTGGCGCTGGCAGCAGCGCTTTGCCGAGGAGGGCGTCGAGGGCCTGCTGCGGGACAAGACCCGCCCACCCGGCACCCCGCCGCATTCCACCCGCACCGTGGCGACGGTGCTGGCGCTGACGTGTTCGGAACCGCCGGACGAGGTCACGCACTGGACCGGCCGCGCCGTCGCTGCGCGGACCGGCATCTCACTCCGCTCCGTGCAGCGGA
>NZ_CEEDEA010000081.1:0-295 GCF_979253755.1 Methylobacterium sp. AC315
GCCTCGACGCCCTCGGCGACGAATTGGAGGAGCCGTTCGGCACCGAGCCGAACGACCTGCCCCTCGATGCGCTGGTCCGGGCCGTCGACCGCATCGTCCACCACGCCCTGGGCGAACCGATGCCGGCGCCGCTCGCACCGGACGGGTCTTGGCTGCGGTAGCGCCGGGATCAGCAGTTCCAGGCACGCAGGACCGGTTCGCTCCGGTCGTGCTCGTAGCCCCGCACGCTGACCCTGGCGGTACCGAGCCCCAGCAGCGCGCCGCCCGCCGGCGGCAGGGCGAGCCAGCGGGCGGC
>NZ_CEEDEA010000082.1:0-294 GCF_979253755.1 Methylobacterium sp. AC315
TGAGTTAGAAGTTTTTTGGCAGAAGCGTTTGACGTTGGCGAGGATGGCGTCGGCTGATTTGGTCCAGACGAATGGCTTTGGCTGGGCGTTGGTCTGATCGATGTAGGCGTGGATGGCGGTCTCCAGATCGCCCATGGTCTGGAACACGCCGCGTTGAAGCTGGCGCCGCGTCAGCAGCGCGAACCAGCCCTCGACGACGTTGAGCCATGAGGCCGAGGTCGGGGTGAAGTGCAGGTGCCAGCGCGGGCGCTTCAGCAGCCAGTCGTGGATCAGTTTGGTCTTGTGGGTGGCGGC
>NZ_CEEDEA010000083.1:0-293 GCF_979253755.1 Methylobacterium sp. AC315
GCCCGCCACGTCATCAGCACTGAGGCGTATCGCAGCGGCCCCGGTGGGGGCGCCGGCGAACTCTATCAAGGTACCTACGAGATCCAGCCGGTCGATCGACCCTACCGTGCACCCCGCGTCACCCCGCGGCCGCGGGTGCACGGCCCTCAGACGGCGATTGTCACGACCCGCACGGGCAAGGAGAGCGAGGAGATTGACGTCGACGAACAAGGGCGGATCTTCGTTCAATTCCACTGGACTCGTGACAAGGAAAAGATCTCTCGCCCCGTTCGAGTGGCGCAGATGTGGTCGGG
>NZ_CEEDEA010000084.1:0-290 GCF_979253755.1 Methylobacterium sp. AC315
CCCTCCTTCTCCTGGCGCCGGCGCACCCGCTCCTCGGCCCGGTCGAGCACCCAGTCCAGCAGCTTGTTGGCCTGGGCCGGGGAGGCCGCCAGCCAATGGTCGACGGCGTCCCGCACCGCCGTCTCGACGATCCGCTGCGCCTCGACGGTGGCCAGCTTGTCCTTGGTCTGGCCCTGGAAGTCCGGCTCGCGGATGAACACCGACATCATCGACGCGCAGGTCGCCATGACGTCGTCGGTGGTCCCGGCCGTCATGCGCTTGGCCTGGTTCACGCGCTCGGCGTGCTCGCG
>NZ_CEEDEA010000085.1:0-284 GCF_979253755.1 Methylobacterium sp. AC315
GCGGGGGCGGCTTGCCTGGGCGACGGCCACCAGGGCCGCGCGCAGATGGGTCGGCCGGATCGCGTCCTTGCCCGCCCGGTGCGGCATCAGCCGGAAGGCGGAGAGCAGCGCGCCGGCGGCGGCGCGCCGGTCGCCCCGGGCCGCAGGGGCCTGGGCGCCGTCCAGGAAGGCGTCGTACTACCCCTGCACGGTCGCGAAATAGAGGCGCAGGGCCTGAAGGCGCGAAACGCCGAGTGCCGGCGCGTGCCGCCGGAAGACCAGCCGCGTGAAGCGGATCCGGCGGG
>NZ_CEEDEA010000086.1:0-282 GCF_979253755.1 Methylobacterium sp. AC315
GTACATGACGGTGATGCGGTGGCGTCCGTCAGCATCGCCCGGGACGGCAGGATGTGGAATACGTTGGACCGGCCGTCGGCGCCACGCAGGCGGTCGTCCGGGGCGCCGGCGTTCAGCACCACCGCCCCGGTGTCCGTCACCGCGTCGGCCACCGCCAGCACCGCATCCGCCGGCAGCGCCAGGACCAGGTAGTGCACGCCCGTGGCCACCAGCTCCCTGGCCGCCGCAACGGCAGCGGGCGTGTCGTCGCTCAGCGCGACCGCAGCGCGCGAGAAGGTGTGC
>NZ_CEEDEA010000087.1:0-276 GCF_979253755.1 Methylobacterium sp. AC315
TTACTCAATGAATCCATATAACAACTTCTTCTTTTAGAAAGAATACTATATATAATTCGTTTGCTTTAAATATCATAGAAATGAAAAGATAATTTTCGACGGAAATGAACTAAAATTGAAAATAGATACTAAAATAAGAGAGATTAATTAAGATAATATATTTAAATGTATTATATATTAAACAAAGCGACCACCTTTTTAGTTTGGGTTTTCCATTTTTAATTAAGAATGAAAAGAACAAACAACACTTTGCCGACAAACCTAGCACCATAACAC
>NZ_CEEDEA010000088.1:0-275 GCF_979253755.1 Methylobacterium sp. AC315
CCCCGTGGCCGCGAAGGCCGGCGGTCCGTACCAGAGCCCGAGCGGGCAGCCGAGCACGGCCGTCCAGAACAGGCGGGCGCCGGGGTTGGGCTTGCCGGGCATCGGATCTCGGGTCGCGGATGAGCCCGCCGACCCTGGCAAGCGCCCCTGGCCCGATGCTGAATCCCGGCGGGAAAGCTGTGGACGCCGGCCCGCGGGCCTAGCCCGTCTGGCCCGGCCGGCGCTGGTGGCCGAGCCCCATGCTCTTGGCGAGGCTCGAGCGCGCGGCGGCGTAG
>NZ_CEEDEA010000089.1:0-274 GCF_979253755.1 Methylobacterium sp. AC315
CCGTGGGCACCCGCCGAAGGGGACGTCCGCGCCAGCCTCGCCAGGGCCGGCCGGATCAAACTCACAGGCACCGGGACAGATGGGGCGCGAACACCGGCCGACCCGCGAGGGAAGGCCTCATCGCGTCCGCACGTCCCGGAGACCCCATCATGACCCACATCGCCCTCATCGGCGCCGGCATCACCGGCGTGACCACCGCCGACGCGCTCGCCCGGCGCGGCTACGACGTCACCGTCCTCGACCGGCAGCGCTACGCCGCCATGGAGACCTCCTT
>NZ_CEEDEA010000090.1:0-270 GCF_979253755.1 Methylobacterium sp. AC315
CTCGACGGTGTTGAGGAAACGGATGACCTCACCGTGGCGATGGCGCTGCATGCAGCGGCCGAGCACCGTGCCTTCCAGGACGTCGAGGGCGGCAAACAAGGTCGTGGTGCCGTGGCGGGTGTCGTCGTGCGTCTGAGCGGCGGGATGCCCGGGCCCGAGCGGCTGGTCGGGACGGGTTCGCTCCAGGGCCTGGATCTGGGACTCCTCATCCTGAGCGTGTCGAAGGACCGTCGATGGACAGCACGACGGCGTGGGCGGGCGGTTGCATAT
>NZ_CEEDEA010000091.1:0-262 GCF_979253755.1 Methylobacterium sp. AC315
GAACCAGGAGCCACTCGCGGCGACGATCCTGATGCGCCGCGAGTGGCTCCTGGTTCTGGTAGCCTTCCGGCTGGCCGCGGTCGCGGCCGGCATCGTCTATCTATCCCGGCCGACCACGCTGACGGTGGCGGTCGGCCCCCCGGACGGAGCCGAGGCCGCGCTGATCGAGGCCTACGCGAACGCCCTCGACCGGAGCCGCGAGGCCGTGCGCCTCAAGGTCGTCCGCTTCTCGGACGTGCGCGACAGCGCCCTGGCGCTCCAG
>NZ_CEEDEA010000092.1:0-261 GCF_979253755.1 Methylobacterium sp. AC315
GTCCAGGCGGCGCTGGACCGCGGCGACCTGCCGGCGGCGTCCGCGGCCTTCGCGGCCCTGCCGCCCGCGATGCGCGACCAGGCCGGCGATTTCGCCGCCAAGCTCAAGGCCCGGGCCGCCGCCGCGGAGTCCGTACGAGCCCTGCTCGCCGGTGTCTTCAAGGCCCTGCCTACGGATGCGGCCTCCGGCGCCGCCGGGGCGGCACCAGGCCGCTAGGCAGTGACGGCGTCGATCCGCGCCTCGCGCGGCTGCATCTTCTCC
>NZ_CEEDEA010000093.1:0-259 GCF_979253755.1 Methylobacterium sp. AC315
CGGGTCGGCGTTCGCGCTCACGACCTGCACGGTCCCGACGCCGGAGCTCCGCGTGCCGTTCTCGACCCCGTCGAGGGCGTGGGCGTTCACGGTGGCGCGCGGGGTCGAGACGGTGACCGGCTCCTGGGAGCTCACCGAGCCGGTCTTGACCACCACGGCGGCCGAGCGCAGGCGCGCTTCCTCGCCCTGGTCGGTCCAAATGCGGATGTCGTCTTTGAGGTCGAGCGCCTCGCGGGCGGTGTCGAACAGGCCAGAGGCC
>NZ_CEEDEA010000094.1:0-258 GCF_979253755.1 Methylobacterium sp. AC315
TCCGCCCCCGAACCCCGCCAAAGGGCGGAGCCCTTTGGAAACCCTCAAGTCGTCGTGCGAACGCCCGAACCCCGCCGGTGCTCCCGGAACGCCGCCGTGATCGCCAGCAGCGCGTCCTTGCTGCGCGGATCGGTGAGGCCGAGTGCAGCACCAGGGCGAGTGCGGGGATCGGCGGGAGCCCCAGCGCGTCGGCGCCGTCGATCACGTCGGCCGGGGCGAGCCGGCGCGGGAAGGCCGAGACCGCCAGCCCCGCCGACA
>NZ_CEEDEA010000095.1:0-258 GCF_979253755.1 Methylobacterium sp. AC315
CTTCGGCCCGCGGGTGCGCGCCTTCCATGCCGCGGTGGCGGGCGCGGTGCGCGCCCGGTTCCGCGCCCCGCGCCTCGCCCCGGCACGCTGAGCCCACGATGCGGATCGGTCCGACCCTCGGGCGCTACTTCGCCGCCCGGTTCGCCCGCACGGTGCTCGGTGTGTTCGTCACCGGGTTCGCGCTGGTCTACACCTTGGACTTCGTCGAGCTCCTGCGCCGGGCCGGCGAGGCCGAGGGCGCGTCCACCGGGCTGATGG
>NZ_CEEDEA010000096.1:0-257 GCF_979253755.1 Methylobacterium sp. AC315
TTCCAGGGCTGTCCGTCGTCCGCCAGCGCGGGCCGCCCGGCGTTCGGGGCGATCCACGCATGCCGGCCCGCCACATCCTCGCCGCGAACGTGCACCCAAGCTTGGCGCGTACAACGATCGAGAGTGGCGACGCCGGGCAGGGCGATCGCCCTGCCCCGAGGCCGGAGGCCGGAGCGCTGATGCATGCAGGGTAGCGAGCGGATCAAGACCGGTTCGGGGCTGGTCGCGCTGGCGCTCGCCGGCGGCCTCGGGGCGTG
>NZ_CEEDEA010000097.1:0-257 GCF_979253755.1 Methylobacterium sp. AC315
CGCAGGGGCATCGCGTGTTCCGTTCTAGAAGACGCGCCGATTTGATTCCGCATGCGTTAACGTTTGGACAAAGGCTGCCGTTCGGCGAACGGTCGCGGTGGGCTTGTCGTGACGGTGCCGAGCGTGGACTCTTCGAAGAGCGTTCGCAGACTCGGTGAGTCTGCGAGACGTCAGCCTTCGGCGAATTGCCGATGACCTCCTCTGCCACGCGTGCCATCTACCCGTCGCTTCGCGGAAAACGCGTGCGTGTGACGGGC
>NZ_CEEDEA010000098.1:0-257 GCF_979253755.1 Methylobacterium sp. AC315
GTATCTATTCGCAAATAATCCCAAATTTCATGGCGACGTTGTCACCGGATTAGTTATAATAGGTGTAGCCAACGCGCTGATAACACCAGCAGGGGTGCTATGCACTATTTACGCTTGAGGACGTGCTCCCGGCAACGCTTGCCCCTCCAGCTGGTGCATCAGAACCTCGGGATCCTGGATGACGCCTATATCCCAAGCTGAGAGGCCGCCCGATGTGTCATCGCAGCGGTCTCTCCTGCGCCTGAACGGCTGCTCCG
>NZ_CEEDEA010000099.1:0-254 GCF_979253755.1 Methylobacterium sp. AC315
CAACACGGCGATGCAGGAATTCGCCTCGGGGGCGAACCTGGCGCTGGGGATGTAT
The DNA here is from genome assembly GCF_979253755.1 of Methylobacterium sp. AC315. Lineage (NCBI taxonomy): Bacteria > Pseudomonadati > Pseudomonadota > Alphaproteobacteria > Hyphomicrobiales > Methylobacteriaceae > Methylobacterium > Methylobacterium sp. AC315. The sequence continues at coordinate 56 of NZ_CEEDEA010000099.1, forward strand.
CCGGGGCGACGGCCTTCATGCACCTCTTCGGCCTCGTGGCTTTGGGCTACATGTGGGCGCGGATCGCCCAGGCGGCGCTGGCCAAGCAGGCGGAAGACGCCTCGCCCCGCTGGGCGGCCAAGCTCACCACCGGCCGGTGCTTCATGGAGCGCATGCTGCCGGAGACTGCCTGGCGCCTGGTGCGGATCAAGGCGGGCTC
>NZ_CEEDEA010000100.1:0-254 GCF_979253755.1 Methylobacterium sp. AC315
CCGCAGGCGACACGGATCGGGCCGTCGGACGGGGTGTCCTGGTAGCAGGCGTCGAACGCCCCCCAGCCGAGATCCGGCACCAGCGCCTCGGCCCCGCCGTGCGGCGCCTCGACATCGGCCTGGCCGTCGCCGCGGGCGCGGTAGCCCGCGACGTAGCGGGCCGGGATGCCGCGGTGGCGGGCGGCGGTGATGACGACGTGGGTCAGGTCCTGGCTGATGCCCTTGCCGGCGGCAAATGCCGTGGCGGCGGGCAC
>NZ_CEEDEA010000101.1:0-254 GCF_979253755.1 Methylobacterium sp. AC315
GGGCGGCGCTCCTCAATGCCGGTGCGGCCTTGCGAAATCGCGAGACCCAGCGCGCGATCGCCGGCGGGGGCGACGACCGGCTCCTGCGCGCCGCCCAGGCGCTGGTCGAGGAGGAGGGCCACCGGGTGCTCGGCGTCCACGAGGCCGCGCCGGACCTGCTCTGCCCGGGGGGCCGGCTCGGACGCCGGGGTCCCGATAGGGATGCCGGCCTGTCGATCCGTACCGCGCGCGGGGTCCTCGACGCGCTCTCGCCC
>NZ_CEEDEA010000102.1:0-253 GCF_979253755.1 Methylobacterium sp. AC315
GGCCGCAACCCGCAGGTCCGACACAATCAACGGCTGAAGCCGAGAACCCGGCGGAGCGCCGAGCGATCGGAGAAAAAACACCACAACAAACGTGTGGTGCGGCCAAGAGGACTCGACCCTCCACCCCTCGCGGGACTAGCACCTCAAGCTAGCGCGTCTACCAATTCCGCCATGGCCGCATCGGCCGCGAAGATCCGCCCGTTCGCCCGACCGATGCGACCTCCGGGGAAACCCGCGGGCCGCCGTCATGTCG
>NZ_CEEDEA010000103.1:0-253 GCF_979253755.1 Methylobacterium sp. AC315
ACCACGTCAGCCGCCCGCTGCCGCTCGGCGAGTTCCTGTCGTTCGTTGATGCGCGCGAGGCGGCATGACACCGCCCGACGAGACCGACCTGTTCCGCTTGGTCTATCGGAGCCGCAGTACGATCGCCGGGGACGCCGAGGCGGTGCAGCAAACCCTCGACGCGGCGGTCGCCACCTCGCAGCGCCGCAACGTCCAGGCCGGCGTCACGGGTACGCGGATGTTCACCGGGCTGTACTTCGTACAGGCCCTGGAG
>NZ_CEEDEA010000104.1:0-253 GCF_979253755.1 Methylobacterium sp. AC315
GGCCGCGGCCGCGGCGGCGAAGGCCGCCGCCGGGGCGGAGAGCGGGCCGCCTCCGACCTGCAGGACCCGCAGGGCGCGCTCCTTCGGCAGGTGTCCGCGGCTGGCCTCGATCAGGCCGGCGCCCACGTCGGCCGTGTGGCGGGCGGTGGCCGAGCGCATGACGAAGGCGTCGATCGCGCCCGGAGGCACGGCCGGGGCCTCGGTCAGCTTGCCCGCGCGCAGGCGATCGACCAGGGCGCCGACATCGGCAATC
>NZ_CEEDEA010000105.1:0-251 GCF_979253755.1 Methylobacterium sp. AC315
TGGGGCCCGCGAAGGTCAGCGGCAGCCCGGCCGCCCGGGCGGCGTCGAGGGCCAGGTGCAGCCCCTTCTCGGGCACGATCCGGCCCGACCAGAACGCGAAGGGCGGAGCGTCGGGAGTCTCGGAAGACGCGAAGGTCGAGAGGTCGACGCCGTTGTCGACCACCTGCGCGCCGGGCACGTGCGATTGCCATTCCTGGGCGAGCGACGGCGACACGGCCAGGAAGGCCATGTCGGGGTCGGCCTGCACCACC
>NZ_CEEDEA010000106.1:0-251 GCF_979253755.1 Methylobacterium sp. AC315
CCGGTCACGTCCCGGGCGCGCGTCACCTCGAACCAGCTGGTCGCGCGGCTGATGTGGTTCCCGGGCGGCCTGACGGCTCCGCCCGATCCGGACGAGACCGCACCGCACGATCCCGACAACGGCGAACCCGGGCGCTTCTCGCTGCACGGGCAGACGACGCTGATCGCCCAGGGGGTGCCGGGCTTCCGCTCGCCCTACGAGGGGGCGCAGAGCCTGATCCCGCACCAGGCCCGGCAGACCCCCACGGCGAC
>NZ_CEEDEA010000107.1:0-250 GCF_979253755.1 Methylobacterium sp. AC315
GTGAACTTCGGTCCAGGGCCCCGTCCCGAAGCGGACGCGGATCCCGACCGCGCGGCGCCCTCGTCGATCGCGTCCTGTTCGAGGGACGCCGCGGATCTCGAGATTGGGCCGCCCGCGTGCCGGCTCGAGGTAGGCGTCGTTGGTGGTGACACGGTGCCCCTCGCGACTGTTGATAGGAGTGCACGAGACGCCTTCGCCCTCCGGAGCGTGGAGGGTCGCCTTCCAGGGAGGGCCGACAGCGAGGGCTGCG
>NZ_CEEDEA010000108.1:0-249 GCF_979253755.1 Methylobacterium sp. AC315
CGGTCGGCGCCGGGCTCGCCGGCATGCGCGTCTACAACGACGACGTGATCCGCCCGCTGGACAAGCCGATCGGGACGACCGGCGGCACCGCGATCCTGTACGGTACCCTTGCGCCGCATGGCTGCGTGATCAAGCCGCCGGCCGCGGACCCGCGCTTCCTCAAGCATACCGGCCCGGCCCGGGTGTTCGACGAGTACGACGCCATGAGCGCGGCGGTGAACGACCTCGACCTCGACGTCACCCCGGACC
>NZ_CEEDEA010000109.1:0-249 GCF_979253755.1 Methylobacterium sp. AC315
CTGACGACCCGCCGGCCATGCGCGCTGGTCCGAATTTCGGCGCAGGAAAGACAAGCCGATGCCAGAGGGCCTCGATGCCCGCACGATCGCGGCGACCAACGGGGTGGCCCAGGATACGTCCTTCGGCGCCGTGATCGCGCCGAACCACCTCTCGACGACCTTCAAGTTTCCCGCCTTCGAGCAACCCGGGCCCTACGAGTACTCGCGGCTCGGCAACCCCTCCCGCGACCAGCTCGCCGACGCCATCGC
>NZ_CEEDEA010000110.1:0-248 GCF_979253755.1 Methylobacterium sp. AC315
CGACGAACGTCAGCCCGGCCGCCGGCGCGAGCGGCCCGCACCGGCGCTTCTCGCCCGACGCCAGGATGTCGGCGACATCGTCGGCCGAGAGCCGGCCGCAGCCGGCGAGCATCAGCGTCCCGACCCTGGCCCGGACCTGATGGTGCAGGAACGAGCGCGCGCAGGTCGTCACCACGATCTCCTCATGCAACGCCCTGGTCGTGCGGGCGACGTCGAGCCGTTCCAAGGTCCGCATCGGGCTCTTGGCC
>NZ_CEEDEA010000111.1:0-248 GCF_979253755.1 Methylobacterium sp. AC315
CGGCCTGGTGCTGGAGATCCGGACCGTGCCGGTGCCGGACGGTGGCTTCGTGCGGACCTTTACGGACATCACCCCGCGCAAGGCCGCGGAGGCCGAGGTGGCGCGGCTGGCGCGCCACGACATCCTGACGGGCCTGCCGAACCGCGGCCTGGTCCGGGAGCATCTCGACGGGCGCCTCGCAGAGATCGCCGTCCGGGGCGGCACCGCTGCGGTCCTGTACCTCGACCTCGCCGGCTGCACGGGCGTGA
>NZ_CEEDEA010000112.1:0-248 GCF_979253755.1 Methylobacterium sp. AC315
TCTCCAGGGCCTCGCGGTCCTCGCGGACCTTGTCGTTCAGGCACACGACGATGGGGAAGCGGCGATCGCCCTCGAACACCATGCCGGCCTCCCGGCCGCCGAGGGCCGCGCCGATGACGTCCTGGATCGCGGAGGTGCTCAGGCCGAGGCGCGCCGCCTCCGTCTTGTTGATCTTGAGCTCCAGGAAAGGCAGGCCCGCCGCGAGCAGCGACAGGAGCACCACGAGCCAGCGCGGGTGGACGGAGAAG
>NZ_CEEDEA010000113.1:0-248 GCF_979253755.1 Methylobacterium sp. AC315
CCGCTCGGTGGGCGAAGGCCGCGAGAGCAGGCTCGGATCCGGGTCGTCCGCCTTGGGTAGTGCTCCTCCGGCCCTGCATCTGCGTCAGCTGCGCGATGTGCAGGTGGATCAGAGGCAGCGCGCCGCGGGCGATGCGGCGCAGGCCGGGATCCTCACCCGACTGCGCGTTGGAGCCGTGAATGTTGAGCGCTTCCCGGTGGCCCTGCAGCGCGTTCGCCAGGAAGGTGGCGTCGTATTGCGGGCCCGGC
>NZ_CEEDEA010000114.1:0-246 GCF_979253755.1 Methylobacterium sp. AC315
GCGCTCCAGGATCAGGGCACGGTAGCTCTCCCGGGTCGCCGCCCAGTCGATCCCGGCCTGGAGGTTCGGCACCGGCACCAGGACGTAGAGGGCGGTGTGCCCCGCCGGCGCCATGCCGCCGTCGGTGTCGCCGGCATGCTGGACGTAGAGGGAGGGCTGCATCGGCAGCGTCCCCTCGGTGATCTCCCGGTTGTTGCGCTCATAGCCGTCGGCCAGGAGGATCGTGTGGTGCCCCAGACTGTCCGG
>NZ_CEEDEA010000115.1:0-245 GCF_979253755.1 Methylobacterium sp. AC315
CGGTGGTAGACGAGCGCCCCGGCCTTGAGGTCCTCGGACATGTTATCGGCCATCGCTCACCTTCCAGCTCGCCGACTTTCCCGGAGACGACGCGGTCGCGCACCGCGCCGGATCCCATCGTGACCGGTCTGTTGCACCGGCTGCGTCGGGGGCGCAACCCGCATAACGAGACGCGGAGCCACCTCGCCGCGCTGGCGCGCGCGCCCGGCTTCTCCATAGGCGCTTCCTCGTACGGGCGTCCCACA
>NZ_CEEDEA010000116.1:0-245 GCF_979253755.1 Methylobacterium sp. AC315
CCGTCCGGCCTGCGGTAGGCGTTGATCACCGGCACGTCCCGCACCCGCTCTCCGGCGGCGTTGGGCGGGTAGGTCTCGGCGAGGTCGTCGCCCACCGTGGCGAGGTCCTGGCGGTCCATCAGGTTGGTCCAGGCCGTGACCGCCTCCGGCACGCGCTGGTCGCCGTGTTCGTCCGCGAGCTTCAGCTTCAGCCCGGCGAGCCCCAGGGGCGAGCCGAGGGTGACCAGGGTGCAGCGGGGCAGGGG
>NZ_CEEDEA010000117.1:0-245 GCF_979253755.1 Methylobacterium sp. AC315
GTACTTGCGCATGCGAAGCTGCATGACCAACGCGGCAATCAGCAACGCCGACATCAATGCGCCAGTGAACGCGGTACCGAGTCCCACATGCACGGCAAGATAGTCCGCGCCGGTTTCACCGACCGTGGTCGCCATGATCTTGATCGCCAAGAAAACAACTGTTGCCTCGGGCACTTTGTTGCGCATCCCGGCAGCACGATCATTCGCGGTCTCTAGCAAGCTGGTTCTCCCATTGGTCAGCATTC
>NZ_CEEDEA010000118.1:0-243 GCF_979253755.1 Methylobacterium sp. AC315
TTGCCCGGGGCGGATCTTTGCCGAACGCGTGCCAGGGTTGGGTACGCGCAAGGCGCGCCGCAGCGACCGGTTGGCCGCGGCGCAGACCGACATCGGCATGGTGCTGGGTGGTGAGGCTGGTGCAAGGTTGTCGCGGCGGCTGGCCATGCCTGTCAGCGGCGACACGGTCCTGCGCCTGATCCGTCGTCGCGGGACCGTACCGTCTCCGCCGCCGCGGGTCATCGGCATCGACGATTGGGCGTG
>NZ_CEEDEA010000119.1:0-243 GCF_979253755.1 Methylobacterium sp. AC315
ATGCCAACTCCGTCCCGGCGGTCGTGGTTTCGCGGTACTCGGCGTTCAGCGTGGCGAGCGGCGTGTCCGTGTGGGCTGCCGGGGCGACATGCGGAAAGTCGCTGCGCCAGTGGGCGCCGCGGCTCTCCCGGCGGGTGCGCGCTCCGCGGGCGATCATCAGCGCCACCAGGGCGGCGTCGCAGGTCTCGCTGTGAGCTTCGAGCAGGCGGCATCGCGGACCACGCCGACCTGGGCCTCCATGAG
>NZ_CEEDEA010000120.1:0-243 GCF_979253755.1 Methylobacterium sp. AC315
GTCCTGGGCCGGGCCGTGACGCAGGCGCGCTTGGAGAGCGAGCCCGGGTTCGGCGCGGCTCCGGACGGTCTGGTCGCGCGCAGCATCGCCTCGTTCCGGGAGTTGGTGCTCGGTCCCAAGCCGGAGCGGCCGGTCGCTGCGCGCGGCCGGGCGCTCGACCAGCTGCGGCGCAAGCTTGCGGTCCAGCGCGCCGACAAGGTGTTCGTGATCGACGTGGTCGTCACCACGGTGGATCCCGACCTG
>NZ_CEEDEA010000121.1:0-243 GCF_979253755.1 Methylobacterium sp. AC315
CCCAGGACCGCGAGGTCGAGGTCGGCGGTCAGCACCACGAACAGGCAAGACACCAGCAGGACGACGCGGCTTTCCTTGAATCGACGAAGGTCGGCCAGACCCGGCACGTGCCGGTTCGCAAGCGCGATGCCGAACACGGTCGCACCGATCAGCCCGGCCTCGTTCAGGAGCAGGTTCGGCACGACGTAGGCGATGAGCGCGAGTGCCAGCAGCACGGGCGTCTTCAGCGTCTCGGGGATGAGG
>NZ_CEEDEA010000122.1:0-242 GCF_979253755.1 Methylobacterium sp. AC315
GGCTGTACCGGGTGCCGTTCCAGTATGCCGGCCACGTGCGCGCGCATCTCGGCGCCGGGGCCTGTGCGGCGGCCTCCGACGGCGTCACGGTCACGGACCTCGACGGCAACGTCTTCTACGACCTGGCCGGCTCCTCCGGGGTCAACCTGTTCGGCGTGGATTTCTACCGGGCCTGCCTGGAGGAGGGCACCGCGAAGGTCGCGGCCCTCGGTCCCGGACATGTGGAACGAGACCTCGTCGAG
>NZ_CEEDEA010000123.1:0-242 GCF_979253755.1 Methylobacterium sp. AC315
GGCCTTGCCCTGGCCCCGTACGTTACGGCTTACTTGGCGGCTTGGCTCCTCATCGGCCGCGGCATGGGCACCGGACTGTACGATCCCGCCTTCGCCACCCTCGGCCGGCTCTACGGTGCCGAGGCGAGGTCCGCCCTCACGACGCTGACCCTGTGGGGCGGCTTCGCCAGCACGGTGTGCTGGCCGCTCTCCGCCTTCCTGCTCGAGCAGGTCGGCTGGCGCGGCACCTGCCTCGCCTATGC
>NZ_CEEDEA010000124.1:0-242 GCF_979253755.1 Methylobacterium sp. AC315
GATGAGGCCCGTTCGGGCTCCTGGGACGCCATCGTCCTCGACCGGATGCTTCCCGGGCGGGACGGGCTCACCCTGTTGCGTGACCTGCGCGCCGCCGGCGACCGGACGCCCGCGCTGGTGCTGAGCGCGCTCGGCGACGTCGACGAGCGCATCTGCGGCCTGCGCGCCGGGGGGGACGACTCCCTCGGTACGCCCTTCGTCCGTGGCGAGCTCGCGGCCCGGATCGAGGCCTTGCTGCGGCG
>NZ_CEEDEA010000125.1:0-242 GCF_979253755.1 Methylobacterium sp. AC315
GCTCGTGGTCGCGCTCGGCGCCACCGCGGTGCTGGCGCTCACCGGGAAGGCGGTGCCTATCACCCGGGCGCGCGGCCCGTTCCGGATCGACCGCTTCGACAACCGCTTTCAGGGCTTCATCACGGTCCACCCGTCTTACCTGCTGCGCCGGCCCGACGAGGCCAAAGCGGACGCCTACGCGGCGTGCGTGGACGACCTGCGCCGGGTGGAGGAGATCGGCCGCGAGCTCGCGGCGTGATCGG
>NZ_CEEDEA010000126.1:0-242 GCF_979253755.1 Methylobacterium sp. AC315
GGCGGGCCCGCTCGGCCATCTCGGTGACCGGCGCCGACTGGCGGACGCCGGCATAGGCCCGGGGCTGGGTGGCGCGGACGAGGTCGGCCATGATCCGGTCGCGGCTGCCGCCCGACTTGCCGCCGAGCACGTTCGCCACGATCTGGCGGCCCTCGGACTTGGCCGCGGTCATCAGGTTGAACCCGGAGTCGCGGGTGTAGCCGGGCGTGATGCCGTCCACGCCCTGGACGTTGCCGAGCCGG
>NZ_CEEDEA010000127.1:0-241 GCF_979253755.1 Methylobacterium sp. AC315
GGTACGGGTCGCCTGATCGCTCGCTCGGGGCAGGCCGGCCCACTGCGAAGGGCCCCGGGGGGCTGGAACTCTCGCGGCTGTCCGCGCACACACGCGATGCGGCGGCGTCGCCGTGCAGCCTGAGGGCACGGTCCGATGAACACGGCAGATCTCGCCCCGCATGCCCACCAGGTCCTGCGCGAGGCGACGCTGCCCGACTTGCCGAACCATTACCGCGGCAAGGTGTGGGACAATTACGACC
>NZ_CEEDEA010000128.1:0-241 GCF_979253755.1 Methylobacterium sp. AC315
GGGTGTGGGTGGTGTAGTTCAGCGTGTGGGTGGTGACGGGCCACGCATCCTCCCAGGAGAGGTCGTGGTCCTCCATCAGGATGCGCATCAGCTCCGGCCCCGCGATGGCCGGGTGGGTGTCGTTGAGCTGGATCGCGGCGTGGTCCGACAGGGACCGCACGGCGCCGCGCTCCATGACGTGGCGGGCGTTGAGATCCTGGAGCGAGGCCGAGGTGAAGAAGTATTCCTGGCGCAGGCGCAG
>NZ_CEEDEA010000129.1:0-241 GCF_979253755.1 Methylobacterium sp. AC315
GAAGCGGCCTACGAGACGCTGAAGGAGGTCGACTACCCCCACAAGCGCGCGGCCCTGGTCTGCTGCGAGCGCGAGCGCTTCTTCCGCGAGGTGCCCCTGTGAGCGTCGGACCGTTGCCGAGCGGCGCGGCCGTGACGGCGCCGTTCTGGCTCGCTCTCAATCGTGCGCTCATCGCGAAGACGATCTCCGACCTGGCGTTCGAGGAGGCGTTCACACCCGAGCCGACGGACCGGGCCGGAAC
>NZ_CEEDEA010000130.1:0-241 GCF_979253755.1 Methylobacterium sp. AC315
GGGGCGGATTGCGGCACTGGCTGCTCCTGCGCGGCTGGCCGCGGCTGATCGCAGCCCGGGCCCGGCGCGCGGAGCGTCTCGGGATCCGCTGCCTTCACGTGCTCGTGCCGGAGAAGCTGTCGGTCTACGACGACAAGACCGACGGGCTGCGTTACGCCCCGGGCAAGGCCTCCACCCGCCGTCTGGCGCGACGCCTGGCCCGGCATCCGGCCTACCTCGATCTCCTGGCGCCCCTCCGGGC
>NZ_CEEDEA010000131.1:0-240 GCF_979253755.1 Methylobacterium sp. AC315
CCGAGACGCTGGCCACCGCCTTCGACGACCGCCACGACGCCTTCGCGGGCCGCATGGACGAGCGCCCCGCCAGCCTCGTGGCGGCGCTCGACGAGCGGGCGCGGGCACATGCCGAGCAGGTCGACGCGCACACCGCCGCCCTGGCCGACACGCTCAGCCGCCGCGAGGCCGCGCTGGCGGGCCTGAGCGACGCCCGCACCGAGGCGCTGGGGGCCGGCTTCGAGCGCCGCGCCACCGCGC
>NZ_CEEDEA010000132.1:0-240 GCF_979253755.1 Methylobacterium sp. AC315
GTGAAAACCTACCAGCTCTACAGCGACGTCCTGGCCGTCGAGGTAGAGCTGGTCGGTTTTCACGGCGCGCCTCGCCCGCGGTTGACGCGCGTGTTATGGGCGGGAACGCAGTCGGTGACGAGGCGCGCTGCGCCCTACGCGTTGGCGCTGAGGCGCTTGATGTCAGCCGCGACCAGCTCAGTGATCAACGACTCGAGGCTGGTCTGCGCCGCCCAGCCGAAGGTGGCCTTGGCCTTGGCC
>NZ_CEEDEA010000133.1:0-239 GCF_979253755.1 Methylobacterium sp. AC315
GCCGGACGCGGCTTCGCCGTCGTCGCCTCCGAGGTGAAGGCGCTGGCCGAGCCGTCGACCTGGCGGCCGATCTCCTGGACCGACGAGCCGAGCTCCTCGGCGGCCGCCGCCACGGTGGTGACGTTGCTGGCGGCCTCCTCGGCCGCGGCCGCCACCGCGCCGGACTGCGCCGAGGTCGGGCCGGCCATGGCCGACAGCGCCTCAGCGGTTGCCTGAAGCTCGGTGGCGGAGGCCGAGAC
>NZ_CEEDEA010000134.1:0-239 GCF_979253755.1 Methylobacterium sp. AC315
ATCCGGATGCGAGGCGTGTTCCATCCGACGATCCTGTCCCCCTGGAGGGGATATTCCAATCGTCCGGGCACGTCTGCCGGGGCCTTCATCGCATCGTGGCGAGCCAGCCGAACAGCACCAGGACCCCGGCGAGCAGGATCGTGGCCATCAGGAACGCACGTCCGGCGGCCTTGCGGATATGCGGCCTCACCGTGCGCCGTCGTCCGCCTCCGCCTCCCCAGGTCTCCATCCGGCGACCA
>NZ_CEEDEA010000135.1:0-239 GCF_979253755.1 Methylobacterium sp. AC315
GATGCTGGGAGACATCGCCCGCCTCCAACTTGACCGCAGTGGCAGAAGGCTCCGCGAGAACCAACACGCCTCTCTCCACTTCGACGACGCAGTGGTGGAATATATCGTGGCGCAGTGCAACGATCCAGAGTCGGGCGGCCGTATGATCGACAATATCTTAACAAATACGATACTGCCCGCCCTATCAAGAACAATACACAACCGCATAATTCAACAGAGTCCCGTCACAGATATTTATC
>NZ_CEEDEA010000136.1:0-239 GCF_979253755.1 Methylobacterium sp. AC315
CTCCTCGATCCGGCGCAGGAGATCGCCGGTCCAGCGCTGGACGTGGGTCTGCCCCATACGGAACGTCAGGCCCTTGTTCATGATCGCGCCGATCGGGAATTTGGCCATCACGCCGTAGACGCCCAGGATCGATAGGGTGCCTCCCTTACGGCATGCCATGATCGCCTCGCGCCGCGCCTGGCCGCGATCGGTGTGCATGTACGCGAGCTGCTTGGCGCGGTCGTAGGCGTATTGCAGCC
>NZ_CEEDEA010000137.1:0-238 GCF_979253755.1 Methylobacterium sp. AC315
CAGCGACGCAACCCAGTAAGGCGCCATCCTCGCCGATGCCGACCTCGTTGTGGCGGTCGACCGAGTATCCCGCCCAGTAGCGGATCCCTTCGAACGGGCCGTCGAGGGGCCGGTACTCGCCCCGCGACAGGACCCGGTCCTGGGTCGGGGTCAGGCGGGTGCGGTTCTGCTCGGCGACGCCGCCCGGGATCGCGTCGATCGCGTCGTCGTGGCTGAACGAGATGCCGACGAAGCCGCG
>NZ_CEEDEA010000138.1:0-237 GCF_979253755.1 Methylobacterium sp. AC315
ATGGGACGAAGGATGGGATTGGCGTCGTGGGTCGTAATGAGGGCCGTCAGGTGCGGCGCCCACCCCACGAACTCCGCGGCAACGTGGGCCAGGGCAGCCTCCACGTTACAGAAGTCGATGGCATCGAACCAAGGCTCCGGCCTGTTCAGTGCTGTGTAGTTGTGCAGCCGTCCATCTGCATGCCTGTGAGCTAGGATGCCCTGGCCCGGTGCCACGGCCATGAGCGTGCCACCGCCG
>NZ_CEEDEA010000139.1:0-237 GCF_979253755.1 Methylobacterium sp. AC315
GGCTGGAGGTCCGGGTGATGCGCGAGGTCTGCCGCAGGCTCGGGCTCGAAAACAGCCCCGTGAACGTCAAGTTCGATGCCCTGCTGATCGGCCTGATGGCCGATCAGTACGACCTCACCAGCGAGTCGATGGACATCACGCCCGCCCGGCAGAAGCAGGTCGCCTTCGCGGACGGGTGGCTCGCATCCGGGGCGCGGATCGGCACCCGCAAGGCTACGGGCAGCAAGGGTCCGGACG
>NZ_CEEDEA010000140.1:0-237 GCF_979253755.1 Methylobacterium sp. AC315
CCACGTGGCGGTCGCGGCGGCGGCGTGGACCGCGCTCGTCACGTAGGCCGAGGCTTGGGCGCCGAACTGAGCGACGACGTGGCCGGAATGGGTGCGCGTGCTCAGCACGGGTTCCTCAGCTCGGCAGCGGCGCCAGGCGCGAGAGCCGAATCGCGCTGGCGAGGGCCAGACCGTAGAGGGTGCCCACGAACAGCACCACGCCGGTCCAGCCGGAATGCGCGCAGAACCAGCCGCCCG
>NZ_CEEDEA010000141.1:0-237 GCF_979253755.1 Methylobacterium sp. AC315
TCGTCTCACTGCCCGGCTATCAGACGCCGAGCGAGGCATTCGCCGCCCGCGCAGCCGGCGCGACCGCCCTGAATCTCTTCCCCGCGGACATCGCGACCCCGGCCGCGCTCAAGGCGCACCGGGCCGTGTTCCCGGCCAGCGCCCGCGGGCTCGCCGTCGGCGGCGTCACGCCCGATAGCGTATCCATGTGGCGGCAGGCCGGCGCGGTGGGCTTCGGGCTCGGGTCGAGCCTCTATC
>NZ_CEEDEA010000142.1:0-236 GCF_979253755.1 Methylobacterium sp. AC315
CGTCCGATTCGGCCGTGCTCTTGAACGATGGAGCGCCGTTTTGACGAAGCGTGGCCATCCTTGGCGGGTTGATCAACGGGTAGGGCGTCGATCCGACCACACTGGCCCGCTTGGCCTCGGTGCACTTTCAGGCCCCGGCACGCGCCGTGTCGGCGCTGCGCACGGCCCTGTCCTGCTCGCGGGCGCCGCCCGCTGCGCGATGCGGCCAGCTCATCCGCCCCGGGCGATCGAAGCCT
>NZ_CEEDEA010000143.1:0-236 GCF_979253755.1 Methylobacterium sp. AC315
CCGCAGCACTCGTCCGGCCGGGCGAGATCGACCAGCTCGACGCCCTTGACGAGGCGACGCAGGTCGAGGGGCTTCGAGAAGTACGGTTTCACGATCTCGGACGGTCGGGCATGGTGGATGCCGCGTAGCGCAGTGCAATTGCCGTGATAGGCGACCTTGTGCGGGAACTCCGCCCAGGGCAGAGCCTCGAGTTTCAGCACGTCGTGCCGAAACTCGACGAGCTCGTAGGTGCTGGC
>NZ_CEEDEA010000144.1:0-236 GCF_979253755.1 Methylobacterium sp. AC315
GGATCTGCGCGATCCAGGTGCCGATCGCGCGACACTCGTCGCCCCCGAAGCCGCGCGCAGTCCGGCGAAGTCCAGGACCCGGGCGTAGGCAGACCCGCCCGCGATGATCATCTTGGGCGTGTGCTGGCGGGCGAGGCCGCGAAGCTCGTCCAGATCGACGAGTTCGGTGTCGCGATTAACGCCGTACCGGCCGATGTGGTAGTCCCGCCCGGTCAGAGTGGCGGGAGGTCCGTGGC
>NZ_CEEDEA010000145.1:0-236 GCF_979253755.1 Methylobacterium sp. AC315
CCCGCCCCGGCCTCCGCCTGTCCCGAGGATCGCGGCTTCGAGCCGCCCCGCCTCCGGCGCGTCGTCCGCGAGCGGCCCGACCTGGCGGCCGTGCCGCCGCCCGTGATCGTCCGGGGCTACCTGCCCCGCAACCACCACGTCCCGATGTACACCGAGCCGCCCCGCCGCGGGCCGGCTTGGTGAATCAGTCTCAGCTCTCCAGGTCGCTGTCCCAGTACAGGTAGACGAGCCAGGTG
>NZ_CEEDEA010000146.1:0-236 GCF_979253755.1 Methylobacterium sp. AC315
TTATGAAGCCGTGCAGGCCAGCTCCGCAGCCATCGCAACGGCCTGCCTCACCGACCTTCGCGCCCGCGCCCTCGCGCCGCCCCGTGACGGCGAGGAACTCCGTTACCGCCACGAACCCGACCAAAGCTTCATGACTCTCAGCGGTGAGGAGGAGGAGGACGACGACGCGCCGTTCCCCCCCCCCCTCGAGATCATCTCCGCCGACGACCCCGCGATCCCCCTCGATCGGGTCCTGC
>NZ_CEEDEA010000147.1:0-235 GCF_979253755.1 Methylobacterium sp. AC315
ACAAGGAACATATATAGACCATCCAACCGCCGCCGCGCAGGATGAGGCAGGAGCCCCGATGGCCCGATACCGGTTCCACTGCACCAAGGGCCTGGAATGCGTCTTCGACGCCCGCGGCGCGGAGATTCGCGCGGCCGGGCGCCTCACCGTGCGGGCCCGCCGGGACGCCGCCGACGTGATGCGGTCGTTGTCCGACGAGACCGACTGGTCGGACTGGCAGGTGAGCGTGCACGAC
>NZ_CEEDEA010000148.1:0-235 GCF_979253755.1 Methylobacterium sp. AC315
TCCGGCAGAACGCCGGAGCGCGCCGCCGCGATGTCCAACGTCCTCGTCATCGACAACTACGATTCCGTCACCTGGAATCTCGTTCACCTGATCGGCCCGCTCGGCGGCGCCGTCGCGGTCGCCCGCAACGATACGATCACCGTCGCCGACATCCGCGCTACGGCGCCGGACGCGATCGTGCTCTCACCCGGCCCATGTACGCCGAACGAGGCGGGCATCTGCCTCGATGTCGTCC
>NZ_CEEDEA010000149.1:0-235 GCF_979253755.1 Methylobacterium sp. AC315
TGCGCGGACAGGAACTCGGCTGGGTCGAGGGCGCGGTGCAGCAGCGCCTTCAATCGGGGGCCGCGCAGCAGGGACAGCAGCACGGTTTGGCCCTCGCCCGGCACGCTCCCGCGCGAGACCAGGGTCGCGAGGTCCGGCCGGTTCTCGAGGAAGAACCGCATCCGGTTCCGCTGCGAGGGCAGCTGCTCCAGGTCGCGCGTGCTGATCGGCGGGTCGGCGAAGCTCGGGAGCAGCC
>NZ_CEEDEA010000150.1:0-235 GCF_979253755.1 Methylobacterium sp. AC315
CCGGGCAGGATGTTTTTGGTGGAGGCGCCGGGTACCGCCCCCGGGTCCTGAAACGTTATTATGCACCGGTCATCAACCTCGCGGACATTCTACCGCGTACGCGCCGGAAGGTCCACTGGTTCGTGGCGGCCTCGCAGACCGCCGTACCGTCATGCGGAGGGCCCCGGCCCGGAAGGGCGGCGCGCGGTCGCCGCCGGTCGCTCGCACCGGCGGGGGTGGGGCGGTAAGGGCTTCC
>NZ_CEEDEA010000151.1:0-234 GCF_979253755.1 Methylobacterium sp. AC315
AGCTGGGTCGGCCCGCGGAGTTCATCGTGCGCTGCAGGCCGAGCGACGGCCTCTCCGGTTGGGTCGGCGGCCTGGACGCCGACATGTCCTGCCTGTCCGGCGCCGTCACGGTCGGTCCCGCCGCGGGAGCGCCGACGACGCGCCTCATGGCGGGACAGGAGATCCGGATCGGGCCGGATGCGCGCGGCGTTCACCCCATCGACGTCGCCCATGTGGCGGCATGGCGGCGTGGCC
>NZ_CEEDEA010000152.1:0-234 GCF_979253755.1 Methylobacterium sp. AC315
GTTCCCGCGGCTTCGGCCCTGCCGCGCGGGCGGCGGCTGGCCGCCGCGATCGTGCCGGTGGTGATCACCGCCGCGATCGGCTCGGCGGCGCCCCAGGCGGAGATCCCGGGCTGGTACGCGAGCCTGAACACGCCGTCCTTCAACCCGCCGAACTGGCTTTTCCCCGTGGCCTGGACGGTGCTCTACCCGATGATCGCCGTCGCGCTGTGGCGGCTGCTCGGTGCGATGCCCCGC
>NZ_CEEDEA010000153.1:0-234 GCF_979253755.1 Methylobacterium sp. AC315
ATGCCATGGCGGCTCGGGACGCGCATCTCGGTGCCGACCGTCGCGCGACCCTGATCGAGAAGGCGGTCCTGGACTGGCGGATGACCCCGCGCGGCTCCGGGCACGCTGCCGTCTTCCGGCTGGCTGCGGCTCTCTACCGGGCCGGTCTCGACGTGGGCGAGATCCCGAACAGGCTTTGGGCCGAGGCTGCCTACGGCAACTCGCCTCGGAAGCGCAGGGCCGAGATCAAGGACA
>NZ_CEEDEA010000154.1:0-234 GCF_979253755.1 Methylobacterium sp. AC315
TGGAGGTGGTGATGCCGCTGGTTGACCGCGCCGTAGTGCGCCACCTCGGCAGCGTCCGGGCTCAGGGCCTGCCGGCCGCTGTGGTCCGGGATGACGGCGTCATCACCGCCTATCTGGGGGAGCGCCACCGTGCTGCTTGAGGTCAATGAACTCTCCACGGCCTAGCAGGGCCTGCTGGCGATCCAGGGAGTTTCGCTCCGCGTGGCCGAAGGCGAGATTGTCGTCGTGGCCGGC
>NZ_CEEDEA010000155.1:0-233 GCF_979253755.1 Methylobacterium sp. AC315
CACCAACCACCTCTGCGCCCTGATGCCGGGCACGACGGAGGCGGACGCCTCGCTGGTGGTCGCGCCGCTCTCGCACGGAGCCGGCATCCACCCGCTCGCCCAGGTCGCGGCCGGCGCCATGACGGTGCTCACCGGCGGCACGCGCCTGGACCCCGCGGAGGTGGGGTCGCTGGTCGAGCGCTGGCGCATCACCAACCTGTTCACCGTGCCGACCATCGTGAAGCTGAACACCG
>NZ_CEEDEA010000156.1:0-233 GCF_979253755.1 Methylobacterium sp. AC315
GTCCTACGCCGTACTTGGTCACATAGCGCTGGCTCGCTACGAGCGGCCCCGCTACGTTAAAGATATTGAGAGCGTAGTGAGGTCGCGCGCGGATGAGTACCGGCATGCCACGGTGCTTGCGGAGGAGACCCGTCAGCGGTTCGCCCCATATATGGATCGACGCTCGCGCGCGAACGCGATCAATCTATCCCTCCGGCCTTGGCGAGGTCCTGTGGAAGAAGGGTTGCTGGCGG
>NZ_CEEDEA010000157.1:0-233 GCF_979253755.1 Methylobacterium sp. AC315
ACGCAGACGAGGGCGACGATGACGCTTTCCTCGATCAGCGTGCCCTTGAGGGTCTCGATGGCCGCCTCGATGGGTGCGAGCGGTCGTAGACCGGCAGGATCTCCGTGCCCTTGGGCAGGCTGGCGGCGACATCGGACAGCCGGGCCTTCACGTTCTCGATGACGTTCAGGGCGTAGGCACCGAACCGTTGCAGGACGATCCCGCCGGCGACCTCGCCGTCGCCGTTCATCTCG
>NZ_CEEDEA010000158.1:0-233 GCF_979253755.1 Methylobacterium sp. AC315
CTACGTCCATGCCAAGCCACTGAACGACCTAAAATCCGACCTAAAATCAAAAGGGCAACTAACCGTCTATGCACTTCGGAAGCCTGATAAGTTTTTAGGGTTTGAGGGAGTCACTATAGCCTCGGCTTGGTTCGAAGATTCGCTGACATACCACCATTGGAAGAATCTTGGTGTGAACGGGCGGGAGGATGATGAGGTCAAACGGTCCATTCTAAGGCTGATGCATCCTGAGA
>NZ_CEEDEA010000159.1:0-233 GCF_979253755.1 Methylobacterium sp. AC315
CGCGCGGATCCTGGCTCATGGTCGCCTCATGGTTCACGTGGCGGATCAACGCCTTCGCCGGAGAACCGGTGCGCCTCCGTCGTCCTGCGGATCGCGGACGGGCCCCGGAGCGGGTCGCTCCGGGGCCCGAGGGGCCGGCGCGGGACCGGCCCGTGCGATCAGACGATGACCTCGCCGATCCGGTGGCCGCGATCGACCAGCACCGGACGGTCGTTCACGACGGTGTAGCGGTA
>NZ_CEEDEA010000160.1:0-233 GCF_979253755.1 Methylobacterium sp. AC315
GCTGCGAGGCGGCCATCTGCGTCACGAGCCACCGCGCGGCCTCGGGCCGCGGCTCCTGCACGTCGGCGCCGCGGTCGAGACGGCCCGGCCTCGGCCGCGCCGCGCCGGCCGCGTCCAGGATCGCATCGCCCGCGAAGCCCCGGGCCACGAGGTCGACGTCGAGGGCGAGATAGGTCCGGTGCGCTAGGCAATGGATCAGGTCGGTGCGGTTGGCCGGGTCGGCGCACCATAGG
>NZ_CEEDEA010000161.1:0-233 GCF_979253755.1 Methylobacterium sp. AC315
TCGATGTCCTCGGCGGTCTATGGCGGCCCGTGGACATCGAGCAGGCCCTGTCCTTCTGCGCGGCCGGGACATCGGGGCCGCAGAAGATCGTGAGCAGGAACCCGCTCGTGCTCGACGGCGCCGCCGGCAACAGCGGCAGGACGGCTTCGATCAGGGCCCCGGGGCTGTGATTCGACTACGTCGCCTCGACCCGGGACGTGTCGCCCAGCGTCGAGCTCAGCCAGTTCCTCGTC
>NZ_CEEDEA010000162.1:0-232 GCF_979253755.1 Methylobacterium sp. AC315
GGGTGAGGCCCAGCGCGTCGGCCATGACCGTCTGGGTGATCGGGAGGGGGCAGCGTCCTTCCGCCGTGACCAGGCCCGCCGCCTTCGGCCGGACGTACAGTTCGCAGAACAGGTGCGCCAAGCGCCTGGGACCGGACCGGCGGCCGAGCCCGATCAGCCACTCGTTGGTGATCGAGGCGGTCACCAGCACCTCGCGCCAGAGCGCCGCCGTGACATCGGGGTAGTGCACCAT
>NZ_CEEDEA010000163.1:0-232 GCF_979253755.1 Methylobacterium sp. AC315
GTGGCCTTCCGCAATCTCGCGCAGGAGGGCGGGCCGGACTTCGCGGCCGCGCAGGTCAAGGCGCTGGCCGCGCCCTACCAGGTGAAGGACGGCCCGAACGATGCGGGCGACATGGTCGACCGGCCGGGTCGGCCGGCGGACACGTTCCCACCCCCCTTCCCGCCCGCCCAGGCTGCGGCGGCCGCCAACGGCGGCCAGGCACCGCCGGACGGCTCGGTGATCGCCAAGGCGC
>NZ_CEEDEA010000164.1:0-231 GCF_979253755.1 Methylobacterium sp. AC315
GAGGTCCGACTCGATGATCCCCCCGGTGGCGGCGAGATCCTACTGAAGGGCCCGGAGGGCGGCCTGGGATTGCGCCTGGAGCCGAAAACCCGTTGTCCCGTAGGCGCCAGACGAGGCTTCGCACAACATCACGGTATCGAAGGGCTGGAAGATGCACTGGACAGAGTGCATCGGCCGATCGCGCAGCGCCACCACGATGAAGCGATCACGCGACGTTTCGACGGGCCCGCG
>NZ_CEEDEA010000165.1:0-231 GCF_979253755.1 Methylobacterium sp. AC315
CTGGATGTCGCGCCAGCGCTCGAACAGGCCGAGATCGAGGCTGCGCGCCATCGGTCCGGCGATCTCGGCGAGCTGGCCGCCGACCTCGGCCTCCAGCCGGCGCGTCGCCTCGCGGCTCACCAGGAGGGCCAGCGCCAGGGCGGCGAGGAACCCGAGCGTCCCGAAGCCCAGGGCCAGCGCGAGACGCAGCCGCGGCACCTGGGGTGTCCGGCGGCCGGAATCGGCCAAGCC
>NZ_CEEDEA010000166.1:0-231 GCF_979253755.1 Methylobacterium sp. AC315
GCCTCGTTCACGAGGTCCGCGGCGCTGGGGCCGTCATTGCCCATCCGCATGTCGAGGGGGCCGTCGGTGCGGACCGAGAAGCCCCGCTCCGGGACGTCGAGCTGCATCGACGAGACGCCGATATCGAGCACGACTTGGTCGACGTGGCTGTCGCCGGCCTCGGTGAGCAGCGCGGCGAGATCCCCGAACCGGCCCGGCACGAGGCGCAGGCGCCCGCCGGCCTCGCAGGCC
>NZ_CEEDEA010000167.1:0-231 GCF_979253755.1 Methylobacterium sp. AC315
TTTCAGCGCGACGCCCACTACCGGCGCGTTGGGCGCCGATGTGGAAGGGCTGGATTTACGCGCCCTCAACCCGCACGGTTTTGCCGAGTTACGCCAGGCACTGCTCACTCACAAGGTGCTGTTTGTTCATGGCCAATCGCTAAGCGTCAGCGACCTCGAACGGGTGACGCAGCAGTTCGGTGAGTTCGGCCGCGAGCCTTACGTCACGTGCATGGAAGACCATCCCCACGT
>NZ_CEEDEA010000168.1:0-231 GCF_979253755.1 Methylobacterium sp. AC315
CCGGGGCGACAACCCGATCGCCGTGGACCCGGCGCCGGGCCCGGCGGGGCCGCCGGGGGACTTCCTGTTCGTCGGCCGGATCTCCACCGCGAAGGGCGCGCCGATCTTCGCGGAGGCCGCCCGGCGGGCCGGGGTGCGGGCGGGGGTCGTCGGCGACGCCTCCGAGCGGGCCGACCTCGCCGCCCGCTATCCCGAGGCGCGGATGCTGGGCAGGCGCGACCCCGCCGCCGG
>NZ_CEEDEA010000169.1:0-230 GCF_979253755.1 Methylobacterium sp. AC315
CTACGGACCGGGCGCTCGCATGGGCCTGCACCAGGACCGCGCCGAGGCCGACTTCTCCGCCCCGGTTCTGTCCCTGTCCCTGGGGGCGGAGGCCCTGGTCCGTTACGGCGGTCTCCGGCGCTCGGACCCGACACGCTCGGTGCGCCTGCGTCCCGGCGACGCCCTGGACATCGGCGGCGCCTCGCGCCTGATCCACCACGGAATCGACCGGCTCTACCCTGACGACGGCC
>NZ_CEEDEA010000170.1:0-230 GCF_979253755.1 Methylobacterium sp. AC315
GCAGAAGATGATCGGCGCGATCATCATCTTGATCAGGCCGATGAAGGCGTCGCCGAGCCACGTCATCGCCTTGCCGGTGGCCGGGTCGTACCAGCCCAGCAGGACGCCGAGCACGAGGGCGATCAGGACCTGGATATAGAGGACCTTGTACCAGGGCTCGCGGGGAGCGCCGGGCGCGGTCGTCGCGTGGGGTGCGTGTGCCATATCCATCCCGTGCACGGTTGCCGTGC
>NZ_CEEDEA010000171.1:0-230 GCF_979253755.1 Methylobacterium sp. AC315
GCGGCACCGGCCGCCCCAGGACCGTGAACGAGGACGGCGGCGTGAGATCCGAAGTCGGCTGGGCCTCGGCGGTTAGCAACGGGTCGGTGACGAGCTCGCCATAGCCGAGCCGGGCACCGCCGGCGCCGATCACGGCTCCGTCCTCGGCCCGCAGGGGGGCAGCGGGCTGTCCGAGCCTCCGCGACGCCTCCGCGACGAGGAGTGTCCGGACCTGCGCGGCGGCGTTCCTG
>NZ_CEEDEA010000172.1:0-230 GCF_979253755.1 Methylobacterium sp. AC315
TGCCGGCCCTGCTCGGATTGGCTACGGAGATGAACGTCCCGGTGGCCGGCAAGGACGGCAAGTCCGGCCAGACCATGATGAAGACGGTGCTGGCTCCCGCCGTCAAGGCGCGCGCCCTCCACGTCGACGGCTGGTTCTCGACCAACATCCTGGGCAACCGCGACGGCCTCGCCCTGTCTGACCCGAACTCGCTGCAGTCGAAGCTCAACACCAAGGGTACGGTGCTCGAC
>NZ_CEEDEA010000173.1:0-230 GCF_979253755.1 Methylobacterium sp. AC315
TCCCGACCTCGGGGCGGATCGCCTCGACGCGCCGCGCCCGGAACGTCTGCGCGTCGAGCGGGTGGGCCGGCATCGTCGCCTGCCGGCAGAACGCGGCGTAGCCGTTCTCGGCAATCCTCCGGGCGACGCGGTCGGCGTCCGGTGTGTCGTCTGCCATCTGTCCGTCTCCCGATCGCCTGCAGCGAGCGGACCTCCGAAGCGGAGACCGGCTGGGCGCCAGCGCGCGTGAC
>NZ_CEEDEA010000174.1:0-229 GCF_979253755.1 Methylobacterium sp. AC315
CATAGCCCGACGGGGAGATCAGCGCCGTCACACCCAGGAAGGGAGCCGCGGAGGTGTAGTCGCCCGCGATGGCCAACCCGGTCTGGAAACCGCTCAGCCCACCGCCGGCCGCGTAATAGTCGCTCGCCGTCTTGGTCCCGCTGCGCGCAGCCCGGCCGGTGATCGCGAGGCTGATCGCGACGAAGGCGAGGAACATCGCGAGCGCCATCGAATTCAGCGGCTGGCGTGT
>NZ_CEEDEA010000175.1:0-229 GCF_979253755.1 Methylobacterium sp. AC315
CGGCACGGCGCTGCTCCTGGCCAACCTTCCGGCGATGAAGGGACGGGGCGCCGATCTCGGCGGCGGCCTCGGGATCCTGTCCCGGGTAATCCTGGGTTCGCCCGCCGTCACGGCGCTGACGCTGGTCGAGGTCGCTCGCCGCGCCGTAGACATGGCGCATCGCAACGTCGCCGACCCGCGCGCCACGATCGTCAGGGCCGACATCCGGGCGGGCGGCACGGTACCGGGG
>NZ_CEEDEA010000176.1:0-229 GCF_979253755.1 Methylobacterium sp. AC315
GGCGGCATGCCGCACCTCGGCCTCACCGGCCTCGGGGCGCCCGTAGCGGAGGTTCTCGGAGACCGGCCCGGAGAACACCACCGGATCCTGCGGGACCAGGGCGAGGCGGGCGCGCAGCGCCTCCGGATCGACCCGCGCGATGTCGATGCCGTCGACCAGCACGCGGCCGCCCTGCGGATCGGAGAAGCGCAGGAGCAGCTGCAGCACCGTCGACTTTCCGGCACCGGAC
>NZ_CEEDEA010000177.1:0-208 GCF_979253755.1 Methylobacterium sp. AC315
CGGCAGTCCCAGCGGGCAAGGCGATCCACGTGGTGCTCGACAACTACGGCAGCCACAAGCACCCGAAGGTGCGCGCCTGGCTCACCCGCCACCCGCGATGGACGTTCCACGTCACACCGACTTCGGCTTCCTGGCTCAATGCCGTCGAGGGCTTCTTCTCCACGCTGACGCGCCGTCGCCTCCGGCGAGGCACCTTCACCGGCATCGT
>NZ_CEEDEA010000178.1:0-203 GCF_979253755.1 Methylobacterium sp. AC315
TACGATTACGACATCATCCTCCTCGACTTGAACCTGCCCGACATGTCGGGCTACGAGGTGCTGCGCAACCTGCGCGTAGCCAAAATTCAGACTCCCATCCTCGTCCTGTCCGGCATGGCCAGCATTGAGGACAAGGTGAAGGGTCTGGGCTTCGGGGCCGACGACTACCTCACCAAGCCGTTCCACAAGGACGAGCTGGTCGC
>NZ_CEEDEA010000179.1:0-201 GCF_979253755.1 Methylobacterium sp. AC315
GAGTTCGTGGGGTGGGCGCCGCACCTGACGGCCCTCATTACGACCCACGACGCCAATCCCATCCTTCGTCCCATCCATGCGCTCCCAGTCGGCCACCGCTGGGACCGTGTGCCCGGCCTGACTCTGCTGGGTGACGCGGCGCACCTGATGTCGCCGTTCGCGGGCGAGGGGGCGAACCTTGCCCTCTACGACGGTGCGGAA
>NZ_CEEDEA010000180.1:0-196 GCF_979253755.1 Methylobacterium sp. AC315
CGGCGGCGGCAGATCATCGGGATGATCTGCATGGAGACCAACCGTCGCGATCAAGCCGTGGACAAGCAGCTGACCCGTCGGCTCGACCGACACATCGGCTTCCTTGAGAAAGAACTCGCAGAACTCGACAGCGACATTGGACAAGCCATCAAGGCCTGTCCGGTCTGGTGCGAGACCGAGGCGCTGCTCAAGTCCG
>NZ_CEEDEA010000181.1:0-195 GCF_979253755.1 Methylobacterium sp. AC315
GGACCGCCTTGTTCCGGACCACACCCTCATCGCGCACCTTGATCCGCAGGGCGTCGAAGAACACGATCGGATAGACCGGCTCCAGCGGCCGGGCCTGCCAGGCGGCGACCTCCTCCAGCACCGCGTCGGTCACTGCGCTGATCAGGTCGGGCGAGACCTCGATCCCGTAGAGCTCGCGCAGGTGCCCGACGATCT
>NZ_CEEDEA010000182.1:0-190 GCF_979253755.1 Methylobacterium sp. AC315
GCTTCTCGACGGGGCTGCCGGTGTGTTCGGAGCCGCGTCTGGGCCGGAGACGACACCGGCCATCGACGTGAAGACGCTGCATGCCAAGATCGGCGAGTTGACGCTGACCAACGATCCCAACCAGATCACGACGTGGAAGGGTCAGCTTCTCGACGGGGCTGCCGGTGTGTTCGGAGCCGCGTCTGGGCCG
>NZ_CEEDEA010000183.1:0-186 GCF_979253755.1 Methylobacterium sp. AC315
CTAGTGGAGTGAGTTAGAGGTTCCCTTGCGGTTTTGGGAGTCGAGAGCCATCTGCCGGACGTCCGCGAGGAGGTTTCTGCGATGGCCCGTGGTCCCAAGCCGGCCGAGCTTGATCTGACCGAAGATGAGCGCGCGCGGCTGGAAGGCCTGGTCCGCCGCCGCAAGATCGGTCAGGCGCTGGCCCAG
>NZ_CEEDEA010000184.1:0-173 GCF_979253755.1 Methylobacterium sp. AC315
GCTCCACATCGGGGTGCGCGTCGAGCCGGCCTGGAGATTGAGTTTGCCGCGGCAGACGATTGACGAGAACCGTAGGGTTCGGTCGATCGCGCCGACTGGCGAAGACATCAGTGACATCGTGAAGAGGGAATGTGGCCGTTGGGGGCGCGAAAGCGTCTACCCTGGCGGTCATG
>NZ_CEEDEA010000185.1:0-169 GCF_979253755.1 Methylobacterium sp. AC315
GAAACGAGGACGGCGTCCGTCCCGCAAAATGGGTTCTGACTGAACCCTTGTATCCAATGACCTTCGATGGATGAGCCAGAGCGTGATGCCTGGGCTCACAGCGAGCCGGCAGAACCGGACCGCAGATCCAAAGAAGAATCCTTAGAAAGGAGGTGATCCAGCCGCAGGT
>NZ_CEEDEA010000186.1:0-168 GCF_979253755.1 Methylobacterium sp. AC315
GCGCACGGCTGGCTCGTCCTGCCGGAGCCCGGTGACGAAGCCGCCGAGATCGGTCGCGGCTGCAGCTTCCAGCCAGGTCGTCAATCCGGTCGGATCGTTCTGGCGCAGGAGCTCGGCGAAGGCGCGTATATCCTCGGCGGCCTGCTTCAGCTTCGGCGCGGCGCTGCA
>NZ_CEEDEA010000187.1:0-167 GCF_979253755.1 Methylobacterium sp. AC315
CTGCTTGTCCACGGCTTGATCGCGACGGTTGGTCTCCATGCAGATCATCCCGATGATCTGCCGCCGCCGGCTCACGAGCTCGGCGAAGTACCGTCTCTCCGGCTCCGGCAAGGGCCTGGCCGGTGGTCTGATGCGTTCGGCGAAGAGGGCAATGACCTCGGCGTCGA
>NZ_CEEDEA010000188.1:0-161 GCF_979253755.1 Methylobacterium sp. AC315
CGTGGCGGCCGCGCTGAAGGACATCTACCGCGCGCTCGATGCCACAGCTGGCGAGGCGGCCTTGGCGGCCTTCGAGGAAGGTGAGTGGGGCCGGAAGTACCCGGCCATCGCTCAGAGTTGGCGACGGGCCTGGGGCGAAGTCATCCCGTTCTACGCGTTCC
>NZ_CEEDEA010000189.1:0-160 GCF_979253755.1 Methylobacterium sp. AC315
CCTGGCTGGAAGCTGCAGCCGCGACCGATCTCGGCGGCTTCGTCACCGGGCTCCGGCAGGACGAGCCAGCCGTGCGCGCCGCCATCGTCGAGCCCTGGAGCAACGGCCCCGTCGAGGGGCAGGTCAACCGCCTCAAGCTGATCAAGCGGAGCATGTACGG
>NZ_CEEDEA010000190.1:0-157 GCF_979253755.1 Methylobacterium sp. AC315
GCACCCCTGATAAGGGTGAGGTCGGACGTTCGAGTCGTCCCAGGCCCACCACGACACGGGACGCTCCGCCCGCCGGCTCCGACCCCTTGGGGCCATAGCTCAGTTGGGAGAGCGCGTGCTTTGCAAGCATGAGGTCGTCGGTTCGATCCCGTCTGGC
>NZ_CEEDEA010000191.1:0-156 GCF_979253755.1 Methylobacterium sp. AC315
CAGCGGGATTGGCCGGCTTAAGCGCCGGGCGATCGGCTGTCTGTCTCTGGTAGGCGGGTCTGCGGATCTGATCGACCTTTCTTTGACATTGTTGGATTTGAGGAAGGGAGACGCGGACGGCGTTTGTCCTTGCGGCTGGAGCTTTGGCTCCGGCAA
>NZ_CEEDEA010000192.1:0-155 GCF_979253755.1 Methylobacterium sp. AC315
TCCACCTATCGGCTTAAGCTCGCTCGTAACTTTAAGTCGCTGACCCATTATACAAAAGGTACGCGGTCACTCAGGACGAACCTTGAGCTCCCACTGTTTGTAAGCATCCGGTTTCAGGTGCTGTTTCACTCCCCTCGTCGGGGTGCTTTTCACCT
>NZ_CEEDEA010000193.1:0-155 GCF_979253755.1 Methylobacterium sp. AC315
TCCACCTATCGGCTTAAGCTCGCTCGTAACTTTAAGTCGCTGACCCATTATACAAAAGGTACGCGGTCACTCAGGACAAACCTTGAGCTCCCACTGTTTGTAAGCATCCGGTTTCAGGTGCTGTTTCACTCCCCTCGTCGGGGTGCTTTTCACCT
>NZ_CEEDEA010000194.1:0-155 GCF_979253755.1 Methylobacterium sp. AC315
TGTTTCTCTTTTTGAGCTCACCGACCGGGTCGCGCTGTGAAGCGCTGCTTGGTCGATTGTGAGGCTCCGTCTGAGAATTACGTGATCGGCCAGATCAATCTCTTCAACGTGAGAGTTTGATCCTGGCTCAGAGCGAACGCTGGCGGCAGGCTTAA
>NZ_CEEDEA010000195.1:0-155 GCF_979253755.1 Methylobacterium sp. AC315
GGGTTCAGTCAGAACCCATTTTGCGGGACGGACGCCGTCCTCGTTTCTCTTTCTCGTTCCGGGCCATCGGGCTCCGCCGCTCCACATCGGGGTGCGCGTCGAGCCGGCCTGGAGATTGAGTTTGCCGCGGCAGACGATTGACGAGAACCGTAGGG
>NZ_CEEDEA010000196.1:0-155 GCF_979253755.1 Methylobacterium sp. AC315
AGCATCCTCGCCCGCCAGATGGTGGTCCATCTCGGCGTTGAGCGCTCGCTCGGCCAGGGCTTTCTTCAGCTCGTTCAGCAGGCCGTCGGCCTCGAAGGCCGTCTTCGGATCGGCCCCGGCCAGAAGCTGATCCAGGAGCGTGTCAGGAATACGGG
>NZ_CEEDEA010000197.1:0-155 GCF_979253755.1 Methylobacterium sp. AC315
CACATCCCTCGACACGCACACCACGACGGCCCCGGAGCGCGCCCAGCGGCGCCAGCCAGCCCGGATCAGCCGCACACTCTTGGCGCGGGGTGGAGCAGCCCGGTAGCTCGTCAGGCTCATAACCTGAAGGTCACAGGTTCAAATCCTGTCCCCGC
>NZ_CEEDEA010000198.1:0-155 GCF_979253755.1 Methylobacterium sp. AC315
GGGTTCAGTCAGAACCCATTTTGCGGGACGGACGCCGTCCTCGTTTCTCTTTCTCGTTCCGGGCCATCGGGCTCCGCAGCTCCACATCGGGGTGCGCGTCGAGCCGGCCTGGAGATTGAGTTTGCCGCGGCAGACGATTGACGAGAACCGTAGGG
>NZ_CEEDEA010000199.1:0-155 GCF_979253755.1 Methylobacterium sp. AC315
TCGCCAGCTGTGGCATCGAGCGCGCGGTAGATGTCCTTCAGCGCGGCCGCCACGAGCTTGCGGTCCTTGTAGGAGACAAAGTCGAGGCTGTGGCGCAGCAGGTGAACGATGCAGGTCTGGACCAGCGCCTCGGGGAACACCGCCCGGATCGCATC
>NZ_CEEDEA010000200.1:0-155 GCF_979253755.1 Methylobacterium sp. AC315
TCGAGCAGGCCGCCCTGGGCTCTCGCATCGACCGATGGTTCGGCTTCGTAGATCGCCGCCGTGATCCCGTGGAGATGAAGGACGCGGGCCAGCACGAGGCCGCCGAGGCCCGCGCCGAGGATTATGATCGACTGTCGCATGGGTGCGCTCCTGCG
>NZ_CEEDEA010000201.1:0-155 GCF_979253755.1 Methylobacterium sp. AC315
TTGCGGATCGAACGTCGCCTGCCGGTCGCGCGGGATCGCCAGCTCGATCCGGCCAGTCTCGGTCGTGACTGTCTTGCGGCCATAGCCGTTGCGCGTGTTGCCAGCATCCTCGCCCGCCAGATGGTGGTCCATCTCGGCGTTGAGCGCTCGCTCGG
>NZ_CEEDEA010000202.1:0-155 GCF_979253755.1 Methylobacterium sp. AC315
TGGAAGGCACGGTGCTCGGCCGCTGCATGCAGCGCCATCGCCACGGTGAGGTCATCCGTTTCCTCAACACCGTCGAGACGGCAGTCCCAGCGGGCAAGGCGATCCACGTGGTGCTCGACAACTACGGCAGCCACAAGCACCCGAAGGTGCGCGCC
>NZ_CEEDEA010000203.1:0-155 GCF_979253755.1 Methylobacterium sp. AC315
TGCCTGGACCGGGCCGGTCTGGTCGGCGCGGACGGGGCGACCCATGCCGGCGCGTTCGACCTGGCGTACCTGTGCTGTCTGCCGAACATGACCGTGATGGCGGCCTCCGACGAGGCCGAGCTGGTGCACATGGTGGCGACCGCGCACGCCCATGA
>NZ_CEEDEA010000204.1:0-155 GCF_979253755.1 Methylobacterium sp. AC315
GAAATCATCGACGTCACCCCATCCGTGGTCGAGGCCCTGCGCGGCCGGCCCCTCGACAGCCTGCTCGCCTCCTTCGGTGACCACCGCCCCTCCACCGAGCCGGTGATCGGCATCGGCGACATGGTCTCGGTCTCGGTCTGGGAGGCCGGTTCCGG
>NZ_CEEDEA010000205.1:0-155 GCF_979253755.1 Methylobacterium sp. AC315
AGGCGCGCGCCGGCGGCGCCCTCGCCGGTGACGGTCACCGCCTGGCTGATCGGCCGGGTGACCGAGACCAGCACCTGGGGCTGGATCGCCTTGCCGGCGAGCTCGTTCTCGATCAGGCCCTGGACGTCCTGGGGCCGGCGGCCGGCGACCTTGAT
>NZ_CEEDEA010000206.1:0-155 GCF_979253755.1 Methylobacterium sp. AC315
GGGCCGCTCACCGCCACGGTGCCGCTGACCACGGTGGTGTCGAACCCCAAGGAGAACATCTACCTGCGGCCCAACGATGTGCTGACCCTGGTGCGCGATCCGCAGACCTTCCTGGCGGTGGGCGCGCTCGGCCAGGCGACCGAGCTGCCGTTCCA
>NZ_CEEDEA010000207.1:0-155 GCF_979253755.1 Methylobacterium sp. AC315
GCGATCACGGCGGCGATGCCGGGCGGCACCGGCATCGACCTGTTCGGCAAGGCGCACCCGGACAAGACCTTCGACGTGGGCATCGCCGAGCAGCACGCGGTGACGTTCGCGGGCGGGCTGGCGACGGAGGGCTACCGGCCGTTCGTGGCGATCTA
>NZ_CEEDEA010000208.1:0-155 GCF_979253755.1 Methylobacterium sp. AC315
AACCGCATCGGGTGCGGACCTTCAAGCGCTCCCACGACCCGGCCTTCGCCGAGAAGGTCGAGGATGTGGTCGGTCTCCATATGCAACCGCCCGCCCACGCCGTCGTGCTGTCCATCGACGGTCCTTCGACACGCTCAGGATGAGGAGTCCCAGAT
>NZ_CEEDEA010000209.1:0-155 GCF_979253755.1 Methylobacterium sp. AC315
GGGGGGGGGGGGGGGGGGGGGGGGGGGGGGGGGGGGGGGGGGGGGGGGGGGGGGGGGGGGGGGGGGGGGGGGGGGGGCGGGGGGGGGGGGGGGGGGGGGGGGGGGGGGGGGGGGGGGGGGGGGGGGGGGGGGGGGGGGGGGGGGGGGGGGGGGGG
>NZ_CEEDEA010000210.1:0-155 GCF_979253755.1 Methylobacterium sp. AC315
GCCTGCCGAGCCACGTCCTGCACGCTCAAGCGTTCGAACGAGAGCAGGACGATGCGCGCCCGCAGGATGTGCTTGAGCGGGCGGGATCGGTCTCCGGCGATCGTGGACAACGCCAACTTGGTGGCGTCGTCGAGGAGCACGCAGACGGTCTGAGC
>NZ_CEEDEA010000211.1:0-155 GCF_979253755.1 Methylobacterium sp. AC315
GCCTGCGGGTCCTGGCCGGCGGCCTGCTGGCGGACCGTGCTCTCGATCCCGTCGAGCGGGTTCGTGATCTTGGACAGGGACGGCGCGGCGGCCTGAGCGGCCGTCTGCACGGTGCCGCCGACGAGCGAGCCGGCCCCGCCCAGGGTGCTGGTCAC
>NZ_CEEDEA010000212.1:0-154 GCF_979253755.1 Methylobacterium sp. AC315
CAGCCGGCCGAGCCGCTCCGGCCGCGCCTGGGCGATCAGGGCCCGGGCGAGGAGCCCGCCCATCGAATGCCCGACGACCGGCGGTAGAGCCCGAGATGACCCAGCCGATCCGCGATCTCGCTGCCGCGATTGGGCGGCCCGAGCATGACCAGCC
>NZ_CEEDEA010000213.1:0-153 GCF_979253755.1 Methylobacterium sp. AC315
GGCGCAAGGTTGTCGCGGCGGCTGGCCATGCCTGTCAGCGGCGACACCGTCCTGCGCCTGATCCGTCGTCGCGGGACTGATCGTCCCCCTTTGAAGTGGTCCGCCCTGAAGTATGGCTTTTGAGCCGACAGAGGACGGAACCGATGGCCCAAC
>NZ_CEEDEA010000214.1:0-153 GCF_979253755.1 Methylobacterium sp. AC315
ACGACGTCGTCGTGCGTGCCGAGGGTCGTCAGCACGTTGGCCAGACGATCCAGGTGCATGATGTCATCCTCCAGGGCTAAGAACGCCTAACAGAACGGCACCGAGCTTGGTTTTCAGCGTTGGTTTGGCATGGCCAGACTGCTTCTCCCCGAT
>NZ_CEEDEA010000215.1:0-144 GCF_979253755.1 Methylobacterium sp. AC315
AAGGCGGTCCATATCGCGCTCGGCGTGCGCGCCGACGGATCCAAGGAGATCCTCGGCCTGTGGCTGGAGCAGAACGAGGGCGCCAAGTTCTGGTTGCGGGTCATGAACGAGCTCAGGAACCGCGGCGTCGAGGACGTGCTCCTG
>NZ_CEEDEA010000216.1:0-144 GCF_979253755.1 Methylobacterium sp. AC315
GGCGCGCACCTTCGGGTGCTTGTGGCTGCCGTAGTTGTCGAGCACCACGTGGATCGCCTTGCCCGCTGGGACTGCCGCCTCGACGGTGTTGAGGAAACGGATGACCTCACCGTGGCGATGGCGCTGCATGCAGCGGCCGAGCAC
>NZ_CEEDEA010000217.1:0-140 GCF_979253755.1 Methylobacterium sp. AC315
TCAACCGCCTCAAGCTGATCAAGCGGAGCATGTACGGTCGCGCCGGTTTCGATCTCCTGCGCCAACGCGTCCTGCATCCTGCATGAGCCGGGATCGGCAAAGCTTGATCGGATGCCAAACCTTCAGCACCGAAAGTGCGG
>NZ_CEEDEA010000218.1:0-137 GCF_979253755.1 Methylobacterium sp. AC315
CACATCCCTCGACACGCACACCACGACGGCCCCGGAGCGCGCCCAGCGGCGCCAGCCAGCCCGGATCAGCCGCACACACTTGGCGCGGGGTGGAGCAGCCCGGTAGCTCGTCAGGCTCATAACCTGAAGGTCACAGG
>NZ_CEEDEA010000219.1:0-137 GCF_979253755.1 Methylobacterium sp. AC315
CCGCGCGACCGGCAGGCGACGTTCGATCCGCAACTGATCGCCCGGTATCAGCGCCGCTTTCCCGGCTTCGACGACAAATCGTGTCGATGTACGCCCGCGGCATGAGCACCCGGGAGATCGTCGGGCACCTGCGCGAG
>NZ_CEEDEA010000220.1:0-131 GCF_979253755.1 Methylobacterium sp. AC315
CCTCGCAATAAGCCCGCACGCGCTCGACCTCACCGGCCAAGATCGTCGCCTCGACCTCGCAATAAGCCCGCACGCGCTCGACCTCACCGGCCAAGATCGTCGCCTCGACCTCGCAATAAGCCCGCACGCGC
>NZ_CEEDEA010000221.1:0-130 GCF_979253755.1 Methylobacterium sp. AC315
TATACGCGCCTTCGCCGAGCTCCTGCGCCAGAACGATCCCACCGGACTGACGCCCTGGCTGGAAGCTGCAGCCGCGACCGATCTCGGCGGCTTCGTCACCGGGCTCCGGCAGGACGAGCCAGCCGTGCGC
>NZ_CEEDEA010000222.1:0-121 GCF_979253755.1 Methylobacterium sp. AC315
GGATCGTTCTGGCGCAGGAGCTCGGCGAAGGCGCGTATATCCTCGGCGGCCTGCTTCAGCTTCGGCGCGGCGCTGCAGAGCGCTTCGGTGAAGGCGCGATCCTCCCGAGACAGCGAGGTCG
>NZ_CEEDEA010000223.1:0-112 GCF_979253755.1 Methylobacterium sp. AC315
CTTCGCCGAGAAGGTCGAGGATGTGGTCGGTCTCTATATGCAACCGCCCGCCCACGCCGTCGTGCTGTCCATCGACGGTCCTTCGACACGCTCAGGATGAGGAGTCCCAGAT
>NZ_CEEDEA010000224.1:0-111 GCF_979253755.1 Methylobacterium sp. AC315
GGCTGCAGCTTCCAGCCAGGGCGTCAGTCCGGTGGGATCGTTCTGGCGCAGGAGCTCGGCGAAGGCGCGTATATCCTCGGCGGCCTGCTTCAGCTTCGGCGCGGCGCTGCA
>NZ_CEEDEA010000225.1:0-103 GCF_979253755.1 Methylobacterium sp. AC315
GCGGAGCCCGATGGCCCGGAACGAGAAAGAGAAACGAGGACGGCGTCCGTCCCGCAAAATGGGTTCTGACTGAACCCTTGTATCCAATGACCTTCGATGGATG
>NZ_CEEDEA010000226.1:0-95 GCF_979253755.1 Methylobacterium sp. AC315
GTGTGCGGCTGATCCGGGCTGGCTGGCGCCGCTGGGCGCGCTCCGGGGCCGTCGTGGTGTGCGTGTCGAGGGATGTGTTTGCGATGTGCGGGTCT
>NZ_CEEDEA010000227.1:0-90 GCF_979253755.1 Methylobacterium sp. AC315
TGGGTCATGGCCCAGGCGCAGTTCGCCGTCATCTTCGGCGAGCGCTTCACCCGGGCCATGGCGGCCTGATGTTCAACACGCCGCCCGCAC
>NZ_CEEDEA010000228.1:0-88 GCF_979253755.1 Methylobacterium sp. AC315
TGGAAGGCACGGTGCTCGGCCGCTGCATGCAGCGCCATCGCCACGGTGAGGTCATCCGTTTCCTCAACACCGTCGAGGCGGCAGTCCC
>NZ_CEEDEA010000229.1:0-84 GCF_979253755.1 Methylobacterium sp. AC315
CCGAGGAGCCAAGCGTCCGAGGAGCCAAGCGTCCGAGGAGCCAAGCGTCCGAGGAGCCAAGCGTCCGAGGAGCCAAGCGTCCGA
>NZ_CEEDEA010000230.1:0-79 GCF_979253755.1 Methylobacterium sp. AC315
TAAGAACGCCTAACAGAACGGCACCGAGCTTGGTTTTCAGCGTTGGTTTGGCATGGCCAGACTGCTTCTCCCCGATGAT
>NZ_CEEDEA010000231.1:0-79 GCF_979253755.1 Methylobacterium sp. AC315
GTCTGCGGGCGGGCGTCAGTGCGGGTGCACAGCAGGTATTGGCGGACGTTCGACGACCTGCCCTGGCAGGACCGGTCGG
>NZ_CEEDEA010000232.1:0-79 GCF_979253755.1 Methylobacterium sp. AC315
CCCCGAGCACGAAACAGCCGGTCCGCGTGAGCGGACCGGCTGTTTGGCTGGATCGTGGTGATCGTGTCTGTGTGTGTGT
>NZ_CEEDEA010000233.1:0-78 GCF_979253755.1 Methylobacterium sp. AC315
GGGGGGGGGGGGGGGGGGGGGGGGGGGGGGGGGGGGGGGGGGGGGGGGGGGGGGGGGGGGGGGGGGGGGGGGGGGGGG
>NZ_CEEDEA010000234.1:0-78 GCF_979253755.1 Methylobacterium sp. AC315
CTAAGAACGCCTAACAGAACGGCACCGAGCTTGGTTTTCAGCGTTGGTTTGGCATGGCCAGACTGCTTCTCCCCGATG